>CAZUZD010000231.1:0-10042 GCA_964624465.1 uncultured Isosphaeraceae bacterium
GACTGGCGGCTGGGGCTCGACCGCACCGCGGCCGAGCTGGCCGACGACCTGGACCGCGAGGCCGCCGCCGGTCGGGGGCCGGTGGCGCTGGCGGGCACGGCCCGCGACGGCGGCGAGCGGTTTGCGGTCGTCTGGGCGTCCGAACCGGTGGCCCCGCTGCCGATGACCGGGACGGCCGTGCCCGAGCTGGCGGCGTTCGACGCGGCCATGCAGGGGTACATGGCCCGCCGGGGGACCCGGGCCGGGACCCTGGCGGTGCTCCGCGACGGCCGGCTGCTGCTGGAGCGCGGGTACGGCTGGCGCGATCGCGCGGGCACGGCGCCGATCGAGCCCGGGGCCCCGTTGCGGCTGGCCAGCGTGAGCAAGCCGTTCACCGCCGCCGCCGTGCGGGCGCTGGCGGCGCGTGGCGAGCTGGACCTCGACGCGGCGGTCGCACCCCGGCTCGACCTGAAGGCCCCGCCGGGCACGACCCCCGACCCGCGCTGGCCGCAGATCACGGCGAGCCACCTGCTCGACCACCGCGGCGGCTGGGATCGCGAGGCGGCCGGCGACCCGATGTTCCGCCCGCGACGGGTCGCCCGCGCCTGGGGAATTCCCGGCCCGGTGACCGCCCGGCAGGTGGTCGACTTCATGGCCGGCGAGCCGCTCCAGTTCGACCCGGGGGCGAAGTCGGTCTACTCGAACCTCGGCTACTGCGTGCTGGGCCGCCTGATCGAGCGGGTGACCGGCGAGCCCTACGAGGCCGCCCTACGGCGGCTGGTGCTGGAGCCGCTGGGCCTGGGCGCCGAGGTGCGGGTCGGCCGCAGCCGGCCGGCCGACCGCGACCCGCGCGAGCCCGAGTACGACGACCCGGAGCGCGCCGCCAGCCCCTGGCAGTCGGACCGCCCCGACGCGGAGGCCGACCTCGTGCCCCTGACCGACGGCGGCTTCGTGCTCGAATCGATGGACGCGCACGGCGGCCTGGTCGCGCCGGCGCGGGCCGTCGCCCGGTTCTTCGACGCCGTCACGGCGCGGGGCGAGCCGGTCGCCGGCCGGGCCGTCTGGAGCACGTTCTTCGGCAGCCTGCCGGGGACCTTCGCCGTGGCCCACCGCCGCGCCGACGGCCTGGTGCTGGTCGCCCTGTTCGCCCACCGAGGCGGGCCTCCGGGGTTCGAGGACGAGGCGATTTTGCCCCTGCTCCAGCGCGCCGCCGACACCAGTGGCCCGGCCGCCAGGTCCGCCGGGCCCCACCAGGCCGCGCCATCCGCGCCACCCGACCACCGGGGTCGCTGAGCGCCCGAACCGCAGGCCTCAGCGACCGGGGCGAAACGCTATGGTGGGTCCGACGGGACCGCGGCGCCCCCGGCCGGCGGATCCCGACGCCCATCGAGCTTGCACCCCCTGAACCCGCAGCCCAAGGCGCCCTCATGAGCCCGAGCCGCTCGCACCGCGCGCGCTTCCGACCGACCGTCGCCGCCCTCGAGTCGCGCGCCCTGCAGGCCGGCCTGGCCGCGGCCCCCCCGGCGGGGGTGGCGCCCGCCGGCCTCGTGCGGCTGGCGGCCGACGGCCCGGCCACGACCCGGCCGGTGCCGCAGCTGGTGGCGCCCTACCGCCTGCCGGGAACGAACCAGCTCCAGGTCGTTGACTACGTCGGCCTGTCCGACCTGCTCGCGAACCGGGCCGTGGTCGCGCGGGCGCCGGTGGTGTTCCTGGGCGACTCGCTCACCGCCTTCTGGGCGTACGACGGCCAGGCCGCCTGGGGGGCGCACTTCAACCGGTTCCGCGCCGCCAACCTGGGCATCGGCAGCGACCTGGTGCAGAACGTGCTCTGGCGCGTCGAGCGGGGCGCGGTGGCGTCGCAACCGCGGGTGGCCGTGCTGATGGCCGGCGTCAACAACCTGCTCTACACCCGCGACACGCCGGCCGACACCGTCAGCGGCATCCGGGCCGTGGTGGCGGCCATCCAGCGGCAGTCGCCGCGCACCCGGGTGCTGGTGCTGGGCGTGCTGCCGACGGCCCACGCCGGCATCGAGTCCGAGATCGTCGAGACCAACGCCCGGCTGGCCCAGGCGGCCGGCGCCGGCCGCTACACGTTCCTGAACCTGGGAGCCCGCCTGAGCAGCACACCGGCCCGCGCGTTCACCGACGGCCTGCACCTGTCCACCGCGTCGTACCACCAGCTCGCCCCGGTCATCGCCCAGAGCATCCGCCGCCTGCTGGGCTGAGCCGCAGCGTGGCCACGCAGCGGAGCCGGCGGGCCACGGGCGGGCCCTGGCGGCGGGGTCGGCCCGGGGGTGTGCTAGACTTCGCCGGCGGGCGGCGTGCCGTCCGCGAGGATCCCGCATCCGACCGACCGAGATGACACCGTGACGCATCATCCCTCGCGCCGACGCGCGCTCGTGCCCGCCGTCGTCGGCCTCGAGGGCCGGACCCTGCTGTCCGGCCTGCCCCCGCGCGCGGCCCTGCGCCGCCCGCCCGCCGCGATCGTGGGCCGGCCCCTGGAGACCGCCGCGGTCTGGGACCCGGACTCCCAGGCGCTGAAGTGGGTGCCCTACGAGCCGCTGGCGGCCTCCCTGCGGGATGACGCCGCCGCGGCCCGGCCCCGGGTCGTGTTCCTGGGCGACTCGATCACCGCCTTCTGGAGCCTCGCCGGCGCCACCCCCTGGTCCGACCGGATCGCCCGGTTCCGGCCGGCCAACCTCGGCATCGCCGGCGACGACGCCCTCGGCCTGCTCTGGCGGATCGAGCAGGGCGCCCTCGACCCCCGGCCGGGGGTCGCCGTGATCCAGGTCGGCATCAACGACCTCCGGTCCAACCAGGTCGAGGCCCCCGAGGTCGCCGACCGGATCCGCGCCAGCGTCGCCGCCGTCCGCGAGCGGTCGCCGGGCACCCAGGTGCTGGTGCTCGGCCTGACCCCGACCGGCGACGCCGCCACCAACGCCGCGGTCGACGACGTCAACGACCGGCTGGCCAGCACGGCCAGGGCCCGGGGCTACACCTTCCTGAACATCGGCGCCCGCCTGGCCCGGCCCGACGGCTCGGCCCGACCCGGCATGCTCAGCGACACCGTGCACCTCAGCCCCGCCGCCTACGCCCGCATCGCCCCGGTCCTGAGCCTCTCGCTGCGACGCCTGCTCAACGACGCCGCCACCATCGCCCGCGCGGCGGCGGCCGCCTCGGCCTGAGCCGCCTGGCCCGGCGGCCACGGACCGAACGACCGCGGCGGCGGAGATCCGATGGGGTCCCCGCCGCCGCGGTGTCGTCTGTCCAGGAGGCCGTCACGTCGCCGCCGATCCGGTCACTTCACGCGGATGAAGTCCTTGATCTTGGCGAACGTCTTCTCCTTGATGCCCTTGACCGTCATCACGTCCTCGATGGTCGCGAACGGCCGGCCGTCGATGATCGCCTGGGCCCGCACCGGGCCAATGCCGAGCAGGGTCTCCAGCTCCTCGCCGGTGGCCGTGTTCAGGTTGATCTTCTGGCCGAACTCGGCGCGGATCGGGCCCAGGTCGTCCTCGACCTCGACCGGCTTGCGCGTGGGCTCACCCCGGGGCGCCCGGGCGGCCGGCCCGAAGCTGACGCGGTCCTTGAGGGCGGCCACCTTCACCTCGCCCAGGCCCTTGACCTGCTGCAGGTCCTCCACGGTCTTGTACGGGCGGCCCGCGATGATCGACTCGGCGATCGCCGGGCCCACGCCGGGCAGCGTCTGCAACGTCTCGGCGTCGGCGGCGTTCACGTTCACGACGATCGCCAGGTCGTCCGAGGCCGGGGCGGTCGTCGGGGTCGGGGCCGGGGCGGTGGTCGGAGCGGCCGCCGGGCGGCCGAACGCGACGCGGCCCTTGAGCGCGGCCACCTTCGCCTCACCCAGGCCCTTCACCTGCTGCAGATCCTCGAGGGCCTTGTAGGGGCGGCCCGCGATGATCGACTCGGCGATCGCGGGGCCGACACCCGGCAGCGTCTGCAACGCCTCGGCGTCGGCCGTGTTCACGTTCACGACGACGGCCAGATCGTCGGAGGCCGGGGCCGTCGACGGGGTCGAGGCCGGGGCCGGGCGGCTGAAACTGACGCGGTCCTTGAGCCCGGCGACCTTCGCCGCGCCGAGGCCCTTGACCTGCTGGAGGTCGTCGAGCGACTGGTACGGCCGGCCGGCGATGATCGACTCGGCGATGGCCGGGCCCACGCCGGGCAGCGTCTGGAGCGCCTCGGCATCGGCCGTGTTCACGTTCACGACGACGGCCAGGTCGGTGTCGGCGGGCGCGGTGGCGGGCTTGGGGGTGGCGGGGCGGTCGACGGTGGCCGGACGGCCGAAGCTGATCCGAGGCCGGAGCGCCTCGACGCGGGCATCGCCCAGGCCCTTGACCTGCTTGAGGGCCTCGGCGTCGCGGTACGGGCGGCCCGCGATGATCGACTCGGCGATGGCCGGGCCCACGCCCGGCAGCGTCTGCAACGTCTCGGCGTCGGCGGAGTTCACGTTCACGACCGACCCGGCGGCCGCGGGGGCCTTGGGTTCGGCCGGGGTGCGGGGCGTGCGGGTGGCGGCGCCGGCGGGAGTGGCGGCGGTGCTGGCGCCGACGGTGACCAGCGGGCGGAGGGCGTCGATGCGGGCGGGGCCGAGGCCCTTGACCTTCTCCAGCTCCTCGACCGTGGCGTAGGGCCGGCCGGCGATGATTGCCCGCGCGGTGGCCGGGCCGATCCGGGGCAGGGTCTGCAGGGTCTCGGCGTCGGCGGTGTTCAGGTTGATCGGGGCGCCGCCGGGCGCGGCCGTGGCGGCCGCCGGGGCCTTCGCCTTGGCGGTGGTCTTCGCCTTCGCCTTGGCCTCGTCGGCCGGCACGGTGGTCTTCTTGGCCTTGGCGGTGGTGCCCGCCTTGGGCGTGTCGGCGGCCGGGGCGGGGGTGGCGGCCTTCCTGGTGGTGGTGCCGGCGCGGCCAGTGGTGACGTCGGCGCGGAGGCTCTCGATCAGGCGCTCGGAGAGGCCGGCGCGGCTCAGGTCATCGACGCTCGTGTACGGCCGGCCGGCGATGATCTTCTCGGCCGTGGCCGGGCCGACGCCCGTCAGCTCCTGGAGCGCCTCGGAGCTGGCCGTGTTCAGGTTCACCTTGGCCGTGGACCTCGTCGCCTTGGCCTTCGCCTTGGCCTCATCCTTGGGGATGGCCTGCGCGGCGGCGGGGGTGGGCGCCAGCGCCAGCGGCACGCTCAGCAGGGCGGCGGCCAGCGCGGCCAGCCGGATCGGCGCGAACCTGGGCATCGGTCGGGGCTCCTTCGAGGGTGCGAATCCGGGGCGGTGGGCTGCGGCGCCGGCCACCTGGAGGTCAATCGCAGGTCGCAATTGTCAAAATTCTGATCCGGATGGATTCTAGCGCAGTCCCGGGCCCGGTGAAGCCCGGGACTGCGGAATCGGCCGTGACCGCCGCGTCAGCGCCCGGCGGCGGGCAGGAACGCGAACGGCTCGGCCGCCCGGAACTGCGCGGCCGCGTTGCCGCTGTACGACTGGCCGCCGGCCAGTTCCAGCCGCTTGACCGGCGCGCCGGCGGCGAAGTCCAGGTCGGCCAGCGGCACCCAGAAGGTGCACGGGCTGAGCGCCGAGTCGAAGATCAGCACCTGGTTCGTCTGGTCGATGACCGTGCGCCAGATCGTCGACGAGATGTTCGGCTGCCCCGGCGTGCCGATGCCCAGGGGCACGCCCACGCTCCGCATCACCGAGAGCACCGAGGCCCGCGCCTGGTTCTCGAAGGTCTGGCCCCGCACGCCCCCCAGGTAGTTGGCGTCGGGCTGGCGCGGGATCGACTTCAGCAGGAACGAGGCCCGCGCGAAGCGGTCGGCGGCGCGGTTGGTGCCGGGCAGGAACTCCAGGCCGCCGATGGCGTCCCAGTAGGCGTTGATCGCCAGCTGCTGGTCGAAGCTCGGCGAGTTGGTCATGACCGTGTACGGCTTGCCGTGGTGCACGACGAGCTTGCCGCCCAGGTACTCGAAGATCGCCGAGTCGCCGGTCGCGTCGGAGATCGCCAGGTGCAGCTGCGCGCCGGCGCCGTTGGGCAGCTTCGGGGCGATCACCCGGAACGGCTCGGCCCGCAGCGCGGTGACCGCCTCGTCGACGGTGGCGAACTGGTCGAGGACGTACTGCGCCCAGGTGCTGATCGAGAGCGCCGGCCCGTCGCCGACCGCGCCGTAGTCGCTCTCGGCCAGGTACAGGACGTTGGCCACCAGGCCCTTCTCGTTGATCCCATCGGCGGTGCCGACGTCGTAGCCGCTGACGACCAGGCTGCCGTACTTCGCGGTCCAGGCCACGCTGTTGGCCCCGGCCCGGCCGTCGCGGCGCATCCCCCGGGGCAGGACCCAGAGGTTCGACCGCATGTCCTCGGCCCAGTCCATGCCGCGCCCGGTGATCACCAGGCCGTTCTTCGCCACGTAGAGGATGCGCGTGCAGCCCCACGCCGGCGCCAGGCCGCCCGGCGGCAGCAGGCCCAGGAGGGCGGAGAGCATCAGCACCAGACCCAACCGACGACGCCTGGCAGACATGAGCACGCTCCGGGAATCCAGGGGGACACGGGCGGGACCCTGGCGACGCGACGTCGCGTCCCGGGCCGGCACGGCCTGCTGTGGAGCGGAGCGGGAGTCGAACGCCGACCCGATGGCACCGCGCTCCGGGGCCCCCAGCCTATCCGGGAGGCCGGTGCCGACCCAGGGCGTCGGGCGGCGGACCCTGGATTTACAGGCCGGCGGCGGCGGGCTCGTCGAGCAGCCAGACGACGCGGTCGGCGACGGTCTGGAGCAGCGAGCCGGGGCAGGCGGCGGTGATCGGGCCCCGGAGCGAGCCGGCGACGGCCTCGGCCTTCCTGGCGCCGAAGGCGAGCACGAGGATCGTGCGGGCGGCCAGGATCGGGGCCACGCCCACCGTCAGCGCCGTCAGGGGCACCGACTCGGTCGAGCCGAAGTCGCGGGCGGCGTCGGCGGTGGTCATCGGGTGCAGCGGCACCCGGCGGGTCGGCAGCGCCAGGGCCTCGGCCACGCTCAGCTCGCTGGGCTCGTTGAAGCCGATGTGGCCGTTGCGGCCGATGCCCAGCAGTTGCAGGTCGAGGCCGCCGGCCTCGGCGATCCAGCGGTCGAACTGGGCGCAGTGCTCGGCCACCGCCGCCTCGGGCACGGTGCCGTCCAGGACGTGCGCCTGATTGGCCGGCAGGTCGACGGGCGCGAACAGCCGCTGGTGCATGTACGCCCGATAGCTCTGCGGGTCGCAGGGGCTCATCGGGTAGAACTCGTCGAGGTTGAACGTGTGCACCGGCGCGAACGAGCACTCGCCGGCGCGGTGGCGGTCGACGAGGCGGCGGTAGACGGGGATCGGCGTGCCGCCGGTGGCCAGGCCGAGGTTCGCCCGGCCGCGCGCGGCCACCGCCCGGTGGATGCAGGCGACGATCTGGTCGGCCGCGTCGCGGCAGGCCGGACCGGGCTCGTCGTAGATGTAGACCGTTCCGGCGGCGGAGTCGAGGCGGCGGGGGGCTGGGGCGGGCACGGCGCACTCGTCGCGAGGGGACAGGGAGGGACCACCACCCGGCGCCCATGGCCGGCGGGCCGGTCGCATCGGGCTCGAAGGCTCGGGCTCAGAGCGCGGCGGCGAGGACCTGGCCGCTGACCGGATCGAGCTGGCCGCTGAAGATCCCCAGCGCCAGCTGGATCGGGTCGAGCAGGTTCAGGTACGCGCGGTCGGGGTCGTACTTCTCGACCTGGAAGAGCTCGACGCCGACGAACGACTCCTCGGCGCGGCTGGAGCGGCCGCTGGGGGTGTGCCCCTCGGACCACTCGCGGGTCAGGGCGGCGTAGGCGCGGCCCAGGTGCGAGCAGAACTCGAAGTAGTCGGTCAGCAGGAGCTGCGAGGCGTGGCAGTGGATCGCCCACTGCTTGGCCCGCTCGGCCTCGGCGTCGTAGGGGAAGAAGGCGTTGGGGCGCGGCAGCGGACCCCAGGGGGTCCAGCCGGTCAGGATCACCGTGTCGTTGAGGTGCGCGCCCAGCAGGCCGATCGCCGTCAGGCAGCGGGTCATCCGGTGCGCCTGGTGCGCGTCGGTCGCCGGCGGGATGATGACCGCGCCGGGCCGGCGGGTGTTGAACCAGTCGATCGTCTTGTCGAGGTCGGCGGCCGAGGGGCCGTAGCCGGGCGTGCGGTAGGCGTCCAGCTCCCAGCAGATGGCCTCGGCGCCCAGGACCTCGCATTCGAGGCGGAACTCGCTCTCGCGGACCGAGACCTTCTTCTTGTCGTTGAGCCAGGGCGCGTCGACGTTCCGCTCGCCGGTGAATACGAGAACCTCGATCACCGGCAGCCCGCGCTTCACGGCGTACTCGTGCAGCAGGCAGGCGGCGGTGATGGCGCCGTCGTCGGCGTGCGGGCAGAGCATGACCAGCGGCCGGTCGGGCCCGATCGCGGTGCGCAGCTCCTTGCGGACGTCGGCCAGGTGCCCGTGCGCGCCGTTGACCTCGACCGTGCGGAGGATGTTCTCGAAGGCCGGTTGCCAGTGCGTGCAGCGTGCAGCCAGGCTCGCTCGGTCGCTCATCGGCATGTGTTCCGGCCGTTGGGACGCCGCGCGGCCGCGCCGCGGGAGTGCGGCGCTGGGGGGCGTCCCCTCCTTACGGGGGTGGGTGAAGGTATTCTTCAGTCTGGGCCCATCCACGTCAACACCGACGCCCGCCCCCCCCCGGGAAACCCCGACCCCCAGTCGGTCCAGGCCTCAATCAGGGCAATCTGGGGACCCTGGGCAAGCCAACGGCGCCCGGCTCAGAGGCCGGACTCGTCGAAGAGCCGCGCGCGGAAGTGGGCCCACTCGGTGCGGCGGGGGTCGCCGGCGGGTCGGCCGGCCAGCTCGTGGGTGATGCGGTGCTCGAGCCGGTCGATGCGGTCGGCCAGGATCCGCACGGCGGCCAGGGCCAGCTGCTCGCTGGCCTGAGCGTCGACCCGCCGCAGCACGGCCAGGCCGTCGCGGTCCAGCGCCAGCAGTCGCACGGTGGTCCGGGCCTGCACCCCGTAGTCGGGGGGCCGGGGCCGGAAGAACGCGACCAGGCCGAAGACGTTCGGCGCCGGCAGGGTGGCCAGCACCTCGCGCTGGCCCTGCGGACCCTGGCGGACGACCTCGACCTCGCCGGCGATCAGGAAGCTGATGTGGTCGCCCGGCTCCCCCTGCCGCAGCAGCACGGTGCCGGCCGCCGCCGTGCGCTCCTCCAGCAGCGACAGCAGCAGCCGGCGGGCGGCCGAGTCGAGATCGGCGAGCCAGGGGGCCCCCAGGAACAGCTCGGCGGCCTCGGGCGCGATCATGGCCATCCTCGGGGTGCGGGCCGGGAACCGGGCGCCCGGGCAGGGTGCGCAACCCGGGCAATTCGGGAGCGCCTCGACCGGCGGCCAGGGGCGGGGAAAAGGCTGGGCCGGAGGGCCCGACCTTGCCGATTGTAACGGGGAAGCCACCTGGTTTCCGCCCCGCGGTCCATCGAGGGCCGGGAAAAGTCGGGCGATGCGGGGGCGATGGCCGATGCAACCTCGGGCCGATTGTGCGGGATGTGCCAGCCGGGGGACTCCCCGGCGGGGGCGACCGGCGCGATCGGGCCGCAGTTCTGGGATCGGCGCGACCAGGGATGGTGGCGGGCACGGACGGAGGGAGCCGCGATGAACCGGACACGGATCGCCTGGAGCCTGGGGCTCCTCGTGGGGTTCTCCGGCTGTGCAGGCTGGAAGCAGCGCCCGCAGGTCGGGACGCTGCCCCCCGACTCCGTGCCGGTGGGCGCCAGCCGGCGCCCGGCCGAGGCGGTGACCCCGGCGGCCTGGGCCGGCGAGACCGCCCCCGAGCGGTCGCCCACCCAGGCCAAGGTCGTCACGCCGTTCCGCCCCGCGCCCCGGGGCTCGACCACGACCGATCCGGCCACGCCGCTGGTCGACCCGTTCCGCACGCCCACCCACCCGGTGCGCGACGTGGTCCGCTACTTCCCCGGCCTGAACCGCCCCGACGCCGCGCTCGACCCGGCCGATCCGGCCGCCGCCGAGTCCGACCCCGGGGCGCCCCCCGCCCGGACCGGGATGGGCCTGGGCCTG
>CAZUZD010000232.1:0-10005 GCA_964624465.1 uncultured Isosphaeraceae bacterium
CCCGCGGTGAGCCCGGCTCGAACCGCCACCGCCGGCGCCGGTCGCGGCCGCCAGCCGCCGGTGGCGGTGGGGCGCGACGGCCCCGCCGTGGCAGGCGCAGGGGCCGCCCGGTAGGCGTCGGGGGTCGGTCGGTCACTCAGAGGGGGTGGGGACCCGGCCCGGGCCGGAACGGCCGCATGGCGAGCGCGGGCTGGCGAGGTGATGACCGGGTTCGTACCAGAACCGCCCGAACTCAGCCAGCCGGATTCGCCGCCCCGCCCGAGCCCGCCCCGGCGCCCGGCGGGAGCCCGGCCCGCTCCAGGACCATCCGCAGGTAGGAGCGGGGCTCGACCTCGACCAGCCCGAGCTGCCCGGCCAGCGCCTGCACGGCCGCCTGCGCCGCCGGCAGATCGGCCGGGCCGGCGGCCAGGGCCTCGACCTCGGCGAAGTCGCCCAGCCCCTCGACCCGGTCGAGCACCACCTCGACCGGCCGGCCCGCGAATTCCAGGTGGAATCCCTCGCGGCGCTTGGCCACCCGCATCACCGGCCGGAACCCGAGCCGCTCCATCAGCCGCTCCAGCTGCGCCAAAGCCCCGGCGCCCGGCTCGAAGCCCAGCTCGATCTCCTCGCGGGTCTTCGTGGGCCCGGCGAGCTTCGGGCCCTTGTACGTCACACGATTCTCCGACCCGACCCGTCGCAGCCGCAGGGCCTCACCGCTGCGGGCGAAGTCCCGCGCCGGGTGCGCCAGGTACAGATCCTCTTGCTCGATGGCCGTCTCAGCTCGTGCCCCCAGCGCCCGCAGCCGGTCGGCCAGGGCGGCGTGGTCCACGGCCCGGAACTTGATCTCGACCTCGTAGCCGGTGGTGTCGTTGCTCATGGAGGGCGAGCGTAATGGGGCCGCGGCCCGGCGGTCAACCGGCCGGCGGTTTCGACGTGCTTGACAGCGCCGGCACCGATCCGTAGACTGCTCGTTTCCGACCTGGTGCCAGGACAGCCCCCGTGGTAGGAGCGCCGGCCGCCGGCCCCGCGAACCGTTCGGCTTTGCTAGGAACCGAGCTTCATGCCCCGCAAACGTTTCGGTCGTAACCGCAAGAACCGCTGCCGCTTCTGCACCCCGGACGGCTGCCCGCGCCCGGCTTACGTCGACTACAAGGACGTGGGCCTGCTGAAGAAGCTCTGCACCAACCAGAGCAAGATGTTCAGCCGCAAGCGGAGCGGCAATTGCGCCGCCTTCCAGCGGGCCTCGAGCGCCGCCATCAAGCGGGCCCGCTTCATGGCCCTGCTGCCCTACGTCGGCGAGTGATCGAACCCGTCCGGTTCGACCTCGACCCCGGATCCACCGCGACCCCACACCCCACCGGCTCTGGCCGGGTTCCGGGGTGTGGGTTCGTTTTTGCGCGCTCGACTCCGCCGGCACGGCCCCGCACCGGGGCCACCGGGCGGAGCGGGTTCGCGTTGCGCGCTGATCCGGATGCGACCGTGGGGATCGGAGCGCCGGGCCGGGCGCGGCGGGGTAGACCACGGGCTCCGACGTTTCCGTGACCTGTGGCCCTACGAGCACGGCTGACGTCAGAATGGACTTGATCCTGCGAATGTGAGCCTTGCCGCCGTGAGCGCGGCCGGACTCACCTTGCCCGGATCGTCTCCCCTGCGTCGAATCCACCGCGGCTCCGGTCGGGCGTCCGATCGCCTCGGGCGTTCTCGAAGTCCTCAGGAGCCGCCCCCCATGCGGTTCCCGCTCGGTCGCCGTCGTGCGCGCGCCCCCCGTCCCACCGCCGCCCGGCTCGCCCCCATCGAATCGCTGGAAGCCCGCACCCTGACGGCCGCCGATCTCCAGGCATTGCGCCCGGGTCCGACGCTGACCGCCGCCGAGGTCGGCCGGCAGACTCCGAGCACCGCCGCCCACGCGCTCAATGCCCGGTTCGTGGAGTGGATCTCCACCGCCCTGGTGGCCACGCCGCTCTCCGCCGCCGAACAGGCGCGGCTGCTGGGGCGGATCGACCACGGCGGGTCACGCCAGCGGGCGGTGGCCCTGGTGCTCAGCACCCGCACCGGCCGCCAGGCCGAGGTGGAGACCACGTTCGAAGAACTGCTCCACCGGGCCCCCACCGCGCGCGAGCTGGCCCGATTCCAGGGAAAGGGCGGGGTCGACCAGTCGGTCCTGATCGGCGTCGTCGTGCAGTCGCGCGAGTATTTCCAGACCCGGGGCGGCGGCACCAACGCGGGCTTCCTCCAGGCCCTGACCGCCGACCTCCTGGGTCGACCGGCCACCGCCGCCGAGTCGGCGGCCTGGCTCCGGCAGCTCGACTCGGGCGTGCCCCGGAGTCGTTTCGTCGCCAGCTTCCTCGCCAGCCCGGTCTACATCCAGCGAGCGACCGAGCGGATCGCCTGGCACGCCACGCCCGAGTCGATCGACCCCTTGCTCGTCCAGCAGGTCCGGACCGGCTGGCGCGGGCCGCATCCGCTGACGACCGCCAAGGCCATCGCCTACGGCTCGGAGGCGTTCCTCCGGCGGTTCCCTGACCCGGCCATCGTCGCCCCCCAGGCCCCTGCCGACTGGGTCTCGGGCAACGGGATCGTCCCCCGGTTCAGCCTGAACACCGTCTGGCAGCACGTGCCAGTCGGGCACCCCGGCTCTTATCAGGCCGCCGGGGCTTCGCCGCAGGGGACGCTCTGGATCGGCAACTCGCAGGCGCTCAGCGTCCGCGACCTCACCAGTCAGACGTCCCGGACCGTCTGGTCGGGCTTCGTCGATTCGGTGGCCCCGATCTCGGACACCGAGGCGTGGTTCATCGGGGAGGGTCCCTCCGATCCGGCGCCGATCGTCGCGAAGCTGACCGTCGGTGGAGTCCCGGCGGTCGTCGCCCCGTTACCCTCGGGTGACCTGCCGGTCCAGATCGCGGCCTCCACCGACGGCCTGGTCTGGGTGCTGGGCCAGTCGGGGACCGTTTATTCCTATCAGACGGCCAGCCAGAGCTGGGTCACGATTGCCAGCAACGGCTTCCGCATCAGTCAGATCAGCGTCGGATCGGCGACGAATGTCTGGGCCATCGGCGCCATCCAGGGGTCCCCGGTGCTCCTGCAATGGGTGTCCGGCACCGGCTGGACCCACGATTCCTTCTTCGATGGGACGTCGCCCAACGCTGTCGCCGCCGCCGCGGACGGCTCGGTCTGGGTGGCCAACACCGTCCTGGGCCCGGAGGTCTATCTCCGACGGGCGGGCGGCTCCTGGTCGACCCCGGTCCCGCATCAGAAACCGCCGGGCGCGATCTTCGCGCTGACGGCGCTCGATGAGAATCGGGTCGCGGCTTCCATCGGCTCCAGCTTGTCGCCCGTGTCGGTGCTCTCCGTCGGGGTCGTCGATCGACCGGCGGTGGCCTTCCCCACCCCGACCAGCCAGTGGGACGTGGCCTACCAGGGCATCACCACCTACTTCAACCTGGGCGCCCTGCCCAACGGGATCCGTTCGACCTATCCGATCGGGACGTCGAACTTCGATTACTACGTCGATCAGCTCACGGTGCGCAACGGCCAGACCACGATGCCCACGCCCGCGGGCGTTGACCCGGCCAACTGGGTCGTCGTCGCCGATCAGATCGTGCAAGAGTTGCTGGATGCCCAGGCCGTGCAGTCGCTGTTCAATCAACTGATCCTGGTCAACAACGCCATGGCGAAGGTGAGCCAGCAGGGGCTGCAGAACGCGGTCAACTACGTGGGCCTGACCCAGCAGGAACAGAGCAACACTCTGATCGACCTGGGGATCGGAACCCTGTTCGAGTCCGCCGTTGCCGGGATTGCGACCCTGTTCTCGGGCGGCGCGGCCACGGTGGCCGCCGTGTTCGCCGCCTATGCTGACGCGGGCATCTCCGAGCTGACCGGTCAGTCCAGCCCCGGGCCCAACACGACGTATCAGGCGGCCTATGCCGACCTGTACAACGACATGACGAACCTGTTCGACACCACGAGCGCCACCTACGGCACCGACCTGGCGACGATCACCGGCGATTACGGCAAGCTCTCGGCGGTCGGCTCGATCGTGCGGTCGTTCGTCTGGTCGGTGGTGGATGGCTCGCAGGAGGTGTACGCCAATGCCGCCCGGCCCTCGGTCGAGCTGAAGTACATGCAGGACCTGAGCCGCGTGAAGTGGCAGGTCATCGAGGTGCAGAACCGCATCTGCACCGTCGAGATCTGCGCCAAGGTGAACACGCCGGACTACGACCGCTACGACCAGGTGCTCGAACAGTACAGCGACGGCCTGCGGGAGAACCTCTGGTTCGCGCACGAGCTGGGGGCCTCGACCAACCCGTTCCTGGACCCCGGTCCGTACCCCAGCCCCCAGTACTTCCAGTACCTGTTCAACCCACCCGTCCCGCCCTCGGGAAGCAACCAGATTCCCGGGCTGGGCGTGGTGCCCAGCGATTACTTCGAGGGCAAGAACGGCTGGAATCTGAGCAAGGTCATCGTTCCCGGCTGATCGCTGATCGGGCCCGGCGCGGCCGGGGTCGCCGACCCCGGCCGCGACAGAACGGGCTGGAGTCGGTTCAGGGGCGTGGCGCGGCTGCCGGCGCGGGCCCGGCCGCGGCGGGGCCTGGCTCGGCCACGGCGGGCAGGGGGCCGACGTGCTGGCCGAGCCCGCGGGCCCAGGCCATGGTGGCGAGGTACTTCGGGGCGGCCTGGATGTCCTGGCCGGTGTGTTCGAGCAGGCCCCAGCAGCCCCACTTGTCCCAGCCGGCGACGCTGGCGAAGTGGCAGAGCAGGTCGCCGCCGGCGGCCTCCCAGCCGGCGTAGAACCGGTCGTAGAGCTTGCCGATGCGAGGGTGGCGGTTGGCGGCCATCAGCAGCTTCGTCAGCGCCTCGTTGTTCTCGCCGCCCTGCACGCCCACGAAGTGCTGGCCGCCCTCGTAGGCCACCAGCCTCAGGCCGCGCGACTTCGCCAGGGCCTGGTTCTGCGCCATCCAGTCGAGCACCTTGGGCAGGGCCTGCGCCTCGACCTCGTCGAAGAACCGATCGACCGTCCAGGTGCTGACCTCGGCCGCGGTGAGCCCCTCGCCCTTCTCGGGGATGCTCATCCCGATGTAGGGGGCGATCGCCAGCGCGTCGGCCTTCCGGGCGGCGTCCTGCCAGCCGAGGATCTCGCGGCCCGTGTTCGGGTTGGCGTCCTGCGCCGCCAGCACCCGCACCAGGCGGTCGTGGCCGCCGAGCACCTGCTCGAAGATCGCGAAGATCTCCAGCGACCGCTGCGCCGTGTAGCGGAGGCCAGCCTGGCCCTGGTTCCGCGAGAGCCCCAGCCGCGTCCCCTCCTGGACCGAGTGCTGGTGCTGGTCGAACATCGGGTTCCAGACCTCGTTGGAGTACTCCAGGTACGCCTTGCGCTTCGGGTCGAGCCGGTCGCGCACCACGGCGGCGAACTGGCGGACGTAGTCGTCGTCGGCCAGGTGCGGCAGGCAGAACCAGGCGTCAGCCTCGAGGCGGTTGGCCAGGTCGCAGAGCAGCTCCACGGGGATGCCCTTGACCGTGAAGGTCGCATCCTCGACCACCGGGCGGTCGGCCCAGGTGCGCTGCTTGCTGTTGTTCGTGAGCATGAAGTCCATGAATCGCAGGCAGGCGACGCCCTGCCAGCGCTCCAGGAACGTCGGGTTCCACGGGTTGGCCGCCAGGCTCTCGAGCGTGACGCCCGGCAGCAGCACCTGGATGTCCCGCACCGGGTCCGACGGCTCGGTCTCGCGGATCTGCAGGAAGAACCCGCCGCGGCCGGCGGGCATCCGCACCTGCATGCCGCTGCGGGACTCGGAGACGACCTCGCCTTCCGAGATCCGCACCTTGCCCTGACCGGTCCAGTGCACGGTGTACACGCCGCCGGGGGTCCAGCCCTTCGAGTCGGTGACCAGCGGGGTCTCCGCAAAGCACCCCGGCTCCAGCCGCTTGATCCAGCCGCGCTCGTCCAGTTCCAGCGGCGGGCCGCCGCCGAACGGGGCCCCCGGCTTCTGGCTGAGCCAGGCCCTTGAGAACCGGAACACGTCGGCGAACGGGACCTCGCTGTTCCAGTCGGCCGGCCCCGTCAGGTTGATCCCCAGCGCCGGCTTCGGGGGCGGGGGCGGGGGGAACGGGGCCTCCGGCTGCCAGCAGCCCAGACCGGCCGGCAGGAGCACGGCCAGCAGGAGCATCAGCCGGGGGGCACAGAGATGGGCGCGGGCGGGCACGGTGGGCATCGGGGGCGGGCTCAAGGGTGCGGAACGGTCCAGGGCCAGGGGCCGGCATCGGCCGGAACGGCCCGGGAGAGTGTTCGAACGGACGGGGATTCAGGGGCCGTCGGCGCCGGCGGCGGGTCGGACGGGGGGCGGCGTGCGGCCGTCGCGGAGGAAGGCCAGCAGCTTCGGCTCGAGGTCGTCCAGGGGCGTGTCCAGGAACGACTCCAGGGTGTTGGCGCGGCTGGTCACCCGGCCGCTGTAGGCGGCGCGGACGTAGTCGAGGAAGGGTTCGCGGTAGGCGCCGCCGTCGGCCTGCATCAGGAAGACGGCCAGGGCCATGGCCTGGGCGTAGTGCTTGAGCACGGCCGACTCGGCGTCGAAGCCGTCGCGGCCCAGGGCCACGAAGTCGCGGAGTCGCACCAGCTCGCCGCGGTCGACGAGCAGGGTCGTGGCGGCCGCCATCCGGGGCCCGGTCCGGCCGCCGTGCTCCAGGACGCCGTCGGCCAGGGTGCGGACCGACTCGAAGTAGGTGCCCAGCCCCTCCCAGACCCAGAAGTTGCCGGCGTTCCGCTCGTAGCCCGTCTTGCCGGCCGACTCGAACAGGAGCTGGTGCGAGACCTCGTGGTAGAGCGTCGCGGTCGCCTCGATGGCCCCCTCGGGGTCGCGATAGAAGTAGCTGCGGCCCGGCTGGGCCCGGGGTCCCGGCTTCGAGGCCGGCTGGTAGCGGCCCAGCTCGGCCGAGACGTCGGTGCGGAGCAGGGCATTGAGGTACGCGACGTACTCGGGCTTCGAGCCGAAGTACCAGACCGAGTGCCGCTCGCCGGCCGGCGTGCGCTGAGGCTGGAGCTTCGGGTCGGCGAACCGGCGGGCCAGGGGCAGGCGGTCGCGGCCGATGACGTCGGCCATCCAGGCGTTGAACAGGTCGTGGAAATCCTCGAGGCGGCGGCCGAAGGCGATCACCTCGGCGAACGGGGCGTTGGAGGCGATCTCGAAGTGCGGGGTCGTGATCCGCCACGGCCGGCGCTGGAAGTCGTGGCGCAGCGCGTCGGCCTCGGCGGCGGGCAGCCACTGGCCGGGGCGGTCGTTGACGATCGTCAGCCCCGGCAGCTCGCCGCGGTCGAGGTGGTCGACCCAGTCCTTCGGGACCCATCCGAAGTCGGGGTGCAGCACCTTGCCGGCGCGGAGCAGGGCGGCGGCGTCGGGGGTGGCCCAGCCGCGGTCGTGCGGCACGAACCCGAGCAGGCGGCGGGCCTCGCGGTGGTCGGGCTGGCGGCGGAGGACGTCGCGCAGGCAGGCGTCGGCCAGGCCGTAGAGGGCGACCTTCGGGTCGGCGGCGCGGCGGGCCAGCGCGAGCAGGGCCTCGGCGTCGGGCTCGACCAGCGAGCGGACCTCGCGGGGCACGGCGGTCGCGGTGGCCTCGGCCGATTCGAACTCGGGCCGGGGCCGGAACCGCAGCGGGCCGTCGGCCGCCGGGGGTGGGTCGATCCAGTCGCGCACCCGGCGAGCCGCCTCGGGCGAGCCCGTCGCGGCCAGGTCGTCGGCGAGCCGGCCCAGGGCCTCGGCCTCGCGCCCCAGCAGTTCCCGGCGCTCGGCCCAGAGCGCGGCGGCCAAGGTGCGGCCGTCGTCGGGCGGCGGCACCTGGGCGGTGGCCAGGGTGCCGAGGGCCAGCAGCAACCCGAGGGCGGCGTTCAGCATCGGTCGGCCTCCCGGCCGGTCGGCTTGCCCTGGACGCCCCGGGGGGGCCGGGGCAAAATGCCGGCGCCCCGGGGAGTGGACGTCCCCCGACCCGGCCGCCGCGAACGGAGTCTCCGGCCCATGCAGCACCCCTCCGCCCCCGGCCCCACGTGCCCGTCCGGCCCGACCCGGTCCCGCGTCCTGACCCTGGGTCTCACGCTCGGCCTGGGCCTGGCCCTGGGCTGGGCCACCGCCCCGACCGGCCTGCCCCGCCTGGGGGCCGTCGGTCCCGACCGGATCCAGGACCGCGCCGTGCTGGCCGGGCCGATCGGGCTCCAGATCAACAAGGACAAGATCACGGTGGCGCAGGACGCCATCTACTACCTGAATTATAGCCAGGGCCTGCTCCTGGCCACGATCCCGGCCCAGAAGCTCGACGGCCAGGGCCTGAAGGTCGTCTCCGACTTCGCCGAGCGCGACCTGCTGAAGGACTTCGCGATCGCCCCCGGCGACCGCCCGCACTTCCTGATGACGACGGCCAGCCTGGGCCTCTCGGGCGACGGCTGGGCGCCGCTGTTCGTCTTCGAGACCCAGACCGGCCAGGTCGCGACGTATCAGGTGCAGGCGATCACCAGCGGCGGCAGCAATCGCCCGGTGTTCAAGCTCCTGGAAGTGCGTCGGGACCCCCGGCTCGCCCACGCCGCCGCGGCCGCCGCGCGGAACTGAGCCGGGCCCTCCGGCTGTTCCGCTCAGCCCGGGGGGGCGGCCGCCGGGGCACCGCCACCACCAGCGGCCCCGCCGGCGCCCGCCTCGGGCGCGGCCGGGGCGGCCTCCTCCTCGGGCACGGTCTCGGTGCCGGCCGGGCGGGCATTCTGGTGGCGGATCAGCCAGTCGCCGCGGGGGTCGAAGGCCGCCGCGCCGCCGAACTCGCCGTAGGGGTCGACCAGGCCGCCCGGGTACCGGGTGAAGATCTTGCCGGTCGACCACTGGAAGAAGGCGAGCACCTTGTGGTCCAGGCCCGCCTTGAACGGCGGGGCCGCCTTGTAGTCGACCGAGCCGAAGATCTTCTTGGACACCGGCGCCATGTGAAACAGGATCACGATCACCCCGGCGGTGATGCACGCGCCCAGGACGGCGAAGACCAGCTTGCCCGCGGCGTCGACGATGGCCGGGAACCGGACCAGGCTCGGCGACATGCCGTCGGTCGCGACCCTCAGGCCGATGAAGGTCGCCAGGAACAGGGCGGCGAAGCAGATCAGGTCGGCCAGGCCGGCCAGGGCGCTGACGTTGCTGGCGATCAGGGTCGCCAGCGGCTCGTAGAAGTTGAACGCCACGAGCACGGCGATCACCAGGTTCATGACGATCAGGGCCGACCCCCAGAGCCCCTCGCTGAAGAGCGCGTAGGTCATGCCCAGGATCAGGACCGAGAGGATTCCTTCGAAGATCCAAGGGGGCACGGCGAGTTCTCCCGGAGGCCGGCGTCGGAGCCGTGGCGGTGCGAGGGGATCGGGGTGGGGGCGTTCGGCGGTCGGTGCCCCGGGCGCCCGTCGAGGACGCGCCGGGGGCCGTCGGTCGGTCGGGGTTACTTGGCGACCCGCATCAGCTCGGGGATCGACGTCTTGCCCTGGATGACCTGGCGGAGGCCGTCTTCCTGGAGGTAGATCATGCCGTTCTTGCGGGCCTCGGCCTTGATCGCGTTCATCGACGGGTTCTCGCGGAGCAGGTCGCGGATCGGGTCGGTGATGATCAGGAGCTCGAAGATGCCGGTCCGGCCGACATAGCCGTTGCCGCCGCAGGCCGGGCAGACCTCCTCGGGGGCCTCGGGCGGGCGGTAGAAGACCTCGACCTTGTCCGCCGGCAGGTTCGCCTTCTTGAGGAACTCGGGCTTGGGCTTGTACGGCTCCTTGCAGGTCTCGCAGAGCACCCGCACCAGCCGCTGGCTCAGGATCGCCGAGACGGCCGTGGAGAGCATGTACGGCTCGACGCCCAGGTCCAGCAGGCGGAACAGCGCGGTGATCGAGTCGTTGGCGTGCACCGTCGAGAACACCAGGTGGCCGGTGTTGGCCGCCTGGCAGGCGATCGTCGCCGTCTCCTGGTCGCGCATTTCCCCGATCATGATCACGTCCGGGTCCTGCCGGAGGATCGACCGGAGGCTGCCGCCGAA
>CAZUZD010000233.1:0-9973 GCA_964624465.1 uncultured Isosphaeraceae bacterium
CGCGCCCGTCGGCCTGCCCACCCTGCCGGCCACGTCCCGCAGCCGCTGAGCCACGGCTTCCGTCGCCGGCGCGGCCCGACCTCACCGGGGCCCGCCGGCGGCCCGTGAACCTGCACCGAAGACCGACCTGCTGGGGACCCACGTCGGGTCTGACCGGGATGACGGCGGGATGCGGCGGCCCGCGCGGCCGACCCCCGCCGACCCGGAGCGCACCGAGACCGAGGGCTGACGACCGATGAGCTCCGCTCCCACGCTCGCTCCCGCGCTGCCCGCCGGCCAGGCGGCCGAGCACCTGCGGGTCAAGCTCCGCCCCGACCTGATCGTCCAGCCCCAGTTCTACGAGGGCATGACGCACTACGTCGTCAAGGACCCGATCGCGCTGAAGTACTTCCGGTTCAAGGTCGAGGAGTACTTCCTGCTCCAGCAGTTCGACGGCCAGAACAACCTCCAGGACGTCAAGCGGCTCTTCGAGCGCAAGTACCGGCCGCAGACGATCACCGTCGAGGACCTGCTCCGCTTCACCGCGCAGCTGCACGAGGCCGGGCTGATCCAGCTGGACACCCCCGACCAGGCCCGGGCGCTGATCACCCGCCGCCGCAAGAACAAGTGGAAGCGGGCCTGGCAGTTCCTCGCCAACATCCTGTACGTCAAGGTCCCGATCATCGACCCCGAGCGCCTGCTCACCTGGATGTACCCGTACTTCCGGTGGCTGTTCACGCCGGCGTTCGTGGTCACCAGCACCCTGATGATGCTCACGGCCTTGATCTCGGTGCTCTCCAACTGGAGCTTCTTCTACTCGCGGCTGCCGAGCTTCCAGAGCTTCTTCAACTGGCACACGATCGTCTACTTCTGGGTCAGCCTGGCCGTCGTCAAGGTGATCCACGAGTTCGGGCACGGCCTCACCGCCAAGCACTTCGGCGGCGAGGTGCACGAGATGGGCATGCTGCTCCTCGTGCTCACTCCAGCGCTGTACTGCGACGTGACCGACAGCTGGCTGCTGCCCAACAAGTGGAAACGCATCTGGATCTCGGCGGCCGGCATCTACGTCGAGTGCTTCCTGGCCGCGCTGGCGACGTTCGTGTGGTGGAACACCCAGCCCGGACTGCTCAACAGCCTGATGCTGGCGACGATGTTCATCTGCTCGGTGAACACGGTGCTGTTCAACGCCAATCCGCTCCTGCGCTACGATGGCTACTACGTGATGGCCGACTGGCTCGAGATCCCGAACCTGCGGATCAAGTCGACGCAGTTCTTCACGTACCTGTTCCAGGAGAAGGTGCTCGGGCTGGAGATCCCGGTCCAGAGCTACATGCCGCGCTCCCGGCGCACGCTCTTCGTCATCTACGCGATCGCCAGCTACCTGTACCGCTGGGTGGTGACGTTCAGCATCCTGTTCTTCCTCTACCAGTTTCTGAAGCCGTACAAGCTGGGCTCGATCAGCGCCATGATGGCGATCGGGTCGCTGATCCCCCTGATCTGCATGCCCCTTTACCAGGCCTTCAAGTTCGTGCGCCAGCCCGGGAGGATGCGAAAGGTGAAGAAGGCACGCGCGGCCGCGTTCTTCGCGGGGTTCGCGGCGCTGGTCGCCGCGATCCTGATGATCCCGACCCCGCTGCGGGTCTCGGGCACCCTGTTCCTGACCCCGTCGGGCGCCGTGCCGGTCTACGCCGAGGTGCCCGGCCAGGTCGTCCGCTACTTCGTGCGTGACGGCGAGTTCGTCCACGAGGGCGACCGGATCGCCGAGCTCTCGAACCTCGAGAAGCTCCGCGAGCGCCGCGAGCTCCAGGAGCAGATCGACGTCAACCTCTCGAAGCACCAGATGTTCCTGAACACGCTCGACCCCGCCGAGCGGAACCTGGCCAAGCTGTACCTGGAGCTGGCCCAGAAGCTCGAGGCGCCGCTGGACAGCGTCTCGACCCAGATCGACAAGCTGGTGCTCACCGCCCCCCGCGACGGCTACATCATGGGCCTGCCGCACCCCGAGACCGTCGGCCAGTGGCTCCGCCCCGGCTCGGGACCCGACCACAAGGGTACCAAGCCGCTCTGCGAGGTCGGCGACCCCACCAAGCTCGAGGCGCACCTGATCCTGGACCAGTCCGACATCGAGCTGGTCATCGAGGACAACCACCCCAAGGCCTGGGTGAAGGTCTACGGCCTGGGCGAGCGCACCTTCAAGAGCCAGGTCACCATGGTCGCCCGCCGCAGCCGCGACGAGGTGCCGCCCGAGCTCTCGAACCTCGCCGGCGGCGAGATCCCGACCAAGCCCGATCCCAAGACCGGCCAGGTCATGCCCCTGTCGGCCGTCTACGAGGTCGTGATCCCGATCGACAACACCGACGGCTCGCTCCAGCCCGGCCTCCGCGGCTTCGCCCGCATCGACGCCGGCCACGCCAGCTTCGGCTGGTGGCTCTATCGCCTGGTCTACAAGACCTTCAACTTCACCCTCTGAGCCCGACCGCGGCCCGGTCGCTCGCCGACCGGCCGAGCCCGAGCCCCCCACGACGGCCGCCGCCGGACCCTGGTCCCGCGGCGGCCGTCGTCGCGCGCCCCGGGCCCAGGCCAGCGCCGGCGCCGCCGGGCTCCGTCCTCGAGGCCGGGCCCTCGGCGGCGCCGGACTGACGTCGTGTGCTGGTGTGCTGTTGGCCTGAGCGCCCGCATGGCCCGGCCGACGGTTCGCTGGCCCCCGCCGCCGGGCCCCGCTCGCGGCAGCAGGACACCCCGATGCCACCGTCGGTCGGATGATCGCAGCGAAATCCCACGGCCTCGGAGTCGCTCGCCTGTCGGCCAGCCGAACCGACTCATGCGAGGGGGTTTGGCGATCCGTCCCGTGCCCCAGCCCGTCGGATTTCGCTGCGATCATCCGACGGTCCCGGATGCGCACGCCTCTCGGCCTGCTGATCCGGCTCCTGCGGCGGGTGTGCCGCCGTCGCTGGCCCCGGCCCGTCGGATTTCGCTCCGCTCATCCGACCGACGGGACGGGGAACCGCCGGGGTCCCGGGTTCCGGCCCCGGAGCGCCGGCCCTGGCCGGTCGCGGGCCAGGGCGGGACCCCGGTCCGCCAACGGCGACGGCCGCACCGGCCCGGGGGGGCAGGTGCGGCCGTCGTGGATCGGATCGAACGGGTCCGGCGGGTGCCGGACCCGGGCTCAGGCTCAGGCCTGGTCGGTGGCCTTCTTGCCGGTGAGCTTCTGCCAGAGGGTGGTCCGGGCGGCGGCCGCCTGCGGGCGCTGGAGGGCCGTCAGGGAGGTGATCCCCGGCCGGGCGATGCCCTGGGGCTGGGTCGGCGTGGTCGCGGTCGAGGCCGCCGGGGTGGTGGTGGCCGCCGGGGTGGCGGTGGTCGTCGTCGAGCCGGTTCCGGTGGTCGTCGTGGCCCCGGTGGAGGTCGTGGTCCCGGCGATCTTGAGCGCGGAGGCCGCGGCGGCCGTGTCGGCCGCGGTCTCGGTCGTCGTGGCGACGGCCGGGGTGGTCGTCGTGATGGTCGCCGGGGTGGCCGGGACGCCGGTGGTCACGGCGGCCGGGGTGCCGGCCTTGGGCTGGGCGGCGGGCAGGGTGCTGGCCCCGGCCAGGTTGCCGCCGACCTGCTTGAGGAACTGGTCGAGGCTCTGCTGGCTGTAGGCGTTGCCGGTGGTCGCGGCCGGCGTCGCGGTCGACTTGCCGCCGGTCGTGGTCGTGCCGGGGGTGCCCGTGGTCGGCGTGGAGGTCACGGCGCGGCCGCCGTTGTTCGAGCCGCCGCCCCCGCTGGAGCCGCCGCCCAGGTTGCCGCCGCCGCTGGTGGCCCCGCCCTTGTTCCCGGCCTTGTTGCCGCCCCGGCCCACGTTCTTCTTGGGCGGGGTGCGGTCAAAGAGGGTGAACTGCGGGTTGCCGCTCGACGGCAGGGTGCCCCGGTTCACGCCGAACCGCTGGGGCGAGAGGCCGCGGAACCGCTTGACGGCACTGGGCGGCACGAAGGCGTAGTCGGGGCGGAGCCGCTGCAGGGCGACGTAGTTCCGCTCCTTGGCCGGCTCGAGCAGGTAGCCGTTGCCGCTGGACCGCTGGCGGTCGACGATCGTGAAGGCGTCCGGCGAGGGCAGCAGCGTGTGGACCAGCATCTTGAACTGGTCGATCGACACCACCCCGTCGAGCTGGCCGTCGGCGGCGTAGTCGAAGAAGTTGTACCGCCGCTGCAGGACGTCGGGCTGGTCCGGCGACTCACCGGCGGCCGTGGTCTGGAACCCGGTGGTCGGGATCCGGGCCGTGCCGCCCAGGAAGCGGGCCATGGCCCCGGCCTCGGGCAGGCCGGCGTTCGTCGAGTTGTCGACGAAGGTCTGGATCTCCTGGGCGGTGATCAGGCCGTTCTTGTTGGCGTCGATCGTGTCGAGCATGCCGTTGTTGATCAGGTAGTACAGGCCGACGGTGCCCTCGATCGCGGCCACCGCGTTGCCCACGTCGATGCGGCTGTACTGCGGGTACGGGCCGCCGGCGTTCGGGAACAGCGGGCTCGAGCCCGTGTCCTCGACGGTGTTCGGCTCGTCGCGGGCCGGCACGGCGGTCCACTGCAGGATGCCGTTGACGCTGTCGGGGTTCTGGTAGGCCGCCAGGTTCGGGATCCCGTTGGGCCCGAAATTCAGCTGCCTGGTCCCGACCGCCGTGGTCAGGTAGCCGTCGACGGTGACGCCGCCGCCCTGGACCAGGGTGGTCCAGTAGCTCAGGGCCGAGGCGACCACCCCGAACGAGCCGGTGGCCATCGCCGAGGACAGCGAGGTGCCGCCCTCCTGGAAGAGGTTCAGGCCGGTGCCGCCGACGTTGGTCGTGGTCACGCCCTGGGTCGTGGCCGAGAAGGTCGGCACGTCGAGGGCCGGGGCCACGTAGTCGGTGGTCACGCCGCGGTTGGCGGCGTTCAGGATCTTGTCCTTGAAGATCAGCTGGTCGCCGGCCGTCAGGGTCGTGAGGTTGCCGGTGATCAGGCCGGTGGCCTGGTCGGTGACCAGCACCGGGCCCCGGGGCCGCGGCAGCACGCCCACGGCCGGGTCGGTCGGGTCGGCGTCGGCCCCGGTGGCGAACGGGAACGAGTAGCTGCCGCTGACCGAGATGACCTCGTTGAGCACGGCCGGCAGCGACATGCCGTTGGTGTCGCCGACGGTGCCGGCGGCGGTCGTGTTGCCCTGCGGCACGCCGAACTGGCCGGCGGCGGCGATCGGGGCGATGCCCAGCTCGCGGAACCGCTTCATCTGGTTCTTGAGGGCGATGACGACCTGCGGGTAGCTCTTGTACGCCTGGCCCTCGGTCGGGAAGGTGTTCGCCGTGCCGAAGCCGAAGACCGAGCTGACCACCCGGTCGATCGTGTTCGGGCGGATCGGGTCCTTGGCGAACGGGTTCTGGCTGACGTACTGCAGGGCGTTGTAGAGCAGCTGCGGCGTGCTGCCGCCGGTCGTCGGGGCCGGCTGGCCCTGGAAGGCGGTGAAGACGTTCACCGGCACCAGGGTCGACTGCGGCACGAACTGGGCCACCACGCCGGCCATCGGGGTGCCGTGGCCGGTGGCCACGCCCGCGGTGTCGTCGTTGCCGCCGCCGTTGGTCAGCAGGTTCTTGCCCTTGGCGACCCGGCCGCGGAACAGCGGGTTGTTGGCGTCGATGCCCGTGTCGACCACCGCGACGGCCTGGTCCTGGCCCTCATACGGCACGCCCAGGCTCCGCAGGTCGTTCAGGCCCACCAGCGAGCCCGACGTGCTGCCGGCCAGGCTGGTGACCGTCTTGAACTGCCAGACGCCCTCGTTGTCCGAGGCGTACAGGGTGGTGCCGTCGGCCGAGAAGCTGATGCTCAGGGTCGACTGGATGAAGTCGTTGGCGTCCTTGAAGTTCGTCACCCGGAAGCCGGTGGCGAACGGCGTCACCACGCCGTCGGGGCCGACCCGGATGATCCGGCCGCCGAGGTTCGAGTCGACGACGCTCAGGCTCTCGACGGTCACCGGGTCGTTGGCGGTGTTGACCGTGATGTTGGCCGAGCCCGGGCCGTTGACCGGCACGTACACGTCGTTGCCGAGGTCGACGCTCAGGCCCTGCGACATGTCGGCGACGAACAGGCTGCCGGCGTACAGCGGCGGGATCGGCGCGATCGTGGCCGCGTTGCCGAAGGTGCCGGCGGTCACCGTCGAGCCGTACGAGAAGTAGCCGTACTGGTCGAAGGCGATGTCCGAGAACCGCCGGAACGGCGTCGGGGCGACCGTCGTCAGGTCGGGCAGGGCGGCGACCCCGGTCGGGTCGATGGTGAAGTACTCGCCGTTGAGGAACTGGACCCCGGGGAAGGGGTTGGTCCCCTGGTTGATCAGCAGCTCGCCCTGCAGGCCCTGCACGCCGCTCAGGCCCGGCACCGGGGGCAAGTTGCCCGCGGCCGGCTGGCCGAAGTCGGTGAAGGCCGAGTAGGCCGGCGAGCCGTAGATGGCGTTGGCCGACGTCAGGCCGACCTGGGGCCCGAGGTTCATCGGGGTGGTCGTCACGCCGTTGCCGGCGCCGGTGACGTTCGAGCCGGGCCGGAACGCGTCGGCGCTGAAGAACAGCACCGACTGCGGGGTGGCGTCGGGGTTGCCGTTGCCGACCAGGATGCCCCGCAGAAAGGTCTGCTGCTCGGGCGGCGGCACCAGGATCGACGACGGCTGGATCGGCAGCGAGGCCGAGCTGGCGCTGGCGCCGAAGGTCACGAACAGGCCCAGGAACGAGCCGTCGGGGCCGATCCGGTACACCGCGTTCTTCTGCGGGTCGGTCGTGCTCAGCGAGGTGACGAACATCGACGGCCGGCCGTCGAAGTAGCCCTCGGAGTCGAAGGCGATGTCATACCAGTTGATCAGACCGGTCGCCGGCAGGGCGCCGTTGCCCGGAGGGGCGCCGGGGTCGGTCTGGGCGAGCACCGTGTTCAGGTCGAAGAAGACGCTCGACTTGCCGGTGGCCGGGTCGGTCCGGTAGATCACGCCCGGGCGGTTGATCGGGGCCGGCAGGCCGGGGGCGCGATTGGCCGGGTCGGCGTTGGCGCCGGCACCGCGGGAGATCGCGTAGACCCCCTTGCCGAAGTCGCCGCCGGGGCCCGCCTTGATCCGCACGATGTCACCGCCAAACGCCGCGTTGGACGTCAGCTGGGCCACCGACGTGAACCCGGCGGCGCTGAAGGCCGACGGGGTCGTCGTGATCGTGATCGGGCCGACCGACGTTTCCAGGTCGCCCACCGTGGTGATGGTCGGAGCAAACGTCGCCGTCAGGTCGTTGACCGTCATCAGCGGCGCCATCAGCGCCTTGACCTCGAGCGTCTGCGGGGCCTCGATGACGAAACGGCGCCGTCTCCGCTGCGCCGGTCCACGTCCCTGGTGTCGGGAAGGGTGAGACATTCCATTATCTCCTGAGCGGGACAGTTCCATCCGTTCGAGGCCGGTCCACCGGCACCGTTTCGATATCGGTCGTGTCTGCATTGACCATTCAACGGAACCTCGGACGAACCGGAACTTCCGGCGCGTCCTGCAGGCGCAGACCGCTCGATCACGCTGTCAGGATCGGACGAATCGGGTCCCCGGGATCAACCATTTCAACCGGAACAGTCTGTGGCCCCTCGCCCTGGCAGACTGGGGGGTCTGGGCGGTGGTGCAGGCCGGCCGGAAATGACCGACGGCCGGCGGCGTCGGGGGACGCCGTCGGCCGTCGGGAGTTTCGGGGCAAGGTCGCCGGGGCCGGTGGACCACGGCGACGGGCGGGGCTCAGCTCACTCGACGACGCCCTGGGGGCCGGCGGGGCGGGCGCCCGGCTGCGGCTGGAAGGTGGCGCGACGGCGGACGTCCAGCTCGATGGAGCCGAAGGTGCCCTCGTGCCGCTGGATCGTCATGCCGAGCGCCGTCAGGAGCCGCTTGGCCGTGTAGAAGTTCATGACCAGCCGGTGGCCGGCCTTCACGTCCTGACGGCCGGTGGCGAAGGGCTGCGGGTTCAGGCCGAAGTCGAGGATCACCTCTTCGGGCGTGGCCGTGACCCGGCAGAAGTTCGAGTACGACGGCAGCACCGCGGAGTCGTCGACGTGGACCTCGGTGACCTGCTGCTGGGGCTCCTTGCTCTCACCTTCGCTCATCGAAACCTCCTGAATTCGCCCGGAGCGGGGCCGCAACGGCCCGGCGGGGCGCTGGGAATCGGCGGCTCGATCGAGCCACCTGAATGCCTGCCAGTCTGACGCAAGCCCCGGCCGCGATCAAGCGGGATCTGAACCGTCGGCGCCGAACATCGGTTGATGCGTTTCGGGTGGCGATCCGAGGCGGCCGACTCAGGCCCGGCCGGCGGTCGCCCGCTCCAGGGCCATCGGCCGCTGCACCAGGCGGTCGAGCTCGGCCAGGGTCCGGGTCGAGGCGCCGTTCTGGGCCAGCACGAAGTCGCGGCCGGCGGCGCCCCGCGCGGTGGCGGCGTCGGGGTCGTCCAGGTCGGCCAGCAGGGCCCGCGCCAGGTCGTCGACGCCCTGGACCCGGCGGGCACCGCCGCGGGTCAGCAGGCCCTCGACGGCCTCCTTGAAGTTGCCGGTGTGCGGCCCGAACATCACCGCCGCGCCGTAGGCGGCCGGCTCCATCATGTTCTGGCCGCCGCGGCCCGGGTACAGGCTGCCCCCCACGAAGGCGATCTCCGCCAGGCCCCAGACGGCCGACAGCTCGCCCAGGGTGTCCACCAGCACGACCGGCGGCGCCGTGCCCTGGCCCTCGACGACCCCGGGGCGGCTGCGGCGCACCAGCCGCTCGCCGCGCTCCAGGATCAGGGCGGCCACCTTCTCGAACCGCTCCTGGTGCCGGGGCACGATCACCAGCCGCAGCTCGGGGTGCGCCTTGCGGGCCTCGCGATACGCCGCCAGCGCGGCGGCCTCCTCCCCCTCCATCGTGCTGCCGGCGACGAACAGCACCGCGGCCGGCGAGAGCCCGAGCGCCTTGCGGAGCTCGCGGGTCTGTGGGTTATCGCGGTCGGTGCTCAGGCCGTCGTACTTCACCGAGCCGGTCACGTGCACCCGGTCGCGGGGCACGCCCAGGTCGATGAACCGGCGGGCGTACTCGTCGGTCTGCGCGGCCACCGAGTCGATCCGCCAGAGCGTGGGCCCGAGCGCCCACCGCAGCCGGCGGTAGCCGCGGTGGCTCCGCTCGCTGAGCCGGCCGTTGACCACCACCACCTTCGCCCCGGCCCGCTTGCTGGCGGCGATCAGGTTCGGCCAGAGCTCCAGCTCCACCAGCGCCAGCACCGTGGGCCGGACCTGGCTGACGACGCGCCGCACCGCCCAGGAGAAGTCCAGCGGCATGTAGAAGGTGACCAGGTCCGGGTAGTCGCGGCGGGCCACGGCCAGGCCGGTCGGCGTGGTCGTCGAGACCATCAGGTCCCAGTCGGGCCGGCGGCGGGCCAGGTCCTCGAGGATCGGCTTCAGCAGCTTCACCTCGCCCACGCTCACGGCGTGGAACCACAGGCAGGGCCGGTTGCCGATGCGGCGCGGCGAGCGCCCCAGCAGCTTGGCCGACCAGCCGTAATCCTCGCGGTACTTGCCGTCTCGCCAGGCCTTGAACAGCAGGACCGGGGAGTAGAGCACCAGCAGCACGACATACAGGATGTCCAGCAAGTTGGGCATCGGGGGGGAATTCCTTTCCCAGCTGTGGCTTCCGTGCCAGACCCGGTCGCTCGTCGGCTCGGGCGCCGCGGTGGTCGGGCGGGAACAGAGCTCCCCCCGATCACGCCGGCCGCCCCACACCCGATGGACCGGGACCGCAGGGCCGTGATTCGCGATATCCCCTGCAACCCGCGTGCCCCGGAAAGTCGGCCGGGCCGACGTCGGCGGGTGGTTCGTCCTAACCCCCGGCTTCGCAGCGGGATCGGCCGCGACCCCGGCCGGCCACCCGCGCGCGGGCCGCCGGGACCCGTTGTCATTCCTACAGCCGGCAGCCGCCCCACCGGGGCAATCCTTTCAACCCCGGCGAGCGTGCCGGGGACCGCGTCGGCGGGCGGGACCC
>CAZUZD010000234.1:0-9971 GCA_964624465.1 uncultured Isosphaeraceae bacterium
GGCAGCGTCACCGCCACGAGCGACGGCCCCGGCCAGGGGTGCGAGTTCGTCGTCCGGCTCCCCGTCGCCGGGACCCGGATCGAGGCCGGACCCCAGGGGACGCGGAAGCCGATGGCCCCGCCGGCCCGGCGCCTCCGGGTCCTGGTCGTCGACGACAACGTGGACACCGCGAACGGCATGGCCCGGCTGCTCAAGCTCTCGGGCCATGAGGTGCGGGTCGCGAACAACGGCCCCGATGCCCTCGTCGTGGCCCGCGAGCAACGGCCCGAGGTGATGCTCCTGGACATCGGCCTGCCCGGCATGGACGGCTACCAGCTGGCCTCCTCGCTCCGTGCTGAGGAGTATGGCAAGGCCGCCGTCCTGATCGCCGTCTCCGGCTACGGCGAGGGCCAGGCCCGCGATCGCTCGAAGGCGGCGGGGTTCAACCACCACCTGGTCAAGCCCGTCAACTTCGACACCGTCCTGGCCCTGATCGGAGCCTCCTGAGAACGGCCGGGGCACGTCGAAAGGGCGGCCGGCCCCGCAGGACCCTGCGTCGCGGCGCGGCGGGTCGGCCGGGCCGCGATGGTGTGCCGCCTGGTCCCGGGACGGACCCGTCCCGCCACCCTCCCGAGGAGCATCGCCATGCGGCCACCACGCTTCGGGACCGGGACCCTGATGCTGCTGGTCGTCATCGCCGCCTTGGCCGCTGCGCTGGTCGCGCAGCACTTCCGCGCCGCTCGCCGCGAATTCGCGCTGCGGGCCGATCTGTACCGCCTCACGCCCACCCCCAGCCAGGGCGGCGACGGTGCGATGGCGCTGGTCTGCGACCGGCTCGTGATCGCCTTCCGCCCGCGGATCTACCGGCGCGCGGCCGGCGCCCGGTACCGCTGGCGGTTCGAGCTCGTCGACCCCGCCACCGGCGCGGTCGTGCTCTCGCATCGCGACGACCGCGAGGCCGCGGTCCCCCCCGGCCTGCCGTTCAACCCGGGTTACCTGGAGGTGCTCGACCGGCTCCCCCCGCCGGGCGCCTACCGCGCCCGGTTCACCCTGTCGGTCTCCGATCCCGACGGCGGCGCGGCCGGGGGCTGGAGCGAGCTGTCCGTGTACGAGGATGACCTCCTCCTGCCACCCCGGGGCGGTGCGGAAGCTGGTGCCGAGCTTCCGCCCGGAGTCTGACGCCCGCTCCGGATCCTGGGAGGACCGGGGCGGCGGGAGGTCAGCGCGGGGGGGCGAGCAGGCGGCGGAACTCGCGCTCGGTGACGAGGTCGCGGGGGCTCTCCAGGCGGTCGAGGAAGACGATCCCGCGCAGGTGGTCGTCCTCGTGCTGGACGATGCGGGCGACGAAGCCGGAGAACTCGCGCTCGACCCTCACGCCGTCGAGGCCCTGGTAGCCGACGCGGATGGTGCGATGCCGGGGCACCAGGCCGCGGAGGCCGGGGATGCTCAGGCAGCCCTCCCAGTTGCGCTCCAGGTCGTCGGAGCGGTCGAGGATCTCCGGGTTGATGAGGACCTCGGGGGTCATGAGCGGCGCGTCGGGATAGCGCGGGTTGGGGCGCGAGGCGACGATGAAGATCGCCTGCGACTGGTATACCTGGGGCGCGGCGATCCCCACGCCGTCGGCCTCGAACATCGTCGCGAGCAGGTCGTCGACCAGGTCGCGGATCGGCCCGCTCAGCGGGAACTCGACCGGCGCGACCGGCGCGCGCAGGACCGGATGTCCGAGCTGGGCAATCTGGCGGATGATCGGCACGATCGGTCGTCCCCGTGGCGGGTCGTGGGTGCGGCGGCCACGCCGCCACGCCGGTCCCGGGACGCCCACGGCCCAGGGGGCCATCGGGTCCCCCGCGACGTCCAGGGCGAGGCTCACGCGATTGTGTTCGAGCCCGGCGCGATCGGCAAGCCGGTACGATCGCCGCGCCGGACCGTCCAGGTCGGTCCGGGTCGCGTTGCCCTGCGCGGCCGATCCGCGACGGACGGCCGCTGGACTCCGGCCAGGCCGCTCCCGGGCCGGCGAGGGCCACCGCAGCAATCGGCCGTCACCCCCGGTATCGGGCGAACGTCCAGGCCAGCAGCGCCACCCAGAGGACGGCGAAGAGCAGGGGGACGGCGAAGGCCAGCGGGCGGGCGATGGAGAGCCCGTCCTCGGTCCGGCCGACGAAGCTGGCGATGGTGCGGGCGTACTCCGGGACCGTCCGCCGGACCAGGACGTGCACGTGCACGCAGTATCGCCAGTGCCGCACCTGGACCACGAGCCAGAGCAGGGTGAACGCCAGCGCCACCAGCGTCAGCGGCACGACGACCCCGGGCGCCGGGTCCTTGTTGTAGAGGATCGCGAAGACGCCCAGCAGCCCGACCTGCATGGCCGAGAAGAAGTTCATCCGGTCGTGGAACAGCCGCTCCTCGTGCATCGCGTGCTGCCAGAGGCGGTTGATCTCATCCGTCGTGGGTTCGGTCATCGGCATCTCGGGTGGGGCCTCCAGAGCCGAGGACTGTAGCGATCGGTCCGACCGAATCCAAGGAAGCTCTGACCCGAGCGGCCCGACCCGGCACCGGTCGAGTGCGGGCCCACGCGCGGCCTTCGGAGCCGCTCCCCCTGGCGGGCCGGCCGGGAGGAATTCAGCGGCGGGTGTCGGACCCGGCGGCGGGCATGGCGGCGAGGGCGGTGGCCTCGGCGGGGCCGAGGCGGAGGACGAGGGACTCGGTGCGGCCGGTGGCGTCGCGGGCGACGCGGGGGAGGGCGGCGAGGAGGGGGGCGAAGGTGGCGCGCTGGGCCGTGGTCGTCTTGGGGTCGAAGTAGAGGGCGACGTACTCGGCGCCCTGGGCGCGGTAGCGGGCCAGGCGGGCGGGCCAGTCGGGGGGCAGCTCGCGGGTGCGGACGGCCCAGCCCTCGCGGCCGGTGTAGTGGACGACGGTGGAGAGCGCGAGGCCGGGGCCCATCACGACCACGCGGCCGCCGGGCGGGCAGGCGATCCGCAGGCTCTCGGCCAGGGTCAGCTTGGCCGCCTCGACCCGGAACATCCCGCCCGAGACCCACGGCGACTGCACAACCACCGCCAGCCCGAGCACCAGCGCCGGCACGCCCAGCCGCGCCAGCCGGGGGCGCTGCGCCAGGGCCGACCAGCCGGCGGCGGCCCAGAGGGCGGCGGCGGGGAGCATCATCAGCTCGTAGTAGTCGTGGTCAATGAGCTTCGGGCCCAGGAGCCCGTAGAACAGCAGGCCCATCGCGGTCCAGGCGGCCACCGGGCCGATCGCCACCCGGCGCGCCGCCACGGCCAGGCCGCCGGCGAGCATGAGCAGGGCGGTGATCGGGCCGCAGTCGCGGACCAGGAACCGGGCCAGGCCGGCGTAGAGGCGGCGGTCAAACAGCAGCTCGGGGGCCTGCACGATCAGGTACGGCATCACGTCGCGCGTGCCCGTGCCGCTCCAGCCCGACTGCACCGGGTTCGGCGCCTGCACGAACACGAACAGCATCCAGACGGCGATCGGCGCCACCATCGCCGTGACCAGCGCCACGAACGGGGCGCCGACGAGTCCGCGGAGCCCGCGGGCCCGCAGGGTCATCTCGGCCAGCGGCAGCACGACCATCAGGCCGAAGTACTTGAACGCCCCGGCCAGCACGCCGGCGATCATGGCGGCGACCAGCCAGCGGGCGCCGTCGCCGTCGAGGAACCGCCGGTAGGCGGCGGCGGCGGCGAGCATCGCGGCGAGCATCCAGGGGTCGGGCAGCACGGCGCGGCCGTAGAAGACGAACAGCGGGGCCATGCTCAGCAGCAAGGTGGCCACGGTCGCGCGGGTGTCGCCGTGCTCGCGGCGGGCGAGGTCGAAGAAGGCGGCGATGGCGACCAGCGATCCGAGCAGGCTCAGCAGGTGGCCCACGGCGTCGCGCTCGCCGAACAGGCGGTAGCCCAGGCCGAGCAGGCCGGTGTAGAGGGGGACCTCCTCGATCAGCTCGATGCGACGGCCCGACTCGTCGAGGAAGTCGAGCCGGTCGGCCAGCACGTCGAACGGGGGACCGGCGATGGCGCGGGCCTTGTTCGCGACGTACACCTGCTTGCCCTGCAGGTTGTCGGCCATCGGACGGTTCAAATGGTAGAGCCGGGTCACCGTCGCCAGCGCCAGGATCAGCCCGAGCACCAGGCCCGGGCGCGTGCCCGGCAACGATCGCAGCAGGGCCAGGGCAGGGCGGGGGGACGGCATGGCGGTGAACTCCGGCGCGTGGCCCGGCGTGCGGCGAATGGGGGAACCTGGGGGGCAGTTCGAGGCCGACGCGGCCGCAGGCCCCGGCTCAGCGGGCGGCCGGTTTCTGGCCGGTGGCCATCTGCGCGGGGCCTCGGATCGGGACGCTGTAGTCGAAGTACCCGATCATCATCTCGTCGGCCGACTGCTCGCCCCAGCGCACGGTCGCCTTCGGGTCGGGGTTGGCGGGGTTGGCCGTCGAGTTGTCGAACCGCGCCTCGCAGAACAGCCGGGTCCCCTTCGGCAGCGGTTTGGGTTCGGCCAGGCGATACACGCTCTGCCAGTTGAAGTCGTAGGAGGGGACGGACAGGAGGATCTCATTGCGGCCGTCGGGATAATTGGCCGTGTAGCGGAACGAGCGGCCGCGGTAGTGCATGTGGGGGGTGAGGCTCAGCAGCAGGCCGTCGTCGGGCATGGTGTACTCGGCCGTCAGGTCGACGACCCCGCCGGGGGGCAGCACGAGGTCGCGGTTCGAGACGCCGCGGGTGACGGCCATGCGCTCGATCGGCCCGCGCGCCAGCTTGATGCCGACCAGCGAGCGATCGAACCGGGGGGTGCCGATGGGCGTGTAGTGCACCTGGATCTCCAGCGTCGCCCCGGCCGGCAGCCGCTTGGCGACGCCGGGCGGGAACACGGAGGGCATGTCGCCGGGGGCGTAGCAGACGAGCTCGGGCATCAGCTCCCGGCGCTGCTCGCGGCTCAGCCCACGGGCGGACTGGGCGGCCGGGTCGATGATGAAGACGCAGATGTGATGCACCACGGCGCGGTCGCCCGGCATGGCCTGCGCGGCCTGCACCCAGACGTCCTCGGTGAGGTTCGTGGGCACGCGGAACTTCTGGATGTCGATGATCCCCTCGGCCGGCACGTCGAACGGTTCGAGCATCTCGAAGACGATGTCCGGGTCGCCGATCGTCCAGCCCTGCACCGGGTCGCGCGGGGCGGCGGCCGCGGTCACATCACCGGGCGGCATGTCCTGATCGACCCAGGCGATGAGCGTGGCCCGCTCGCGGTCGGTGAGGCTGCGGTCGTTGGCGAAGTGGCCGTAATCGGGGTCGGCGTGCCAGGGGGGCATGAGGCCCTGGTCCACGACCTCGGCGATCGACTGCCCCCAGCGCTTCGCGTCTTCCAGGCTGCGGAGCGCGAATGGTGCGGCCTCGCCGGGGCTGTGGCAGGACTGGCAGCGGGACTGCAGGATCGGGGCGACGTGCTCGGCGTAGGTGACGGCGCCCACATTGACCGGCTTGGCCCGCGAGCGGCGGATCTCGGCCAGGGCGGGGTCGATCCGGCGGGCCGGCCCGCTGGAGTTCCGGGGCGCGGCGCGGTCGATCGGGCAGGCGATGACGCTGGTCTCGCGCGTGGCGACGGTGCGGCCGGCGAGGACGGCGTCGAGGGCCTCGGTGAGGTAGGCGCGGCCGGGCTCGGGCTTGATCCGGCCCCGCTCGTACTGGTCGTCGATGGCGCCGTGGTAGCGGACGCGGCGGTCGGCGTCGAGCACGACGGCCTCGCAGGTGCGCTCCATGCGGAGGCGGTCGGCGAGCCGGTTCTGGTCGTCCTTGAGGACCGGGAACGGGATCGCGTACTCCCGCACGTGCGCGGCGATCTCGGTGGGGCCCTCGTGGGCGTTGGGGTTCAGGCCGACGATCGCGACCCCTCGGCCGGCGTAGCGCTCGGCGATCTGCTTGAGCCGCGGCACGTACAGGTTGCCGACCGGGCAGTCGACGCCCATCGCGACGAGCACGAGCACCGGCGTGTCGGCGAACTGCGACAGGCTGGCGGGCTGACCGTCGGGATCGATCAGGGCGATCCCGGCGAGTTCGAGGCGCTCGCCGACGAGCCGGTGCGGCGGCCGGGCTGCCCAGGGCCGCAGGGCCACGGCCGTGCCGATCAGGGCCAGGGCCGCCCAGAGGACGAGCCGGACCCGACGGTGACGCAGGGGGCAGCGGGGGTGCAGCCAGGTCCGCGGGGACGATTGGGGGTCCATCGGTGGGCGCCATCCGTGGCCCGCACGCCGCGTTCGGGCCGGGGCACCGGCAGCCGCCACGGTCCCCATGGCCGCGGGCCGCCCGGCCCGTCCGGGGCGGTCGTGCGCTGAGCAGAATCGGATTTCTCGGCCGGGATGATTCCCCGCTCGCCCGATTCCGTCAAGGTCGGCCGCGCCCCTCAGGCGGCGTCGGTCCCGGCCGTGTCGGCCGCCCCGGCCGGTGTGCGTGGAGTCCTCTGCGGCCAGAGACTCCTCCCGGCTCGCGAGTCCCCTCCCCGCGCGAGTCCCCTCCTGGGTAGCCCGGACGACTTGCTCGTCCGGGTCGCGCAGCGACAGGCGGCTTCAGGGCGGCCCCCGAGTGTCCTCAGGCGGCCGATCCTCCCACCCTCGCGGCGGCAATCGTGATCAGTCCCCGGTTCGTGATGGCCTGACGGACCGGGTCTGGACGGTTGTTGGGGCAGTCGAACGGCTGGTCCGACGCCGCCTGTCGCTGCGCGACCCGGACGAGCAAGTCGTCCGGGCTACCCAAGGGGGGCGCGGTCGCCGAGCGACCTGGACGATCAAGTCGTCGGACGCCCCGGCTCAGGCGTCGTCGGGTTCGCCCTCGTCGTCGGACTCGTCCGAGTCGGGCTCGCCCTCGTCCTCGCCCTCGTCGTCGGACTCGTCCGAGTCGGGCTCGCCCTCGTCCTCGCCCTCGTCGTCGGTGCCGGAGACCTTGAGGCCGGGGGTGCCGCCGAAGAAGGACTTCATGGCCTCGGCGAGGGCGATCCACTCCTCGACGTTGAGGGCCTCGGCGCGGACCTGGCCGGTGAGGCCCTGGGTCTCGAGCAGGGCGTCGACCTCGACCTTGGTCCAGCGGTCGCGCCAGGCGGAGAAGAGCACGCCGCGGAGGTTCTTGCGGCGATGCAGGAACACGCGGCGGACGACGTGGTGGAACCAGGGCAGGTCGGGGATGAGCGCCCGCTTGGCGGCGCTCGGGACGATCTTGACCACGGCCGAATCCACCTTGGGACGCGGCCAGAAGACCTTGGGGCCCAGGTGGCGGACGATCTCGGTGTCGGTGAGAGCCTGGATCATCACCGACAGGGCGCTGAACTGGCTGGTGCCGGGGGTGGCCAGCATGCGGTCGGCCAGCTCGCGCTGGATGGTCACGACCAGGAGCCTGGGGATCGGGCAGGGGGCCGGGTCGACCAGCAGGTTGACGATCAGGGGGGTGGCGATGTTGTACGGCAGGTTGGCGACCAGCTTGAACCGCCGCATCGGCGAGACGGCCAGGCCGGCGAGGACCGAGTCGAGCATGACCGGGTTGAGCCGGTGCTTGCCGGCCAGGGCGTCGACGTTCAGGACCCGGACGTTGGGCTGGTCGCCGACGGCCTCGCGGGCGAGCTCGGCCATGCCCGGGTCGATGTCGACGGCGACGACGGCGCCGGCCGACTCGGCCATCAGGGCCGTCATGGCGCCGGCGCCGGGGCCGACCTCGAGCACGACGTCGTGCGGCGTCAGCTCGGCGCTGTGGACGATCAGGTCGTGGATGTTCAGGTCGATCAGGAAGTTCTGGCCGAAGTGCCGCTGGGGCGCGATGCCGTGGCGGTCGAAGAGCTCGCGGAGGTACGTGAGGGTCTGGCGCTGGCGGGCCATGGCGGGCGGGTCTCGCGGGGAGTCGACCGGGCCGGGCCGGCGCTGGCCGGGGCCCGGGTTGCATGCCGTCTACAATACCGCAAACCGGCCGCCGGGCCTCGGGTGGAGTGGGCGACGTGGCCCCCTCGACCCGACCGCGGGCCGGGTCCTGGCTGCGGCCAGCGGGTCCGGGCGTCCCCCGATCCCGCCAGACCCTCGGCCGCGACCCGGCCGGCCCGCGGCCGCGGGAGGGGTGTCGATGTCGACCACCGGACGGTTCGAGGGGCTCCGCGAGCGGCTGGCTCCGCTGCGGGCCGCGCTGCTGGATCATCCGCTGTACGAGGGGCTCGAGGACCTGGCCGACCTGCGGCGGTTCCTGGAGCACCATGTCTTCGCGGTCTGGGACTTCATGAGCCTGCTGAAGGCCCTCCAGCGCCAGGTGTGCGGGGTGGCGGTGCCCTGGCTGCCCGACCGCGACCGGGAGGCGGCGCGGCTGGTCAACGCCATCGTGCTCGGCGAGGAGACCGACCTCGACTGCGACGGCCGGGCCGCCAGCCACTTCGACCTGTACCACCGCGCCATGCGGGCCTGCGGGGCCGACACCGGCCCGATCGACCGGTTCCTGACGCGGCTCGCCGCCGGCCAGGGCGTCGGGCCCGCGCTGGCGGCGGCGGCCGTTCCGGGGCCGGCCGCGCGGTTCGTGCGGCACACCTTCGCGGTGATCGACGGCGGCGACCCGGTGGCGATCGCCTCGACCTTCACCTTCGGCCGCGAGGACCTGCTGCCCGACGTCTTCCGCCGGGTCGTCGACCGGCTGCAGCACGCCAGCGGCGGCCGCGCCGGCCTGGAGGGGTTCCAGGACTACCTCGACCGCCACATCGCCGTCGACGGCGAGGAGCACGGCCCGATGGCCGCTCGCCTCGTTGCCGGCCTGTGTGGCGCCGATGCCACCCGCTGGCAGGTCGCGGAGGCCAGCGCCGTCGCCGCGCTCCGCGCCCGGCTGGCGCTCTGGGACGGTCTGCACGCCGCCAGGGTGCCCCGCCGGCCGTCGCCGTCCGGCTGCCGCTGAAAGCGCCGGGCGGGCCAACGGCCAGGCCACCCGGGGGCCTGAGCGGCGACCGGGTGGCGCTGGCGGGCCGGTGGGGGCAGTCAGTTCGGATCGACCGCGATCTTGCTGGTGATCGTGGTCCTGGTCGTGTTGCTGAGGATGCGGATCTGCCAGCCGTTGAGCTCGGCGGCGTTGAAGTAGCCGCGGGGCCCGGCGGTGGCGACCTTGACCACCGTGGCGCCCACGCGGCCGCGGTTGGCGGAGTAGGCCAGGGTGACGGTGCGGCCGCCGGCGGTCTTCCAGCGGTAGCCGTCGCGGGTCGGCACGGGCTCGGTCGGGCAGTTCCAGATGACGGTCCAGAGGGCCGGCCGGTTCCGGATCGCGAGCTGGACGTCGGCGTAGTAGCGGTCGAGCTTCGGGAGCTGCAGCGGGTCGGCGCCGTCGAAGGCGTCGGAGACGGTGAGCTGCGTGGGGTTCGTGAAGTTCACCGTGCGGGTGTACGAGTTCAGGAAGCTCGGCGGCGGGTTGTAGTAGCCCGGGCCCACATAGCTGCCGCCGGTGCGCCAGGCAACCTGGGCGGTGCGTTCGGTGCCGGTGGCCGAGACGAGCTGGTGGTCGATCATCGGCCCCAGGCCGCTGAGCATCACGGCGTTGACGGTGTCGCTGTGCTGGTCGTAGCCGCGGGGGCAGTCGAGCACCCACTCGCCGCCGAGCCAGAGCCGCACGTCGGCGTTGGTCTGGAGCTGGTGATCGACGCCCACCGGGTTCGGGGCATTGACCTGCAGCAGGTGGTCGGCGTCACGGTGCAGCGCCAGGCCCACGCCGGCCGCTGTCCGCAGGCCCGTCGGCGCCGCCGGCGCGACGTCCGGCAGGGGGCTGCTGGGATCAAAGACGTAGAGCGGCCGGTACAGGTCGTGCCAGTAGGTGGAGTAAGGGGCCACGCCCTGGGTCAGCCGCTCCAGCAGGGTGCGGGCCGATCCGGTGGTGTCGAGCCCCAGGCCGCAGAGCTGGCCCAGCAGCGACACGCGGCTCCAGAGCTCGGGGTCGCGGGGCCAGCTGTCGTCGCCCCACTCGGCCGAGTCCTTCAGGTCGGGGGTGAACGTCCAG
>CAZUZD010000235.1:0-9904 GCA_964624465.1 uncultured Isosphaeraceae bacterium
CCAGGGCCACCCGGGGCGCCCGGTGGCGGGGTCGGGCCCGGCGGGGTGGGCGTGGTGTAGAAGCCCGAGTCGATGTGCCGCAGGGGCGGCGAGATCCGGTCGAAGATCGGCTTGGGGTACAGGCCGATGGCGACGATGAGCACCATCAGCGGCGTCAGGCCGGCGATCTCGTACCACTGCATCGGCGGCACGTTGCTGGCCGGGATGGCGCCGTGACCATGACCGTGGTCGTCGTGCCCGTGGCCGTGCCCGTCGCCGTGGCTGTGGGCCGGGGCGGCGGCGTGGCCGTGCGCGTCGCCGTGGGCGTGCGAGTGGCCGTGGCCGTGGCCGTGGTCGTCGTGGCCGCCGGGCTCACGCAGGGGGCCGAAGAGGACCTTGCGGAGCATCAGCAGCAGGTAATACGCGCCCAGCACCATGCCGATGGTGGCGAGGATGGTGTAGAAGGGGTCGCGGGCGTACATGCCCAGCAGGATCGGGAACTCGCCGGTGAAGCCGTTGAGGCCGGGGACGGCGGCCGAGCCGAGCGAGGCGAGGATCAGGAAGAAGGCGAGCAGCGGGAACCGGTCCCAGAGGCCGCCCATCTCCCCCATCTCGCGGGTGTGATACCGCTCGTAGAGCACGCCCACGCAGGCGAACAGGGCGCCCGTCGTGAGGCCGTGGTTGATCATCTGGATCACCGCGCCATCGAGGCCCACGCTGTTCAGGGCGAACAGGCCCAGGGCGATGAAGCCCATGTGGCTCACCGAGCTGTAGGCCACCAGCCGCTTGACGTCGGTCTGGGCCAGGGCCGCCAGGGCGCCATAGATGATGCCGATGACGGAGAGGGTCGCCAGCAGGGGCCAGTAGTACTGCGAGCCCAGCGGGGTCATGCCCAGGTTGAACCGCAGGAAGCCGTAGCCGCCGACCTTCAGGAGCACGCCGGCCAGCAGGATCGAGCCCGCGGTCGGGGCCTCGACGTGTGCCAGCGGCAGCCAGGTGTGGAACGGGAACAGCGGCACCTTGATGGCGAAGCCGGCGAAGAGCAGCAGGAAGATCAGGGCCTGCGGGCTGAGCCAGGGCGTCAGGCCCAGCGACTCGGCCGTGGCGCCGCCGAAGAGCGGGGCCAGCTCGGTCCAGCGGTCCCACTTCAAGGTCCGCAGGCCGTCGGTCAGGCCGGGGATCGAGAAGCTGAGCACGCCGGTGTGCTGGTAGTGCACGACGACCAGGGCGATGACGCCCAGGAGTGTGAGCAGGCTGCCGGCCAGGGTGTAGAGGAAGAACGTCACCGCCGCCCGCCGCCGCTCGGGACCGCCGTAGAGACCGATCAGGAAGAACAGCGGGATCAGGGTGAACTCGAAGAAGATGTAGAAGAGCACCACGTCGAGCGCGGCGAAGAGGCCGAGCATGCCGGTCTCGAGCAGCAGCAGCAGGGCGTAGTGGGTGGCCGCCCGCTCGGTGACCGGGCTCCACGACGAGAACACCGCGGTGATCATCAGGAGCGTGGTCAGCACGAACAGCACCAGCGCGACGCCGTCCAGGCCCAGGGCGAACCGGATGCCGGGGCCGTGGCCCACGTCGATCCAGCGGACGCCGTAGCCGGGGTCGGTGTCGGTCCCGACGGCCGTGTCGATGCTGGTGAACTGCGGGGCGACGGCGCCCGGCGTGAAGTCGGCCCAGAGCGCCAGGCTCAGGACGAAGGTCGCCAGCACCGTGCCGAGCGCCACCCAGCGGGCCTGCTCGTGGCCGAGCTTCGGCACCGCGAACAGGGCCAGGCCCCCGACCAGGGGCAGGAGCACCGTGATCACCAGCAGCGTCGACATCGAAGGTTCCTCAATCTCTCGCTCGCGCCGGCGCTCGACCGGGTCGGACCTCAGCGAATCTGCCGTGGGGTTTGCTGGCCGCCGGGCCCCGCCGACCCCCGGGAGCATCTCCCGAGGGGCCGGCCGCGGCGGGCGGTCTCTCGATCAGGACCGGATCAGGTCAGGTCAGCAGCAGGACCAGCAGCAGGGCGGCCACGCCCAGGGCGGTGGCCCCGGCGTAGAACTGCACCAGGCCGTTCTGGAACGGGGCCAGCAGGTCGCGGCCCACGAACCGGGGCACCCAGGCGACCAGCTTGACCAGGTTGTCGACGACATAGACGTCGAAGAACTTGCAGACGTGGGCCAGCACGGTCGTGGGTCGCCCCACGGTCGCGCCATACGCCTCGTCGACGTAGAACTTGTTCAGCGACAGGCCGTAGAGCGGGCCCGACGCCTTCGCCAGCTTCGCGGGCACCGCGCTGGTCTGGCCGCCGGCGCCCACCGGCTTGCCGTACCAGACGTACGACAGGCCCAGGCCGAGAACGCCGGCCAGGGTGCCCAGGATCACGCTCTGCCAGTCGGTGCCGTGCGGTTCGGCGGCCTGGAGGGTCGACCAGGTCGGGGTGCTCTCGAGCAGGCCCTCGAAGAGCCCGGTGATCGGGCCGAAGAGCAGGCCGACCAGCACGGTGGCGCCGGCCAGGATCATCAGCGGGGTGGTCATCGCCGCCGGCGACTCGTGGCCGAAGTGGGCGTCGTGGCTGTGGTCGTGCTCGCCCGGCTCGGCCTCGGGGTCGCTCGGGCTCGGCAGCTTCTCGGGCCCGAAGAAGGTCAGGAAGAAGGCCCGGCCGGTGTAGAACGCGGTCAGGAACGCCGTGAGCAGGGCCACGCCATAGATGACCGAGTAGATCGAGCCGTAGCCGGGTCCGATCGCCTCCTCGGCGGCGCCCGACGCCTGGCGGATCGAGGCGAGCACCTCGTCCTTCGAGAAGAAGCCGGCCAGCGGGAAGATGCCCGCCAGGGCCAGGCTGCCGATGGCGAACGTCCAGCAGGTGATCGGCATCCGGTGCCGCAGGCCGCCGAAGCGTCGCATGTCGATGACGTGGCCCATCGAGTGCATGACGCTGCCGGAGCCCAGGAACAGCAGGGCCTTGAAGAAGGCGTGCGTGAAGAGGTGGAACATCGCCGCCGTGACGGCGAAGAAGGCGACGTCGCCCACGCCGGTGCCGAGCGCCATGAACATGTAGCCGAGCTGGCTGATGGTCGAGTACGCCAGCACCCGCTTCAGGTCGTTCTGGGTCAGGGCCATGAGCGCCGCCAGCAGGGCGGTGATGGCCCCGATGACGCAGATGACCAGCGGCACGAACGGGTCGCTGAAGACCAGGGCCGCCGAGCGGGCGACGAGGTACACGCCGGCGGTGACCATCGTGGCGGCGTGGATCAGGGCCGAGACCGGGGTCGGGCCCTCCATGGCGTCGGGCAGCCAGACGTAGAGCGGCACCTGGGCGCTCTTGGCGGTGGCCGCCCAGAACAGCAGCAGGGCGACGCCCATCTTGGTGCCGGCGGTGAAGCCCTGGCCCAGGCCCAGCGGGCTCAGGACCACGTCGTAGCTCAGGTCGTGGTTCGGGCTGACCACCCACATCCAGAAGATCGCCAGCGCGAAGCCGACGTCGCCGATGCGGTTGACCAGGAACGCCTTCTGCGCGGCCGCGGCCGCCGACGGCTTGCTGTGCCAGAACCCGATCAGCAGGTAGCTGCACACGCCCACGCCTTCCCAGAAGGCGTACGTGAGCACGAAGTTGTTCGAGAGCACCAGGCCCGTCATGCAGAAGACGAACAGGCCGACCAGCGCGAAGAACCGCGGGTACGCCGGGTCGCCGTGCATGTAGCCCGAGGCGAACACCGTCACCAGCGTGGCCACGAACGTGACCATGCAGAGCATCATCACCGTCAGGCCGTCGACCCGGAACTGGATCGGGATGTCGAGCTGGTAGACGGTGCGGGGCTGGCCGTCGATGATCCGCTCGGCGCTCTGGCCGAGCTGGAGCCAGTGGTACACGGTGACGACCCGGCTGTGGTCGGGCGCCTCGTGGTGCTCGCCGGCCTCGGCGCCGGCGGCGGCCTCGGCGTGCGCCTCGTGCGGACCGGCGACCTTGGGGCCGACCTGGGGCAGGAGCGTGACGGCCACGAGGAACGCCAGGCCGATGCCCAGGGCCACCGGCAGGTGGGAGCGCTCTCCGAGCCGCCGGCCCCCGAGGGCGGCGATCAGGCCGCCGAGCAGGGGCAGGAAGGGGATGAGCCAGACTTGGTCAATCACGACGGCGCTCCCAGGGCTGGCGGGGGTGCGGCGGCTCGACGCCGGCGGGGGTCAGGTGCGGATACGACTCGGGACCGGGCACCGCGACGACCGGCTCGGCCGATCCGGCCGGCTCGAACGTGGCGGGCAGCCCCTCCTCGCGGAGCTCCTGCCAGAGGCTGATGTCCAGCGAGCTCTTCCGCTTGTAGAGGACCAGGATCAGGGCCAGGGCCAGCGCGGCCTCGCAGGCCGCCACCGTCAGGATCACGATCGTCAGGACGACGCCGGTCCAGTTGCCGTGGTAGCGGCCGAAGCCGATCAGCGTCAGGGCGGTGCCCTGGAGCATCAGCTCGGCCGACAGGAAGATGATGATCAGGTTGCGGCGTGCCAGGAACCCGAGCATCCCCAGCGCCATGAGCACCGCGCCGATGACGAGGTAGTTGCTCAGGAGGTCGAAGGTGAAACCCGCCCCGGCGGCGGCCGCGGCCGCGTCGACGACGGGGGCCGCGGCGGCAGTCGCCCGGGGCGCCGCTGCGGCTCGGGCCGCGGGCGCCTGGGCGAGCAGGAGCGGGAGGAGGCTCGTCAAGGGCGGGGGCATGGTCACGCTCGCTCGGTCGGGTCCGGTGCGGGTCGGTGTCTGGGACTGCAATCCGGTCGGGTCAGATTCAGGCGTCGGGCCGGGCTCAGACCGCGGTGGCCGAGCCGGCGTCGCTGGCGGCGCCGACGAACTCGGGGCGGGCCGGCACCGGGCGGATCGGCGGCTTGGGCGTGGCGATGGCCACGGCGCCGACCAGGGCGACGAACAGGATCGCGCCGGCGATCTCGACGCTGTAGAGGTGGTCGGTGAACAGGGCCCCGCCCAGCGAGGCCATGTGCGCCGGCGGGTCGCCGTAGGTGGCGGCGCGGCCGTCGTCGGGCGGCAGCTGCTGGGTGCGGCCGATGCCGCGGGCCATCACGATCCCGGGGCCCTTCGGGCCGGCGCCCTGGGCCCGGGCCAGGAGCTGGGCGGCCGGGGCCAGCCGCTGCTCGCTGCCCCAGACCATGGCGCCGCCGAGGCGGTGGTCGAGCGGGTTCTTGACCAGCGTGATCGCGTACAGCAGGCCGGCCAGCAGGGCGAACGCCGTGAGCGTCGACTGCAACGGCGCCCGCGCCTGGCGGTCGTAGAGCGCCTGGCCCTCGCTCTGGGCGAGCATGATCACGAACAGGAACGTGACGATGATCGCACCGGCGTAGACGATCACCGTGCCGGCCGCCAGGAACTGCGCCCCGGCCAGCAGGAACAGCGCCGAGGTGGCCAGCACGACCATGGCGAACCACAGGGCGCTGTACACCGGGTTGCTGCCGGTGACCATGATGAAGGCGCTGAAGATCGCCAGCAGGGCGAACCCGGTAAAGAAGGCGTTGGTCAGGAACGGCTCGGGCCGGGTCCAGAGCAGCGCGGTGGCGCCGACGCCGATGACGACCAGCAGGCCGCCGATCAGGTGCCAGATCCGCGGCCGGGTGGTGCCGAGCCGCTGGGGCAGCAGGAAGAAGGCGCCCAGGCCGGCGACTGCGGCGGCCACGAGCGCGACGACGAGCGGGTTCTGGGTCATCGCTGGGGCTCCTGGGTCGTCGGCGTGAGGGCGGCGCCCGGCTCGGCGACGGTGGCGCGGCCGACGGTGGCCACCCCGTCGGCGGGGCCGCCGGTCCGCATCGGCTCGGCCTCCTTGGTCAGGTCGTAGACCGACAGGAGCTTCTCCTTGTCGAAGATCATCTGTTCGCGCGACAGGCCGGTCAAGTCATAGAGCCCGGTCAGCTCGATGGCGTCGACCGGGCAGGCCTCCTCGCACATCCCGCAGTAGATGCACCGCAGCTCGTCGATCACGAAGCTCTTGGGGTACTTCTCGCGGTCGTCCCAGGTCTCGGGGGCCGTCTCGCCCACGATGTCGATGCAGTGCGCCGGGCACGCCGTGGCGCAGAGCATGCAGGCGACGCACTTGACCCGGCCGTTCTCGTCCTTGTTCAGCCGGTGCACGCCGCGGTAGTTGGCCGAGGGCGTGTGCTGCTCCTCGGGGTACTGCATCGTGACCGCCTTGCCCCCGACGGCCGCGCCCACGATGTGCCGGCCCGTGACGGCCAGGCCGCCCAGGATCTGCGGCAGGTACGTCCGCTCCATCAGGGTCAGCGTCGGCGGTCCCAGCCGCTTCAGCTTCGGGTCATCGGGTCGCATATCGTGAGGTCCCTGCGAGGGGTCGATTCCGCTCGGTCTGGGGTCAGCTTCGGGTCGAGGTCGAGAGGGCGAATCCGGGGGGCCGGCCGGCGGGCCGGCTCAGGCGCTGCGGACCAGCTGGAGGATCACCGCTGTGGCGACCAGGTTGATCAGGGCCAGCGGGATCATCCGCTTCCAGGCCAGGTCCATCAGGGTGTCGTAGCGGAACCGCGGCAGGGTCCAGCGGATCCACATCACGAAGACGATCATGAGGCCGACCTTCGCCAGCAGCACGCCCACCTTCAGCAGGGCGATCGCCCAGGCCCACACCGGGCCGCTGCCCAGGCCGGTCGTCTGATCGAGGATGAACGGCAGGTCCCAGCCGCCGAAGAACAGGATCACCGTGAGGAAGCTCACCGTGATCACGTGCAGATACTCGCCCAGGAAGAACATGCCGAACTTCAGCGCCGAGTACTCGGTGTGGAAGCCGCCGACGAGCTCCTGCTCACTCTCCGGCAGGTCGAACGGCAGGCGGTTGGTCTCGGCGAAGGCGCTGATCAGGAACAGCAGGAACCCCAGCGGCTGCACGACCACGCCCCAGACGTGCCGGTCCTGCCAGTTGACGATCGTGTTCAGGTCGAGCGAGCGGCAGAGCAGGACCATGCCGAGGATCGACAGCCCGAGCGGGATCTCGTAGCTGATGATCTGGGCACTCGAGCGGATGCCGCCCAGGAACGAGTACTTGTTGTTGCTGGCCCAGCCGGCCAGGATCACGCCGTAGACGGCCAGGCTGCCGATGGCGAACAGGTACACGATCCCGACGTCGATGCCGGGCGCGATCTGAAACTGGATCTGCTCGAAGAACGGGGCGCTCACGTCGGTGCGGCCCACCGGCCCGAACGGCACCACGGCGAACCCGATGGTGGCCATCGAGATCGCGATCACCGGCGCCAGGATGTACAGGGGCTTGTTGACGTACTTCGGGACCACGTCTTCCTTGGCGAACATCTTGAGGCCGTCGGCCAGCGGGTGCATGAAGCCGAGCTTGAACAGGAAGTTCAGCGGCTTGAAGCCCCACTCCACGCCGGCCCGGTTCGGCCCGACCCGGTCCTGCGACCAGGCGGCGATCTTGCGCTCGACCAGGATCAGGTACGCGACCGTCCCCTGGCTGATGCCGACGACGATCAGGATCTTGGTCAGGGTGCCGACCAGGTAGAACAGGTCCATGCGATTGATCCTGCCTTCTGCGAGTCGATCGCCCCGGGTGCGGGGGCCGTTCGTTGGCGTCGTGGGGCTGGGTGCGGGTCGTCGTCGTCGGAGCAAGCAGCGGCGAGGGCCGCCAGGGCGGGCGTCAGGCGTTGACGCCGCCCTTGGGAGTGTCCACGCCGGGCCGGTCGCCGCGGACGCCCCGGGGTCCGAGCCAGGGGTCCTCGAAGGCCAGGCCGCCGAAGCCGGTCTCGGTCGGGGCCTGGCCGTTCTCCGACCCCTCGCCGCCGAGCACGACGCCGAAGGCGGGCACCTTGCCGTCGGCGGCCGCCGCGAAGGCGGGCACCTCGCGGGCCAGGTCGGCCAGCACGGCCTTCGAGCTCACCGGGCCAGCGTGGCGGTTGGCCAGGATCGCCAGCAGGTCGAGGTCCGGCAGCGCCCCGTCGCGGGGCGGCAGGGTGGCCTCGGCGTACTGCAACCGGCCCTGGAAGTTCACGTACGAGCCGGCCTTCTCGGCAAACGTCGCCCCGGAGAGCACGACGTCGGCCGCCTGGGCCAGCGGCGTGATGTGCGTGTCCTGCACGATCAGGAACCCGACCTTGTCCCGCAGCCCGCGGACGTCCTCGGCCGAGTAGGCCGGATCGATCGCGTCGGAGGTGACGTAGAGGCCGCGGAACTCGCCCTTCGAGGCGCGGTCGGCGACCTGGTCGTACGGGATGACCGAGCCCTCGAAGTGCTGGAGCACCAGCTCGACGCCGCGGCGGTTCGGGCACTTCTCGGCGTGGATCGTGAACGGCCGGCAGACGATGAACGACGTGTCGCCGTTGCGGCCCTGGCGCGGGTCGGGGGTGAAGGTCTGGTCCTCCCCCTCCACCGGCACCGGCCCCAGCGCCAGCACGTTCTTCGGGTTCAGGCCCTTGACGTACGAGGCGACCAGGTACGCCTCCTCGACCGTCAGGAACGGCGACAGGATGGCCGCCGCGACGCCGCCGTCGGTGGCGATCCGCTTGAGCCCGTCACCGACGGCCTGGAGCGCCTCGGCCGGGGTCACCTCGGCCAGGCCCTCGGCCTTGCGGACGTACATGCCGTGCATCAGGGTCGGCGCGTGGGCGGCCTTGTAGCTGTAGCGGCCCGCGTCGCAGATCCAGTAGTCGTTGACCTGCGGGTTGGCCCGCGGCCGGTACCGCCAGATCTCGCCGCGGTTCTCCTCGGCGAGGATGTTGCAGCCGGTGGAGCAGCGGGTGCAGACCGACTCGTGCCGCGACAGGAACCAGGCGCGCTGCTTGTGGAGGAAGTCCTTGTCGAGCAGGGCGCCGACCGGGCAGAGGTCCACCACGTTGCCGGCCAGCGGGTTGTCGATCGGCTCGCCGGGGAAGGTGTCGATCTCGGCGTGATTGCCGCGCCGCATGACCTGGAGCTCGGACGTCTGGGTGATCTCGCGGGTGAACCGGACGCAGCGGGTGCACATGATGCACCGGTCCGTGTTCAGCTGGATCGCCTCGGAGACATCCTTGCGCGGGTTGACCGTGCGCTCCTCGACGAACCGGTGGTTGGACTGGCCGTACTCGTAGGAGTAGTCCTGGAGTCCACACTGGCCGGCCTGGTCGCAGGTCGGGCAGTCCAGAGGATGATTGATCAGGAGGTACTCCATGATCATCTTCTGGTGCTCTTCGACCTTCTTGCTGTCGGTGACGAGCACGGTCCCGTCCTTGGCCGGCGTCTGACAGCCGGGGACCATCTTCGGGATCATCCGGATCTCGCCGGTCTTCGGATCGCGGCTGCCGACCTCGATCTCGCACATCCGGCAGTTGGCCACCACCGAGAGCGCGGGGTGCCAGCAGTAGTACGGGATGTCGACCCCGAAGTGCTTCGCGGCCTGGATGGCGTTGAGCGTCTCGCCCTCCGGGAGGGTGTATTCCCGACCGTTGATGATGATGGTCGCCATCGGCTCCTCGAAGTCGGCTCGGTCCGGTTCGGTCGGTCGGTGCGGTGCGCCGGGGCCCGCGAGCGGTGTCGGCGGGCCCCGGGGGGGATCGGGTCGGATGCGGTGCGGGGCAGACGGGGGACCCGGCTCAGCCCTTCTCGGGGGCGTGCCGGGTGGCGGCGGGGGCCGACAGGCCGAGCTTCGGCTCGGGCATGTACAGCGGCGGCGGGCTGGCCGGGTAGCCGGCGGCGACCGCCTCCTGCAGCGCGGTGGTCTGGCAGGCCGGGCGCTGGTGGGTGCGGATGTACTCCTCCAGCTCGGGCCGGAACTTGTCGATCGCGTTCTTGACCGGCCAGGCGGCGCCGTCGGCCAGGCCGCAGATCGTGGTGCCGGGGGTCAGGCCCATGTTCTGGGCCAGGTTGCGGAGGATGTCGAGGTCCTCGATCCGGCCGCCGCCGGCCTTGATCCGCTTCATCGTCTTGTTGAACCAGCTCGTGCCCTCGCGGCACGGGGTG
>CAZUZD010000236.1:0-9884 GCA_964624465.1 uncultured Isosphaeraceae bacterium
AGGCGTCGAAATGGTCATGCCGGGCGACAACATCAAGATGGTCGTCGAGCTGATGACGCCCGTCGCCATGGAGGCGAACCTGCGGTTCGCCATCCGTGAAGGCGGCAAGACGGTCGGCGCCGGCGTCGTGACCAAGATCCTCAAGTAAGTCGATTCTCAGCCAGGTCAACTCGCGCGGTGCCGGGACGGGGGCCCCGGGACCTGGAGCCAGGGCTCCGGGCCCGGGTCCCCCGTCCCGGCCCGACGATCGAAACGGACTCGGCACTTCGGGCGGGGTGAGGGATGCGCGAATACGTCTGGCTGGAATGCACCTCCTGCGGCGAACGGAACTACCGGACGCCCAAGGAGACCCGCGGCGCCGAGCGGCTCGAGCTGAACAAGTACTGCAAGCGCGAGCGCAAGCACACGGCCCACAAGGAATCCCGGAAGAAGTGACCCTCCGACCCCGCGGGGTCGCGGCCGCCGCCCTCGCGGGCTGGCGGCCGGGTCACGGACGGATCTCGAATCCGTCGGCGGCCCACCCCGCCGCGGCGAGCCTGGCTCGCCGGGCGGTCCAGTGGTCTGCGAGGCCAGGGATCGCGGGGGCGGACGCCACCACACGAGCGTAGCTCAAGTGGTAGAGCAGCGGTCTCCAAAACCGCAGGTTGGGGGTTCGAGTCCCTCCGCTCGTGCTCGATCGGGCCAGGCGCGGTGACGGTGACCGGACGGCGAGGGCGAGGGCTGGCGGACGGCGGGGCAGGGTCCCCGGGTCCGGGCCCGCGACCTGCCCGAGGGTGCCGGGTGCCGGGCCGGTTCGCTCCGAATCCCGTCGGTCGGCTGTCGCCCCCGCCGTTGCCCCCGCCCCTGGCCCATCGCGACCCCTTCCGGCTCGGCTCCATCGTTCGAAGGACGGCAGTCATGGCTAAAGTCAAAGACGAGGCACCGGTGAAGGGGGGGACCGCGCCCGCCGCCAGGCCGTCGGGCTCGGGTGGCAGTCGGCTGGCCCCGCTGGTCTCGTTCCTGGCCAACTTCTTCCGGGTCGACGTCTACAAGCCGATGCAGGGCCGACACGCCCGCCTCGGCACCGTGATCGGCCTGGGCCTGCTGGTCGCGGCCGGCCTGGTGACCCTGTACAACAACGTGGTGGGCGACTACCCGCCGGCGACCCGCATCGGCATCCCCGCGCTGCTGGCGGTGGCCTTTGGCTGGGCGATCTGGCGGGTCGTGCAGTACCCGCCGTTCGCCGACTTCCTCACGGCCACCGAGGCCGAGATGAACAAGGTCTCCTGGACCAGCAAGGACGACCTGTACCGGGCGACCCTGGTCGTGCTCACGACGGTCCTGGTCCTGTCCCTGTTCCTGTTCGGGGTCGACGTGCTCTGGTCCCGGCTCCTGCAACTGCTCCGGGTGCTCCGCTTCGACGGGATGACCCCGCCGGAGTGACGCCCCGGGTCCCGCAGCGAGTCCGACGCGACCGCGACGCGGTGGCCGGGGGAGACCCCGGCCTTCGACGTTCCTCAGCCGAGCCCCCGACCCCGTCCCCGCCGAACGCCCCTACACCAACCCCCGTGGCGACCATGATGGACCCCAACGACTCGCGGACTGACTCGGACGGCCCCGACCGGACCGAGCCAGCGTCGGCCGCCTCGGCGCAGGGGACCTCGAACCTCTTCGAGGTCGAGGAGCAGGCCCCGGACGGCGGCCCGGTCGCGGCGGAATCGGAACCGGAGCCGAAGCCGGTTAAGCGTCCCAAGCCGGCCCGCAAGGCCGAGCCGGAGCCCGAGGCCCCGGCCCCCGAGCCGGTCGCTGCTGTCGTGGCGGCCGAGGACGACGAGCCGGCGCCGACGCTGGTCTGGTACGTCCTGAAGGTGCAGAGCAGCCGCGAGGACACGATCCGCGATGCGCTGGAGCGCCGGGTCAAGATCCACAACCTGCCGCAGTACTTCGGGCGGATCGTGGTGCCGACGGAGAAGATCACCGAGATCCGTAACAACAAGAAGCGGATCGTCGAGCGCAAGAGCTACCCCGGCTACATCATGGTCGAGATGGAGCTCAACGAGAAGACCTGGTTCGTGGTCCGCGAGACGCCGGGCGTCGGGGACTTCGTCGGGGCGCACGGGCAGCCGAGCCCGATGACCAACGACGAGGTCAACAAGATGCTGGGCCAGGAGGCCGAGCGGAAGGCCGAGGACTCGCCCAAGGTCAAGATCGACGTCGAGCGCGGCGACCGCGTCAAGATCAAGGACGGCCCCTTCGAGAACTTCGAGGGCACCGTCGAGGAAGTCATCGAGGCGCGTGGCCTGGTCAAGGTCATGCTGATCATCTTCAACCGGCCCACGCCGGTGGACCTGGAATACTGGCAGGTCGAGCGGATCTGACCGCTCGGCGCCACGGACGCGGACCCCACGGACACACGCGGGGGCTGGACCGGACCGCATCGCGGCCGGACCCGGCCCCCGAGCATTCCGAGATCGTTGGAGGCGGGCGATGGCCAAGGTGATGACGGCGAAGGTCAAGCTGCAGTGCGTGGGCGGTCAGGCGACCCCGGCGCCGCCGGTGGGTCCGGCCCTCGGCCAGCACGGCGTGAACATCGGCCAGTTCGTCACGCAGTTCAACGACCGCACCAAGGAGATGAAGGGGACGGTCATCCCCGTCGAGATCACGATCTACAACGATCGGACCTTCGAGTTCATCACCAAGAGCCCCCCGGCCGCCGTGCTCCTGAAGCAGGCCGCCGGCGTGGCCTCGGGCTCGGCCGTGCCGCACAAGACCAAGGTCGGCAGCGTGACCGCCGATCAGGTCCGCAAGATCGCCGAGACGAAGTTCAACGACCTGAACGCCCGCGACCTGGAGCACGCCTGCCGGATCATCGCCGGCACGGCCCGCTCGGCCGGCATCGACGTCAAGGACTGAGCGGCTCCGGCCCCCACTCACGACCCCGGGAGGAGCCCTGCCGCCCCTCCCGGGGCCACCCGCATCGGGACCCACGCCGGCGCGACCGCCCACCGGTAGGACGACGGGTCGAACCACAGGCGGCAGTTCCCGAGGACCCCTTACGGGAGCGAATCTTTGCGACAGCGATCGAAGCGCTACAAGGCGCTGCACGAGAAGGTGAGACCGGCTGCGGTGCCCCTGGCCGACGCCGTCAAGCAGCTCAAGCAGTTCGCCACCACCAAATTCATCCAGACCGTCGAGGTCTCGACGAACCTCGGCATCGACGCCCGCCAGAGCGATCAGAACGTGCGCGGCAGCGTCTCGCTGCCCCACGGCATCGGCAAGACCGTCCGGGTCGCCGTGTTCGCCCAGGGCGAGAACGCCGAGAAGGCCCGGGCTGCCGGCGCCGACCTGGTCGGCGGCGACGACCTAGCGCAGCAGGTCAAGGCCGGCACGATGGACTTCGACGTGGCCCTGGCGACGCCCGACATGATGGGCGTGGTCGGTCCGCTGGGTCGAATCCTCGGCCCCCGCGGCCTGATGCCGTCGCCCCGCTCGGGCACCGTGGCGACCGACATCACGGCGGCCGTCAAGGAATTCAAGGCGGGCAAGATCGAGTTCCGCAACGACAAGGGCGGCAACGTTGCCGCTCCGGTCGGCAAGCTGAACTTCAGCGACGATCAGCTCGTCGAGAACATCCAGGCGTTCCTGGCGCACTTGCGGTCGGTTCGGCCGGCCACGGCCAAGGGGACCTACATCCGCACGATCACCATCTCGGCCACGATGAGTCCGGGTATCCCGGTCTCGGCCTGACGCGGAGCGTTCACTCATGAGCAAGTACGTCAAAGAACTCATGATGGATCAGCTCCGGTCCGACCTGGACGGGACGCGGTCGGTGCTGATTCTCGACTTCAAGGGCCTGGATGCGTTCAGCGAGAACAAGCTGCGCCTGGACCTGCGCAAGAAGCAGATCCACGTGCGGACCCTCAAGAACAACCTGGCCTCCAAGGTCTTCACGGACATGGGCCTGTCGGGCCTGGACCGGTTCCTGAGCGGGCCGAGCGTCGCCATCTGGGGCGGCGTCGGGGTCGCGGAGCTGGCCAAGGAGATCTCCGACCAGGTCAAGAAGCTCAAGAAGCCCGAGATCAAGGGCGGCGCCGTCGAGGGCACGATCATCGGCCCGGCGCAGGTCGAGGACATCACCAAGCTGCCCAGCCGCGAGGCGCTGATCGGCCGCGTGGCCAGCCTGGCGCTGGCGCCGGTCCAGCGGGTCGTGAGCCTGGCCAACGCCCCGGCTTCGGGGCTGCTCGGCCAGCTCAAGACGCTCGCCGAACCGGCCGAGGCCGAGGCGGCAGGCGACGAGACCGACGCGGCCCCGGCCGCCGAGTGATCCCGACCGGTCGTCGCCCCCCCGGGCGGCGGCCCACCGCATCCTGGCAGTTGTGACGAACCGAGATCGCGGGCAGGGCAGACAGGGCCGCGGGGCCCCGAAAGCCGCCTCGATGGACAGAATCGAACGGGAACCCGGTGCGACTGACCGCACCTTGCAGGCGAAAGGATCGTAAGACCGATGGCCACCGACGGGACCACCCTCACGTTCGCGGACAACATCAAGACCCTGGGCGAGTCGATCGTCAAGCTGACGGTCCTCGAGGCCAAGTCGCTGGGCGACTACCTCGAGCACGTCCACGGCATCAAGGCGGCCGCCGCCGCCGTCGCGGCCCCGGCCGCGGCTGCTGCTGCCCCCGCCGAGGCCGCCCCGGCCAAGACCGAGTTCGACGTCGTGCTGGAGAAGGCCGGCGACCAGAAGATCAACGTGATCAAGGTCGTCCGCGCCGCCACCGGCCTGGGCCTCAAGGAGGCCAAGGACCTGGTCGACGGGGCCCCCAAGCCCGTCAAGACCGGCATCTCCGAGGACGACGCCAAGAAGCTCCAGAAGGAGCTTCAGGACGCCGGCGCCACCGTCACCGTCAAGTGACCCGGCCGGCCGGCCTCGCGCCGGCCGACCCGCTGCCACGCCATCACCGCGGTACCCGGCCCGGGCTCGTCCCGGGCCGGGTGCCGCAGCGTTCTTGAGGCCCCGGGGGCGCCCTCTCCCGTCCCCGGGCCCCTCAGCCCGCCTCCCGCTCGACCGCCCCTGATCGCAAGGACCGAGCCCCGGACTCGCACCCTCGCCGGCCCCGCCCCGGCGGGTCGGGTGCGCCGGGGTGTTCCGGCGCGCCGGCGCGACGCCCGGACCGCCACCGCGGCGGGCCCCGTCCCGGCGCCCCCGTCGGGGCCGAACTGGCCCGCCGGGGGCCACGCCGATTTCTCCCACCGTGGAGTGCCGCAGTATGCCCAGCTCGAGCCCGACACCGAAGCGACTGCTCCCCAGGACCGTCCGACGGATCACGCCCCTGCCGCCGCGGACCTTTGGCAAGATCGCCGACGGCTACCCCGTCCCCGACCTGACCGAGATCCAGACCCGCAGCTACGCGCGATTCCTCCAGGCCGAGTCGGTGCCCGAGGATCGCCTCGATGAGGGCCTCGAGGCCGTCTTCCGCGAGATCTTCCCGGTCGAGAGCTACGACAAGACGCTGAAGCTCGAGTACATCAAGTACGAGCTGGGCAAGCCGCGTTACGAGCCCGACGAGTGCCGCCAGCTCCGCCTCTCCTTCGGCAAGCCGCTCCACGTCTGGCTCCGCCTCAACAAGGGCGAGACGGCCATCGAGGAGTCGGTGTACCTGGGCGACATGCCGATCATGATCGGCGGCGGTGAGTTCATCATCAACGGCGCCGAGCGCGTCGTCGTGAGCCAGCTGCACCGCTCCCCGGGCGTCGACTTCGTCGTGGAGATCGAGTCGACCGACAAGAAGCTGCACGCCTGCCGGATCATCCCCGAGCGCGGCAGCTGGATCGAGCTCCAGGTCACCAAGAAGGAGACCCTGGACGTCCGCATCGACCAGTCGGGCAAGTTCTCGGCGATGACGCTGCTACGGGCCATGAGCCCGGCGTTCACCTCCGACGACGCAATCCTGCGGGCCTTCTACGAGACCGAGGAAGTCCCCAGCGGCACCAAGCAGACGGCCGAGAAGCTCGAGGGGCGCATCGCCTGCGGCGACGTCGTCGACCCGATGACCGGCGAGGTCCTCGTCGAGAGCGGCTCGACGATCTCCAAGGCCACCGCCCAGATCCTCGCCGACGCCGACGTCGGGCCGATCCTGGTGCTCGAGGAGGCCAAGGACCCGCTGATCCTCCAGTCGCTGCAGGCCGACCCGACCAGCGACCACGAGAGCGCCCTGCTGCGCATCTACCAGCGCCTGCGGCCGGGCAACCCCCCGCAGCTCGAGAAGGCCCGCGAGCTCTTCAACGAGAAGTTCTTCGACACCAACCGCTACCGCCTCGGTCGCGTCGGCCGCTTCCGGATCAACCGGAAGTTCAACCAGGACGTCCCGGAAGACCGGATGACCCTGGAGCCGATCGACTACGTCAACGCCATCAAGTACATCCTGAACCTCCGCAAGGGCAAGGGCCAGGTCGACGACATCGACCACCTGGGCAACCGCCGCCTGCGGACCATCGACGAACTGGCCGCCGACGAGCTCCGCAAGGGCTTCCTCAAGCTCCGCCGCACCGTCCAGGAGCGGATGAGCCTCAAGGACGCCGAGGACATGACCCCGCGGTCGCTGATCAACCCCAAGAGCATCAGCGCGGCCATCGAGTACTTCTTCGGCCGCGGCGAGCTGTCGCAGGTCGTCGACCAGACCAACCCGCTCGCCCAGCTGACCCACGAGCGTCGGCTCTCGGCGCTCGGCCCGGGCGGTCTGAACCGCAAGCGAGCCGGCTTCGAGGTGCGTGACGTTCACATCTCGCACTACGGCCGCATCTGCCCGATCGAGACGCCGGAAGGCACGAACATCGGCCTGATCAGCTCGCTGGGCATCTACGGCGGCGTCGACGAGTACGGCTTCCTGGTCACCCCGTATCGCCAGGTCATCAAGGGCAAGCCGGTCGACGGCCCCGAGGGTGTCAAGCTGATGCGGGCCGACGAGGAGTCGGAGTACTACGTCGCCCCCGCCGACGCGCCCCGCGACGACCACGGCAAGATCAAGGGCCCGACGGTCATCGCCCGGTTCGAGTCGGACTTCCTCTCGGTGCCCGTCGACCAGGTCCAGTACGTCGACATCGCCCCCAAGCAGATGGTCGGCGTCTCGGCCGGGTTGATCCCGTTCCTCGAGCACGACGACGCCAACCGCGCGCTGATGGGCTCGAACATGCAGCGGCAGGCCGTGCCGCTGCTGGTCACCGAGCCGCCGATCGTGGCCACCGGGCTGGAGAAGGCCGTCGCCATCAACAGCGGCATGGTGGTGCGGGCCCAGCAGGCCGGCACGATCACCTTCGTCGACAGCTCGCGGGTGGTCATCGACGACACCCACACGTACAAGCTCCGCAAGTACGTGGGCCTGAACGAGCGGACCTGCCTGAACCAGAAGCCGGTGATCCAGGTCGGCCAGGCCGTGCAGGTCGGCGACCTGCTGGCCGACGGCGCCGGCACGTACCGGGGCGAGCTGGCCCTGGGCCGCAACGTCCTGGTCGGGTTCATGGCCTGGGACGGCTACAACTTCGAAGACGCGATCATCCTGAACGAGAAGCTCGTCAAGGAAGACGTGTACACCTCGATCCACATCGAGGAGTTCGAGATCGAGATCCGCGAGACGAAGCTCGGGCGCGAGGAGTTCACCCGCGACATCCCGAACGTCTCGGAGAAGGCGCTGCGGAACCTGGACGAGAACGGCGTGGTGCGGATCGGCACCTATGTGAAGCCGGGCGACATCCTGGTCGGCAAGGTCGCGCCCAAGAGCAAGAGCGAGCTGACGCCCGAAGAGAAGCTGCTGCACGCGATCTTCGGCCGCGCCGGCGAGGACGTCAAGAACGACAGCCTCGACGTGCCGTCGGGCGTCGAAGGCATCGTCATCCACACGCAGCGGTTCAGCCGCCGCATGAGCCTCAACGAGGACGAGCGCAAGGCCTTCGAGAAGGAGCTCAAGGAGACCGAGCAGACCGAAGCGGCCAAGATCGGCGACGAGTACAAGGCGCTGATCAAGGCGCTCGAGGACCTCCTCGAGAGCGGCCCGCTGACGAACCCCGAGAGCGGCAAGCCGTACGGTCGCGAGAAGGACGTCGTCAAGCTCGCCGAGGAGAGCGAGACGTTCAAGCTCGAGAAGCTCGACCTCCGCAGCCCCGAGCTCAAGACCCAGGCGCAAAAGCTGGTCCGCCAGTTCCTGCCCCGGATCGAGGCCCTCCGCGACGAGCGCGACCGCAAGCTCAACAGCCTGAAGCGGGGCGACGAGCTGCCGAGCGGCGTGCTCCAGATGGTCAAGGTCTACATCGCCACCAAGCGGGTCATCTCCGTCGGCGACAAGATGGCCGGCCGCCACGGCAACAAGGGCGTCATCGCCAAGGTCCTGCCCGAGGAGGACATGCCGTTCCTCGAGGACGGCACCCCGGTCGAGATCCTGCTCAACCCGCTGGGCGTGCCGAGCCGCATGAACGTCGGCCAGATCCTGGAGACCCACCTGGGCTGGGCCGCAGCCAAGCTCGGGTTCCAGGCCGTCTGCCCGGTCTTCGACGGCGCCGACGAGGACGTGATCCGGCAGTGCCTGAAGGACGCCGGCCTGCCCGAGAACGGCAAGGCGACGCTCTACGACGGCCGCACCGGCGAGAAGTTCGACCAGCGGGTGACCGTCGGTTACCTGTACATGCTCAAGCTCCACCACCTCGTCGACGACAAGATCCACGCCCGTGCCACCGGCCCGTACAGCCTCATCACCCAGCAGCCGCTGGGTGGCAAGGCCCGGTTCGGCGGCCAGCGGTTCGGCGAGATGGAAGTGTGGGCCCTGGAGGCCTACGGCGCGGCCTACATCCTCCAGGAGCTGCTGACCGTCAAGTCCGACGACGTCGAGGGGCGCACCAAGATCTACGAGAGCATGGTCAAGGGCGAGAACACCCTCGACGCCGGCACGCCGGCGAGCTTCGACGTCTTGACCAACGAGATCCGCGGCCTCGGGCTCAACATGCAGCTCGAGAAGAAGCGGGTCTGATCCGGCCCAGTACGCCCGGGCCTGGCGGCGGCGACCCCCCGGTCGCCCGCCGTCCGGTCCGGCTGGCGCCGGAATCCGATGGTGTCAAGCGGAATCTCCCTTGGAACTGACCTTGCAATCGCGTAAGATCGAAGGGTGCCGACTCGAACGGCTGCACAGTCCGGGGCCGATCGTGCCGCAACCGCGCCCACCTGTCGGGATCGCCCTGCGCCCTGCGGGCGGGACGACCGGCATGGGCCTGGCGGCGGCCGGTGGTGCCCGATCGGTCAGGAGGACCGCCTTGCCCGCGTCGCCGCGCCCGACCCGACCCAGGTCCGGGGGCCGCAGCGACCGCGGGCGTTCGCCGTTGGCGGGGGGCCGCTCCGGCCCCCGTCCCGCCCGACCCGATCGCTGGCCCCCCTCGACCCGGTCGCCGGGTCGCCCCGGCGCCCCGGGCGTCCGGACCCGATCCGGATCGCCCGCCGTCCCGCACCCGCGCTGACTTCCACCGCTGCCGCCGCCACCGATTGACTTGACCTGCCGAGGCTGCCGCGTCCGACCGGCGCGGCGGTGTTCCCGCGACGGCGCGGGGGCGCCCCCGGGCCTCGACCCCGACCGATCCCCGGCCCGATCCCGTCGCCCGGCGACCCATCGGGCCCCGCTCGCCTTGCCCCCCGGCCCGGCCGGCGCCCGCGATACGACTCGACCCGACGGCCTTGCCTGCCTACTGAGGAGAACGTCCCGTGAGCATGGGCGAATCCGCTTACGATCGCATCAACGACTACGGTGCCGTGAAGATCGGGCTCGCCTCGCCCTACGACATCCGCTCCTGGTCGTTCGGCGAGGTCAAGAAGCCCGAGACGATCAACTACCGCACCTACCGGCCCGAGAAGGACGGCCTGTTCTGCGAGC
>CAZUZD010000237.1:0-6895 GCA_964624465.1 uncultured Isosphaeraceae bacterium
CGCCGCCGGAGAGCAGCGCCGGCCGGCGGCCCAGCAGGTGGGTCACCCCGCAGAGCGCCGCCACCGCCTCGGTGCGGGCGGCCGCCTCGGCCTTCGGCCAGCCCCGCAGCCCGAACCCGAGATTCGCGGCCACGTCGAGGTGCGGGAACAGCAGGTCGTCCTGGAAGATCATCCCGAGCCGGCGGTCGCGGAGCGGCCGGTTCACGCCGGCCCCGGCGTCGAACAGGGTCAGGTCCCCCAGCCGGACGTGCCCGGCGTCGGGCCGCTCCAGGCCGGCGATCCCCCGCAGCAGGCTCGTCTTGCCGGCGCCCGAGGGGCCGAAGATCACCCCGCACTCGGCGCCCAGGCGGATCGCCGCGTCGAGCCGCAGGCCGGGGTGGATCTGCCGGATCACCCGGGCGTCGAGGTGCGCGGGTTCGTCGGCGGCCGGGCTCATCGCGAGGGCTCCTGGCGGCCCTGCTGGCGCTGGACGGCCCAGAGGGCGGCGATCGAGACCAGCGAGATCCAGGCCGTCAGCCGCAGCGCCGTGGCGGTGTCGTCGCGCTGGACGGCGTCATAGATGGCCAGCGAGGCGGTGCGGGTCAGGCCGGGGATGTCGCCGGCGACCATGAGCGTGGCGCCGAAGTCCCCCAGCGCCCGCACGAAGGCGAGCACCGCGCCGGCGGCCAGGCCGCGCCAGGCCAGCGGCAACGTCACGGCCAGGAACACCGAGCGCTCGCGGCGGCCCAGCAGCCGGGCCACGTCCTCGAGCGCCGGGTCGACCCCCTCGAAGGCCGAGCGCGCCGGCAGCAGGAACAGCGGGAACGCCGCCACCGCCGAGGCGATCACCGCGCCGCTCCAGTGGAACACGACCGTGACCCCCAGGGTCTGCTCCAGCCAGAGCCCCAGCGGCGCCCGGCGGCCCAGCAGCAGCAGCAGGCCGTAGCCCAGCACCGTCGGCGGCAGGACCATCGGGAGCACGAGCAGGCCGGCCAGCAGCGACCGGCCCGGGAACCGGAACCGCGCCAGCAGGTACGCCAGCGGCAGGCCGGCGGCCACGACCAGCACGGTCGCCAGCGCGGCCACCCGCAGCGAGAGCCAGAACGGGGCCAGGTCGGTCATCGGCGTCATGGCGGCTCGTCGGGCGCGGGGCGGCGGGTCAGGGTCCTGGAGCGGCCGGGGCGGCAGTCGGTGCCGGGTCGGGATCGGGGCCGGGGCGGCGGAAGCCGAAGTCGCCGAGGATGCCCTGCCCGTCCGGGCCGGTGAGGAACACGGCGAACGCCCCGGCGTCGGCTGGGCGGGCGGCGCGGGTCGTCACGCCCAGGGCCTGGATCAGCGGCTCGTACAGGTCGGGGTCGACCGGGATCGCCCGCACCTCGGGCACGTCGGCAATGGCGCGGCCGACCAGGCCGACCTCGGCGTTGCCCGAGCGCACGAACTGGAGCGACTGGATGACGGACTCGGCCGGCACGAGCTTCGGTCGCAGCGCGTCCCAGAGCCCCGCCGCCTGGAGCGCCTGGCGGGCCGCGATGCCGTAGGGGGCGACGTCGGGGTTGGCGATCGCGATCTTCCGCACCTCGGGCCGGGTCAGGTCGGCCAGGGTCGCCACCGGCGGGTTGGCGGCGCGGTGGACGACCAGGGTCAGCGAGCCGCGGGCGTAGTTGCGCACCGAGCCGGGCACGATCGCCCCTCGGGCGGCCAAGTCGGCGACGAACTGGCGGTTGGCGGCCAGGAACAGGTCGAAGGGGGCCCCCTGCTCGATCTGGCGGGCAAGCTGGCCGCTGGACCCGAAGCTGAAGTCGACCCGCACGCCGGTCTCCTGCTGGAACCGGCTGGCCAGCACGGGGGCGACCGCCTGGAGGTCGCTGGCCGCGGCGATCCGCAGCGGGCTCGCGACCGGCGCGTTGCCGGCCCCGGGCCGGCCCCCGCAGCCGGCGGCCAGGGCCGCCAGGCCGGCGATCAGCAGGGGCCAGGCGGTGGCGGGCCGGGGCGTTCGCGCTCGGCTGGGCATGGCGGGGCGGCTCGTGGGGTCGGTGGCGGGGCTCGGACCCGGCGATCGTAAGGGGGGCGACCCGGGAGCGTCAATCGGCCGTCACGGCCCGCCGCCGATTGCCAGCCGCGGCCGGCATCGGGTAAGACGGAGCAGCTTCCGACGCGGCCGATGGCAGGCCGTGGCGGCCGACCGGCGCCCCCGAGGATCCCGATGAAGATCGACCAGTTCCTGGGCCACTACGGCATCAAGGGCGACCCGTTCAGCGAGGAGGACGCCCAGACCGACACGGTCTTCAAAAAGGGCTGCCTCTGGTCGATCCATCACCCGGCCTGGAGCAAGTTCTTCGGCAGCCCGGCCGAACCCTCCACGGCGCTGGTCTTCGGCGAGAAGGGCAGCGGCAAGACCGCGCTGCGGCTCCAGGCCACCGCCGAGATCGAGAAGTACAACCAGGACCACCCGACCGAGAAGGTGTTCCTGATCTCTTACGACGACTTCAACCCGCCCCTGGACCACTTCAAGGTCGCCAGCGGCCTGAAGGACACCGCCGAGGCCCTCAAGCGGTTCCGGCTCCAGGACCACATGGACGCCATCCTCGCCCTGGGCGTCACCCGGCTGGTCGACCAGCTCAAGGGGGAGAAGGCGGATCTCTCCAAGCTCACCCTGGACCAGCGCCGCGATCTGCTCCTGCTGGCGGCCCTCTACGACCAGTCGACCGGCGAGCCGATCGACCGCCGCTGGACCTGGCTGCGGCGGCGCTCGGGGTTCCGGCCGCTGTGGAGCCGCCGCGACCTCCAGATCGGCGCCGGCGTGACGGCCATCTTGCTGGTGCTGATCGCCACCGTGAAGTGGTTCCAGCAGCCGACCGTGCTCCCCTGGCTGGTCGGCGCCCTGGTGCTGGGCTGGGCCTACTGGGCCTGGCGGCTGGCGCGGGCCGAGCTGTTCGCGCGGGACATCCGCAAGTCGCTGCGGGTGCTGAGCCGCGACCCGGCGGCGCTGCGGTGGGAATTGCTCTGGTTCGAGCCCAGCGACCTGGGCGGCCAGCCGCTGCCGGCCGGCGGCCGGGCGGCCGGCGAGGAGCGGTACGAGCTCCTGCGGAAGTTCCAGGGGGTGCTCGCCCCGCTCGGGTACAAGGGCGTGATCGTCGTCATCGACCGGGTCGACGAGCCGCAGGCGATCGAGGGCGATCCGCGCAAGATGCGGGCGCTCGTCTGGCCGATGCTCGACAACAAGTTCCTCCGCCACCCCGGCATCGGAGTCAAGCTGCTGCTGCCGATCGAGCTGGCGTACTACCTGGAGAAGGAAGATAAGGAGTTCTACGACCGCGCCCGGCCCGACAAGCTGAACATGATCAAGCCCCTGCGCTGGACGGGCGCCTCGCTCTACGACCTGGCCAGCGACCGGCTCCAGGCCTGCGCCACCGACGGCCAGGCGCCCCGGCTGCGGCAGTTCATCGACGAGGCGGTCAGCGACGACGCCCTCCGCGATAGCCTGGGCAATCTGCGCACCCCGCGGCAGCTCTTCAAGTTCCTGCACCGGCTCTTGCAAGAGCATTGCCAGCGGCACACCGAGGACCAGCCGCAGTGGAAGGTCGACGCCGACACCTTCCGCACGATCTACGCGGCTCACCTGCGGGAACTCGACGCCTTCGACCGCGGCTTCGGCCACGGTTGAGCGGCCCGGGAGTCGAAATTGCGATCGGACGCGACGGCGTGTGTTGATTCCAGCGTCGTGCGCCCCTAGGATGAACGGACGACGCCCGCCACTCATCCCGTCCCCGGCGGGCGGCGTCCCCCCCTCTGGCCAGTCCGGCCGTCCGTCCGTCCGCATCGACACCCCCGATCGACACCCGCACGAACCCGGTGGCACTCATATGGCCCGACCGTCCATTCGTCGGCGTGCGCCGCACGCTCGCCCGCAACTCGAGGCCCTCGAAGGCCGCTCGCTGCTGACCCTGGCCGCCGCGCCGGCGGCCGACCTGCTGGCCGACCCGGCCCGGAACGTCCTGGTCCGGTTCCGCGACCCCGTCAGCCCCGGCGCCTCGCCGGCCGGCCTGGCGCAGGCCCGCGATCGCTCGGTCGCACTCTCGGCGCTGCGGGCCGAAGTCGGATTCCAGTACGACAGCGGCCCCCAGCTGCTCCGGCTCGCCCCCGGCGCCGACCGCGCCGCGGCCGTGGCCGCCCTGATGGCCCGCTCCGACGTGCTCTACGCCGTCCCCGATTCGCCGGTCCAGGTTTCCCAGGTCCCCAACGACCCGCAGTTCGCCAGCCAGTGGGGGCTGAACCAGGGCAACGACGTCGACATCAACGCGCCCGAGGCGTGGGACCGGACCACTGGCGGCCCGACGATCGTGGCCGTCACCGACACCGGCCTGGACCTGACGCACCCCGACCTCTACCTGGCCGTGGCGGTCAAGCAGTCGCAGATCCCGGCGACGATCCGGGGCCTGGCGCGCACGGGCATCGTCGACACCAACCCCGACGGCCAGATCGACTTCTACGACCTGAACTCGCTGAAGGCCGACGGCGTCACGCCGGTGCTCAACGCGCAGGGCGTGCGGGTCAACGCCGCCTACACCGTGGACACGAACAGCAACGGCCGGATCGACGCCGCCGACCTGCTGGCCGACACCAGCTGGGCCAGCGCCAGCAGCGACCTGGTCGGCTGGAACTACGTCACCAACACGAACAACCCGCAGGACGACCACGGCCACGGCACGCACGTCGCGGGCACCATCGCCGCCCGCACGAACAACGCCCTCGGGGTGGCCGGGGTGAGCTGGAACGCGCGGATCCTGCCGCTGAAGTTCCTGGCCGCCAACGGCAGCGGCAGCGACGCGGCGGCGATCGCGGCCATCGAGTACGCCGCGAACAACGGCGCCCGGGTGATCAACGCCAGCTGGGGCGACTCGCAGTCCAACCCCGCGATGGCCGATGCGATCCGGTACGCGGGCACCAAGGGGTCCGTCTTCATCGCCGCGGCCGGCAACGACAGCCAGAACCTCGACACGAACCCGTCGTACCCCGGCGGCTACCACCTCTCGAACATGGTCACCGTGGCGGCCGCCGCCTCCGACGGCAGCCTGGCGGGCTTCTCGTCGTACAGCCCGAACCTCGTCGACCTGGCCGCCCCCGGCGCCTCGATCCTGAGCACGACCGTCGGCGGCGGCGCCGGCTACATGAGCGGCACCTCGATGGCCGCGCCGCACGTCGCCGGCGTCGCCGCGCTGGTCGCCGGCCTGCGGCCCGACCTCTCGGCCGACGGGCTCACGGCGCTGCTCCGTTCCAGCACCAAGCCGCTGGCCAGCCTGGTCGGCAAGACGATCTCCGGCGGCCTGATCGACGCCGCCCGCGCCGTCCGCAACGCCGCCGGCGACCCGCCGCCGGGAAACCAGGCCACCGCCCAGTTCGTGGGCACGGATACGACCACCCAGGGCAACTGGCAGTCGGCCTTCGGCGCCGACGGCTACCACGTCATCGGCAACGCCCAGAGCCTGCCCTCGTACGCCACCCTGGCCGCCAGCGGCAAGGGCGACTGGACCTGGGCCGCCAGCACCACCGACGTCCGCGGCCTCAGGAAGCCGGCCAGCGCCACCGACCGCATCGCGTCGACCTGGTACGGCTCGACCCTCACCCTCAACACCCACCTGACCGACGGCCAGACGCACCCCGTGAGCCTGTACCTGCTGGACTGGGACCGCCAGGGCCGCAGCCAGCGGGTCGACGTCGTCGACCCGACCACCGGCGCGGTGCTCGACACCCGCACGGTCAGCAACTTCACCGGCGGCACGTACCTGACCTGGAACCTCAAGGGCCAGGTGCAGCTCCGGATCACCCGCCTGGCCGGCCCGAACGCGGTCGTCTCGGGGGTCTTCTTCGGTGGGGCCACCGGCGGCGATGGCGGTTCGAGCACCCCGCCGCCGCCGAGCACGCCGCCTCCCCCCAGCACCCCGCCGGCCAGCACGGCGGCCTTCCTGGGCACCGACGCCACCACCCGCGGGAGCTGGCAGGGGGCCTATGGCGCCCAGGGGTACCAGATCGTGAACGCGGCGACCGCCCTGCCGTCGTACGCCACCGTCGCCCCCACCGGCCAGTCGGCCTGGACCTGGGCGAACAGCACCGGCGATGTCCGCGCCCTGGCGAAGCCCGCCCCGGCCGCCGACCGGATCGCCGCCACCTGGTACGCGGCCAGCCGGTTCGACGTACCGATCTCGATCAGCGACGGCCAGGCGCACAAGGTGAGCCTGTACGTCCTGGACTGGGACAACAACGGCCGCAACCAGAAGGTCGAGGTCCTCGACGCCGCCACCGGCACCGTGCTCGACACCCGCACCGTGAGCAACTTCAGCGGCGGCCTGTACCTGTCGTACCGCCTCACCGGCAACGTGATCGTGCGCCTGACCAACCAGGGCAGCTCCAACGCCGTCCTCTCCGGCCTGTTCTTCGACGCCAGCGCCTGACCCGGCCTGGCCCCGTCGACGGTTCGCCCGCTGCGCCGCCGGGTCCCACGGACGGAACCCGGCGGCCGGGCCGTTTCCGGACCGCCCCGAGCGGATTTTGCCCCGCCGGAGTGCCCGGGTTCCGCACCTGCGGAGCCCGGATCCCCCGGCCCCGGACGGGTGGTCGGGTCCGGTGTGCCGTGGCCTGAGCGCCGCCTGGCCACGCCGACGATTCGGAGGCCATTGGATCCGGTCTCCGCTTAGCGGAACCCGGGCACCCAGGCCCGCCGGGGACCCGGACCCAACCCGACCCACCGAGCCAACCGGGGTGCCCGGGTCCCGCATGCGGGGCCCGGATCTCCCGGCCTCGGACGGATGGTCGGGTCCGGTGTGGCGGGGGGGGGGGGGGGGGGGGGGGGCCCCCCCCCCCGGGGGGGGCCCCCCCCCCGGCCCCCCCCCCCCCCCCCCCCCCCCCCCCCCCCCCCGGG
>CAZUZD010000237.1:6905-9863 GCA_964624465.1 uncultured Isosphaeraceae bacterium
AGCGGAGCGTGGCCACGCCGACGATTCGGAGGCCTCCGCCACGTGGCCACGCTCCGCTCAGGCCACGCCACACCGTGGTCGGGTCGTTCGCCGAGGCCCAACCCTCGTCCGTGCGCCGGGCAGTCCGGTGGTCCTGCGCCGGGCGGGGCGTTGCCGGGTTCGGCGGGGGGAGGGAGAATGCGGGCGAGGGGATCGGAGGGGCCGGTCCGGGTAAGCGTCGAGGTGGGCGGACAGCGGATGCAGCACCGGCGACGTTACCTCAAGCTGTTCAAGCCGTTCGACGTGCTCACCCAGTTCACCGACGAGGGGGGCCGGGCGACGCTCAAGGAGTTTGTCACGGTCCCGGACGTCTATCCGGTGGGCCGGCTCGATCGCGACAGCGAGGGCCTGCTCTTGCTGACCGACGACGGCCCGCTGGCGCACCGGCTGATCGACCCCCGCTTCGGGCACCCACGGACGTATCTGGCCCAGGTCGAGCACGTGCCCACGCCCGAGGCCCTGGCCGCCCTGCGGCGCGGTCCGGTGCTCAACGACGGGCCGACCCGCCCCTGCCAGGCGGAGCTGCTGGCCGAGGAGCCGGCCTTGCCGCCGCGGTCCGTGCCGATCCGGTTCCGCAAGAACGTGCCCACGGCCTGGATCCGGCTGACGCTCCGCGAGGGGCGGAACCGGCAGGTGCGGCGGATGACGGCGGCGGTGGGGTTCCCGACCCTGCGGCTGGTGCGGGTGGCCATCGGGCCGATCGGCCTGGACGACCTGGAGCCGGGCGGGTGGCGCGACCTGACCGACGCCGAGCGACGGGCGCTCGTCGACCTCACGGCCGATGGCCCGGCCCGGCGGCGTCGGGTAGACTGAAGTCCAGGTGCCCGGGGGCGTCGGGCGGGTCCGTGCGCCCGGGACGGGAATGCCGACGGGACCCCCAGGGGGAGTGCAAGCGCCATGAGCGTCGGGCCGGCCACCGCGACCGCCACGCCCGCGCTGCGGCTCCGCTTCGAGGGCGGCACGATCCTGATCGAGGGCCTGACCCCGGGCGACTCGCGCGGCCTGCCCGGCCTGCAGATGGACCCCCGCAGCGGGCTCTATCGCGCCGAGGCGATCTGGTACCGCGACCTGATCCAGCAGCTGCTCGACCGCAAGATCCCCTTCGACGACAAGGCGCGGCAGTACGCCCGCACCCCCTGGCCAATCCGGATCGACAAGCCCGCCTTCCCCCACCAGACCGAGGGCCTGGCCGCCTGGTGGCAGAACGGCGGCCGTGGTGTGGTGGTGCTGCCGACCGGCACGGGCAAGACGCACCTGGCGAACCTGGCCATCGAGAAGGCCCAGCGCCCGGCCCTGATCGTCACGCCCACGATCGACCTCATGAACCAGTGGTACGACGAGCTGTCGCTGGCCTTCGCCGCCGACGTCGGCCTGCTCGGCGGCGGCTACAACGAGGTCAAGCCGCTGACGGTGACGACCTACGACTCGGCCTATCTGAACATGGAGCGGCTCGGCGACCGCTTCGGCCTGCTCGTCTTCGACGAGTGCCACCACCTGCCCGGCCCCACCTACGGCCTGGCCGCCACCTGCGCCCTGGCCCCGTTCCGGCTGGGTCTGACGGCGACCCCCGAGCGCACCGACAACGGCCACGAGAAGCTGGATCAGCTCATCGGCCCGATCGTCTACCGCCGCGAGATCACCCAGCTCCGGGGCCGGTTCCTGGCCGACTACCACGTCGAGTCGCTGTATGTGAACCTCACCGACGAGGAGCGGCTGCGGTATGAGTCGTGCCGCGAGGTGTACCGCAACTTCCTCCGCGACAACGGCATCGACATGCGCCGGCCCAACGCCTGGGGCCAGTTCCTGTTCGTCGCCCACCGCTCCACCGAGGGCCGCGCCGCCTACCTGGCCTACCGCGAGCAGCGCGAGCTCTCCCTGGCCGCGCCGGCGAAGCTCCAGCTCCTGGGCCGGCTGCTGGACATGCACCAGGGGGACCGCATCCTGATCTTCACCCACGACAACGCCACCGTGTACAAGATCGCCCGCCAGTTCCTGGTGCCGGTCATCACGCACCAGACCAAGACCAAGGAGCGGCGGGACATCCTGCTGAAGTTCAACTCGGGCGCGTACCCGATCGTCGCCACCTCGCGGGTCCTGAACGAGGGGGTCAACGTGCCCGAGGCGAATGTCGCCGTGATCCTCTCCGGCTCCGGCTCGGTCCGCGAGCACGTCCAGCGCCTGGGCCGCATCCTCCGCAAGCAGGGGGACAAGGAGGCGACCCTCTACGAGGTCGTCACCCGCGGCACCGCCGAGGAGTTCACCTCCAACCGCCGCCGCAAGCACAGCGCCTACGACGGCGAGTGAGCCCGGTTCAAAGCTGATTTCGTAGGGCGGATCCGCGCAGCGTAAACCGCAGCGACGGGTCCGAAGCCTTCTCAGAAACCGCCATTGGGGGCCAGCGGATGGCCGCGCGGCTGCCATCATTGGCATGGCGCGCGGGGTGCCGGTTCGCGGTCCCCTGGTGCCGGCGGGAGGCTGCAATAGATGTCCTGCAGCAACGCCATGATGCGGGTGACTGGACCCGGCGGCAGCGAGTAAAAGATGGATTGCGCTTCGCGCCGCGTGTCCACCAGCCCGCCCTCGCGCAGCAAGGCGAGGTGCTGGGAGAGGGCCGACTGGCTGAGTTCGAGCCGTTCGTTCAGCTCGCCGACTGAGAGGGGCCTGGCCAGGAGATGGCAGAGGATGAGTAATCGCTGTTCATTGCCCAGCGCTTTCAGCAGGTGGGCGGCATCGCCAGCGTGGGCGTGCATCTCCTCGATCCGTGTCGAGTCCGGGATCTCCGGTCCTGCGGTACGTCGTCGGGCAGCGCGTGGCATGCGGCGGGTCTCCGGTCCAATGCCCCGCATCGTAAATCAACATTGACTAATTTAGCAATCCCTAATATTGTGCCGACCACCCGAGGACAGCCATCCCATGCAA
>CAZUZD010000238.1:0-7137 GCA_964624465.1 uncultured Isosphaeraceae bacterium
GGCGAGTCCGCCCCCCCCGGCGGCGGCCGCGGTTGCCGCCGTGGCCTCGGGCCGGACCGCCGTCGAGGCCGCGCCGCCGCTGGCACCCTCGATCGCTGCCCCTGCCGGTTCGATTTTGGTCCCACAGCGGCGCTCGGCCCTGGGCGCCTGGGCGGGTCGGCATCGCGTGCCGTTGCTGCTCATGGGCGTGATCGGCTGCGTGCTGCTGACGGTCGGCTATCGGCTCTGGATCCAGCGCCGCGAGAATCTGCCGCAGATCGCCGCCGATAGCCTCGTCCAGGGCGAGGAGGCACTCCAGGCTGGCCGGTTCGACGAGGCCAAGCTCCAGCTGCGGCAGTCGGCCCAGGCGTACCGCGAGCTCGGGATCCGCGATGAGCGCTCTCAGAAGGCCGTGCAGCTTGCCGACGAGTCGGCGCTTCTGGCCGATCTCTCGCGGTCCACCCTCGAGGAGCTGATCGAGGAGGCGGCGAAGTTCAGCCCGCCCGATCGCTGGTCGGAGCGGTTCAACGCGATCTATCGCGGTCAGTCGCTGATCCTCGACACTGCGCTGTTGAGCCCGAACCGCGGTCCCCAGGGCGGGCCGGAACTCTCCTACCGCATCTTCACCGGCCGCGGGCCCACCCCAGCCCGTCAGGGGCGACTCGATCTCACCGGCTTCACGCTCCTGCAGACGCTCGCCCCGAGATCCGATCAGCCCCTGCTCTTCGGCGCCCGGATCGAGGCCTTGACGCTGGAAAATGGCGAGTGGCTCGTGCGCCTGGCCCCCGGGAGTGGCGTGGTGCTGACCCAGCTCAAGGCCCTCGAGCAGACCGGCTGGGACCCGCTGCAATCGTCGACCACCAACGGAACCGACCGGGTCGATGCGGCCGCCCGACTCCGCTCCCGGCCCGCCCTGCTGGGCGCGCTGGCCGTCGGGGTGATCGGTCTCCAGGGAGGCACCCCGCCGGTCACCCGGGTCGAGGTCAACGACCTGGCCCGCCGGGCCGACCTGGTCGGGAAGGACGTCCTGGTGGATGGGCGGGTCCGGATCTTCCAGCTGCACCCCGGACGTGGCTTCGATGAAGTGCTCCTCAAGGAGACCCCCGTCGTCTTCCGGTTGCCCCCGAGCCTTCGCCGACCCGATGCCCCCAGCCAGCGCGTGGCGATCCTCCAGGGCCGGCTCAAGCAGGAAGGAGAGTCGCTCGTCGTCGACGTCGCGACCATGCAACTCGTGGGCGACGACTCCGAGCGACTCGACAAGGGCCTGGCCGTGCTGGCACGGACCGACTTCAAGGGCCGGCTCGCCTGGTCGCAATGGGCCACGCGTCGGGCCCGGCTGTACAAGGATGAGGCACTCGCCGCCAGGGCCGTCCAGGTGGCCACCGAGGCGCTCCGGCTCGAGGCCGAGATCCCCGAGAACCAGACCCCCGAGGCCTCGCTGCGGCTGGCTACCCGCGCCCGAGAGGCCGGCGTGCCGGAGCCCGATCCGGGGGCCTTGATTCACCGAGCGTTTGTCGCAAGGTCCAGGGCCGCCAAAGGCTCCGTCGAGGTGGATCGGCTCGCCGACGAGCTCGCACCACTGCTGCCGGAATCGGCCCGGCCCCAGGACGCCTCCGTGGCCGAGACCCTGGCGGCGTACCAGCAGGATCCCTATCGCACGTACCTCAAGGCTCCGGCCGCCGTCCGGGCGGCCCTCGACCGTCGCCTCTGGGCCGACCTCGTCGAGCACTCGCTCCGGCTCCGGGCCGAGACCAACCCCCGCGAGGCCACCGCGCTGGGGCGAGAGGCCGAGAAGCGGCTGCCGGACCGGCCGACCGTGGCGGCCACCCTGTTCGAGCGCGGGATGCAGGCTGCCTCACAGGATGTGGCCACCCTGCGTCGCACCGAGGTGCTCGAACTGGCCCGCGCCTACGAGAAATCCGGTCAGGGGGAGGTCGGCCGCCAGAAGATCCGCACCTGGCTGAACGCCCAGCGGGACCGCAACCTCGCTCGCGACGACGCCGATGGCCGCCTGGCCCTGGCCGAGGAATACCAGACCCTCCTGTCCGATCGGGGGGCGGCCGCCGACCTGCTGAAGGAGGCGGCCCAGATCGACCCGAATGCCCAGTCGGTCGCCGACGCGTTCCGGCGTCTGGGGTATCGCCGCGAGGGGGACCGCTGGGTCGACGCCGGTCCGGGGAACCCCGAGCCGGCGGCCGCCGCCAAGGACAACACCCCGGGCCTCGACGACCCCTTCGAGAACCTGAGTCCGGACGATGTCGTGGCCCGCCTGGGCAAGCCCGACCGGAAGAGCCAGGTGATCACCCAGGGCCGGATCCTGATTCAGTGGGTGTACGAGGGAACCCGCGGCCGGACGCAGGTCATCAACTTCCTGCGCGAACCGAACAGCCCGCCGCGTGTCCTGAGTCGGTACACCCCGAAGTGACACTCGCCCCGGCTCCGGGATCGCCGGGTGTGCTCAGAAGTTCAGCGATCTGCCGGTTGGCGTCGCAGCCGATCCCGGCCAGGTCGGGCGGGCTCAAATCCGGCCGGGAACGGGCGTCGGTCCGAACTGGGGAACTCCAGCGGCCGGGCGGCGTCCAAAAAAAACACCGAATGTCGCAAACTTTCGGTCGGCGGCGGCGTAGTACTCTCGAAAAGAGTGGTTGCTCGCTCCGGTGTCTGGACCGTGGCGCATAATGTGCTCGGACGGAACGCCAGGTCAGCCGTCCACCGGTGGACGGGCTTCCCACCGGGGCGTGCCTCGCGGACCCGGCCGGCAACGGTCGGGACTCGGTGTTTGATCGTCGGGGCCTGGCCCCGCTATGACCTATCCTCGCGTAGACCGTGACGCCGTGCCGCTTCCGGTGGCAGCCCCCCACTCCGGGCCGGCTTGCTCGACCTGAACGGCCCGCGATGACGCACCTGGAGGTGCGAGATGGCCCGCAACAAAGACGCTCTGCTTCGACTGCACGGTCGCCTGGTCAAGCGGCGCGATGCGCTCCGCAAGGCCCTCAGCGGGGACCTCGACTCCCTGCGAGAATACACCTCAACGTTCGAGGTCGGTGATACGGCCGACGCCGCGGTCGATACCGCCAATGACGAGATCAACTCCCAGCTGGCCGAGCTCGAATCGCGCGAACTGGGTCAGATCGAGAACGCGCTGAAGCGGATCGAGGTCGGCGTTTACGGCCGTTGCGAGATCTGCCAGGAGAAGATCAGCGAGCCCCGGCTCAACGCGCTGCCGTATACCAGCACCTGCATCGACTGCCAGCGCGAGAGCGAGCGGACGGGCTACTTCGGCCGTCACGGGCACGGCACCCCGCACCGCTGGGAAACGCTGGGCTCGTCGGGCGACGACCACGACCGCGACTCGAAGATCAACCTCAGCGACTTCGAGATGGACCTGAGCGAGAGCGGCCGCTGACCTGGCCGCCTGGTCCCCACGCCTCCGAGTTCGAATCCACGAGGGCCGTCCCGGTCTCGACCGGGCGGCCTTCGTGTTTTGGACCGGTATCCGGGCCGTGGCGGTCGACTTTGACGCCTGATCCGCGAGCGGAGTATAGTTGCCACGACGCGCCGGGGGGTGGACTCCCCGGCCCTGGCGGACCTCGGGCCGCGTCCCGACCGGACGGAGATCGGACCGCATGGCACGGCCTCTCGCTCGCGCACTCGGGCACGTCACGACCCTGACGCTCGGACTCGCCGCCGGATTCTGGTTCGCAACGACTCCGCCGCCCCTCGTCGCCCGCCAGGCCCCGGCCACGGGCGCCGCACCCAGCCTGACCCGGCCTGCCGGTGCCGAGCCCGAAGATCTGGTCTACGAGCAGCTCGCCCGCCAGTACGACCAGTTCCGCCAGGTCGACCGGACCTTCGAACTGGTCGCCAGGGCGGTCTCGCCCGCCGTCGTGCACATCGTCGCCCGCAAGAACGGGCAGGACGAGGCGGGCAAGCCGGGCAAGTTCGAGGAAACCGGCTCCGGCGTCATCGTCCGGGCCGACGCATCGGACACCCGCTACGTGCTGACCAATAACCACGTCGTCGACGGCGCCCGGGCCGAGGACGTCAGCGTCAATCTCCAGGACGGTCGGATCGTCAAGCCGACCCTGTTCTGGGCGGATCAGACGGTCGATGTCGCCGTGCTGAAGCTCGATCGGGTCGACCTGCCAGTGGCCCGGCTCGGCAACAGCGACGAGGCGATCGTCGGCTCGTGGGTCATGGCGATCGGCAGTCCGTTCGGCCTCACGCACTCGGTCAGCCAGGGCATCATCTCGGCCCGCAGCCGCTACGAGGCCGAGCTGGAGGAGGACGGCGTCGAGAACCAGGACTTCCTCCAGACCGATGCGGCCATCAACCCCGGCAACTCGGGCGGCCCGCTCGTGAACCTGAAGGGGGAGGTGATCGGGCTGAACACCGCCATCGCCTCCAATGGCGGCGGCAGCGAGGGCGTCGGCTTCAGCATCCCGATCAACCTGGCCCGCTGGGCGATGGTGCAGCTCGTGAAGACCGGACGGGTCAGCCGCGGCGGCATCGGGGTGCACCTGATGGAGCTGGATCCCGCCTCGGCCTCCAAGCTCGGCCTCGACCGGCCCCGGGGCGCCCGCATCGACACCATCCAGGACGGCTCGCCCGCCGATCAGGCCGGCCTGCAGCAGGGGGATGTGATCCTCAAGTTCAACGGCCTGGAGGTGGTCGATTACAACCACCTGATCAACCTGGTCTCGATGACGCCGATCGGCGAGTCGGCCGACCTGACCGTCTGGCGGAACCGCCGACCGCTGCCCGTCAAGGTCACCGTGGCCGACCGCGCCGCAGTCGTCGCGCGGGGTGGCCCGGCCGTCCAGCAGGATCCTGCCGTCGGCCTGCTCCGGCGGCCGGCTCCCTCCCCTGCCCCCACCCCCGCTCCGGCCGCCGAACCGGCCCCGGCCCCGGCCGCTCCACCGGTGGGCGACCTGGCCATGGCGGACATCGACGGACCCGGGGCCGCGCGCCGGTTCGGGCTCTCGGATGGGTTCCGGGGCGTCCTGGTGACCCGGATTGACGCCACCAGCCCGCTGGCCGGCCACCTGCGGGCCTCCGACCTGATCGAGACGGTCGGCGGCCGGCCCGTGCGCACGGCGGCCGAGGTCGTGCAGGCCCTGAACCGTCCGAACCGCGGTCCGGTCGACGTGGTCGTCGTGCGGACCGAGCGCGGCATCCCCCAGCGCCGGACCTTGCGGGTTCCCTGAGCCCAGACCGCAACCGCGCGGGCTGGCCGACGGCGAAACGGGGTGCACGACGAGATCGTGGCGACGGTCCGTCCCTTGACATCGGGCGGCTCGCTGCCGCACCGCGTTGACCCGTCTGACTGGCTGGCCGCTGGCGCCCTGGGTGCCGGGGTCGGCCCCGGAGTTCAGGTTCATGGCGGCAGAGTGGCACGCGACGACCATCCTCTCGGTGCGCCGGGGACCCACGGTGGCCCTGGGCGGGGACGGCCAGGTGACCCTGGGCACCACCGTCATGAAGGGAGACGCCGTGAAGGTCCGCCGGCTCCTCGACGGCCAGGTGCTCGTCGGGTTCGCCGGCAGCGCGGCCGACGGCTTCGCGCTCCTGGAGCGGTTCGAGGGCAAGCTCAAGGACTATCCCGGCAACGTACCCCGCGCCGCCATCGAGCTGGCGAAGCTCTGGCGCACCGACCGGGCCCTGCGACGGCTGGAGGCCCTGCTCGTCGTGGCCGATTCGCGGCACAGCCTGCTGCTGAGCGGCTCTGGCGACGTGATCCAGCCCACCGACGGCATCCTCTGCGCCGGCTCCGGCGGCAGCTACGCGCTGGCGGCGGCACGGGCCCTGATCCAGCACACGTCGCTGTCGGCGGCTGAGATCGTGCGCGAGTCACTGCTGATCGCCGGCGGGATCGACATCTACACCAACTCGCACCTGACCGTGGAGGAGCTGCCGTGCGCGAGCTGACCCCCCGGGCCATCGTGGCCGAGCTGGACCGCGACATCGTCGGCCAGGCCGACGCCAAGCGTGCCGTCGCGATCGCCCTGCGGAACCGCTGGCGCCGGCAGCAACTGCCTGACGACCTCCGTGCGCAGGTGACGCCCAAGAACATCCTCATGATCGGCCCGACCGGGGTGGGCAAGACCGAGATCGCCCGGTGCCTGGCCCGGCTGGTGGGCGCCCCGTTCGTGAAGGTCGAGGCGACGAAGTTCACCGAGGTCGGCTACGTCGGCCGCGACGTCGAGAGCATGGTCCGCGACCTGGTCGAGGTCGCCATCGGGCTGGTGCGCGACCGCGAGCGCGAGCGGGTGTCGGCCGCGGCCGCCGCCCAGGTCGACGATCGACTGGTGGACCTGCTCCTGCCGGCCACCCCGACGACCTGGCAGACGCCCGACTCGCCCGAGGCCCGCGAGGCCGCCGAGCGCCGGCAGCGCACCCGCGAGAAGCTTCTCGGCCAGCTCCGCGCCGGGGCGCTGGAAGATCGCATGATCGAGGTCACCCTGCCCGGCCGCGCCTCCGCCCCCGTGTCGATCCTCGGAGGGGCGAATCTCGAGCAGATGGAGATGGACCTGCAGGGGATGTTCGAGAAGCTGGTGCCGAAGCCGGCCCGGACCCAGCAGCTCCCCGTGCGCGAGGCACGGCCGATCCTGATCGCCCAGCAGGCTGAGGCGATGATCGACCCCGAGAAGGTCAAGCTCGCCGCCGTGGCGCTGGTCGAGGAGTCGGGGATTATCTTCCTCGACGAGATCGACAAGGTCGCCGGCGACGACGGCGGCGGTGGCCGTGGGCCCGACGTCTCGCGCCAGGGGGTTCAGCGCGACCTGCTCCCGATCGTCGAGGGGACCACGGTCAACACGAAGCATGGCCCGGTGCGGACCGACCATGTCCTGTTCATCGCCGCCGGGGCCTTCCACCGGGCCAAGCCCTCCGACCTGATGCCCGAGCTCCAGGGCCGGTTCCCGATCCGGGTCGAGCTGCAGGACCTGACGCGCGACGACTTCGCCCGTATCCTCCGCGAGCCGCGCGCCTCGCTGGTCCGGCAGTACCAGGCCCTGCTGGAGACCGAGGGCGTGACGGTCCGGTTCGCCGACGACGCCATCGAGGCGATGGCCGACCTGGCGCATCAGGTGAACCGCTCGACCCAGAACATCGGCGCCCGGCGGCTCCACACGATCCTGGAGCGGGTGCTCGACGAGC
>CAZUZD010000238.1:7147-9782 GCA_964624465.1 uncultured Isosphaeraceae bacterium
CCGGGGCGAGACGGTGACCATCGATGCCGCCCTCGTGCGCCAGCGGCTCGACGCCGTTGCGAAGGACGAGGACCTGAGCCGCTACATTCTCTGAGCACCATCACGGCCCTGGTCCAGTTTGCCGTCGTGCCGGCCGGGGTAAATCCGACTCAAGACCGGCACGGCAATCCGTTACAATCGAACCACTCCGGCCGCCGTTCCCGCGAGCGGGAGGCGCTGGGGAGACACCCTGGCCGCGGCGGGTCCGGGGGGGGAATCCGGTCGGGCAAGTCCCTGACCCCGGCGGCGATGCCGGTCACCTCCACCCGCCGTCGCGGCGATTCGTCCCCAGGAAAGGGAACTTGGATGAGCGGACCGGACAGCGATCACGGACACGAGGATCGGAGCGATGAGCCGCTCTCGCTCCTGAACATTTATGAGGTGGAGACCGAGGGGGGGACCGAGCACTGGGTCGGGTTTCAGGACCCGGTCCTGGCCGGGGTCATCGGGGTGCAGTCGCATGCGATGGTCGGCGATTTCACGCCTGGCCCCGACGGCGACTTCGACCCCGAGACCTTCGACGTGAACCCCGAGTTCCTCGAGGTCGTCACCGCCTACATGAACCTCCAGCCGGCGCAGTTGCCGGAGATGGCCGAGAACGCCAAGCAGATCCCCGGCCAGCCGCTCTACGTGGTCGACCCCCGCAACGACACGCCCCTGGACGAGGACCCGCCGGCCGAGGACGTCCTCGGGCACTTCCAGGTCGACGAGCACGGCACGATCGTGCCCAACTCGTTCGAGTACAACACCGACCACACCTGGTTCAGCACTGAGGCCGGCGTCTCGGGCATGCTCGCCGATCGTCGCTTCTACGCCTGGCTGCACCCACAGGCACACGGCATCAAGCCCGAAACCCCGGCCGAGCCGGAGGCCTGAGCGAGTCTGGTTCACGCCGGCGCGGCTTGTCTCGATCAGACGACCGTGCCGGCGAGCCAGCCGGTGCTCCAGGCGGCCTGGAAGTTGTAGCCGCCGATCAGGCCGTCGAGGTCGAGCACCTCGCCGGCGAAGTGCAGGCCCGGCTGGAGCCGGCTCTCCAGGGTCGCGGGGTCGACCTCGTCGAGCCGCACGCCGCCGCTGGTGACCTCGGCCTTGCCGAAGCCGAGCGTGCCGGTGATCGGGAGCAGCAGGCCCTTGAGGGCCCCCACCAACCGCTTGCGCTCGTCGCGGCTCAGTTCGGGTCCGATCCGGCCGGCCGGGATGCCGGCGTGCTCGACGATCGCAGCCGCGAGGCGCGCCGGCAGCCCTCCCGGCAACAGGTTCACCACCTGCTGACGCCCTGTGCGGCAACTGGCGGCGAGCTGGGCATCGAGCGACTCGGGGCTCGCGTCGGGCAGGAAGTCCAGCCGCAGCCGGAGGGATTCGGGGGCGTCGTGCCGCGCCACGGCCCGGCTCACGTCCAGGATCGCCGGGCCGGTCAGGCCGAAGTGGGCGAACAGCACGGCCTCCCGGCGTTCCAGCAGGACGGTGCCGTCCGGGGCGATGACGGCGGCGCGCCCATCCGGGACCGTCAAGCCACGCAGCTCGGGGACCCAGGCGGGGCCGACGCGGATCGGGACCAGGGCCGGCCGGGTCTCGACGATCGAGTGCCCGAAGTGCCGCGCGAAGCCGTAGCCATCGCCCGTCGTGCCGGCGCCGGGGAAGGACAGGCCGCCAACGGCGAGGATCACGCGGCTGGCGTGGACCTCTCCGTCCGGCACCCGGATGCGGAAGCCGCCGGCGGGGTCGGCCTCGATCGCCTGCGCGGGACACTCGTAGCGGATCACGGCGGCCGTGCGGCCGAGCCGCTGCATCAGGCCGGCGAGCACGTCGGTGGCCTTGTCGGAGGCCGGGAAGATCTTGCCGTTGCCCTCGACCTTCACCGCGACGCCCTCGGCCTCGAAGAGCTGCACGGTCTGCTCGACGCCGAGCGCCTTGAGCGCGGGCTTGAGGAATCCGCCATTGGCGCCGAAGGCCTCGACGATGCTCCGCACGCCGCGGGCCTCGGCCTTGTTGTAGGCCGGGTCGATCGGGCCGCTGATCACGCCCAGGTGGCGGAGGCCGCGGGCGTTGGTCACGTTGCAGCGGGTGCCGCCCGACATCAGGATCTTGACGCCGGGCCGGCGGTTCTTCTCCAGCAGGATCACCCGGCGACCGCGCTCGGCGGCGGCGATGGCGGCGCACAGGCCGGCGGCGCCGGCGCCCAGGATCGCCACGTCGCAGGTCGTCGGGGCGGGCGGCACGGACATCGGGGGCGTCTCGGTTCGGTCGGGCCGGCGGGCGGCCGGTCAGGCGCGGGCGATCCGGTCGTAGACCACACCCTCGTTGAGGGTCGGACGCTCGGGGCGGCCCTTGTGGCGGTAGACGAGCCGGGTGTGATCGACGCCCATCAGATGCAAGATCGTCGCGTGCAGGTCGTGCACGTGCAAGCGATCCTCGACCGCGTGGAGCCCCACCTCGTCGGTGGTGCCGATGGTGCGGCCGCCGACCACGCCGCCGCCGGCCATCCACATGGTGAACCCGTACGGGTTGTGGTCGCGGCCATCCCCCTTCTCCGACATCGGGGTCCGACCGAACTCGCCGCCCCAGACGACCAGGGTGTCGTCGAGCATCCCCCGCC
>CAZUZD010000239.1:0-9753 GCA_964624465.1 uncultured Isosphaeraceae bacterium
CCAGGGCCTGGGGGGCGAGCGCGGCCCAGTCGAGCTTGAGGCCACGCTGGTCGTCGGTGGCCCTGGCGGCGAGGCGGCGGACGAGCTAGATGGCGCCCAGGACGTCGGGCTTGTGGAGCTGCGAGCTCGGGCAGCAGAGCTTGTACCAGCCGCCGGTGTCGACGACGAGCAGGCTGCCGTCGGCGTCCTCGATCACGTCGGTCGGGTGGAAGTCGAAGGCGGGGCTCGTGAGGAAGTCCTCGTCGCGGCTGGCCAGGCCCGAGCCCTCGGGGGCCAGCACGTGCCGCGTGATCTTGTGCAGGTTGAAGAGCGCGGCGAACAGGTTGCCGTGGTAGGGGTAGCCGAAGCCGGTGCCGAACGCACCCGACTCGTAGCTGGTGAGCCCCGAGGGGGCCGCCGGTCCCAGGTGGCTGAGCACGGGCATGAGCTCCGGGCTCGTCTGCGGGTGGCCGTCGAGCACGCGGTTGGGCTTGCCGTAGAGGCCGCCGTAGATCGCGTGGATCAGGCCGTCCCGGCGCCCGCCGGCGGGGTTCTGGAGGAACGTGGTCGTGAAGATCCGCTCGCCGCCGGCGGTGAAGACGACGTCGACCGGGTTGTCCATGCCGCCGATCATCACCGGCTCGATCAGGCCCGTGCCGTCGGCCTTGCGGCGGAAGATGTGCGCGGCCTTCGTGACGAACGGGGGCGTGCCGGGGCCGCGGTCGTACGTCTGCTCGGCGAAGGCGCCCTTGCACCAGTAGATCAGGCCGTCGGGGCCGGCGTAGGGGCCGTGCAGGTCGTTGGCGCAGCCGGTGAGGGTCTTGCCGTCGAACCAGACCTCGCGCTGCTCGGCCACGCCGTCGTCGTCGGCGTCGGTCAGCTTCCAGATCTGCGGCGGGGCCGAGACGTAGAGCGAGCCGGCGTGCCAGAGCGCCCCCTCGGGGAGCATGAACCGATCCGCGAAGACCGTGCGGCGATCGAACCGGCCGTCGCCATCGGTGTCTTCCAGGCGGAGGATCCGGTGGGGGCGCTCGGCGAGCTGCTGCTGGACCGGGTCGTTCGAGCCCGAGGAGTCGGCGACGTAGAGCCGCCCCCGCTCGTCGAAGTTCGCCACGATCGGCCGGTCGACCAGCGGCGGGCCGGCCACCTGCTCGACGGTGAACCCCTCGGGCACGGTGAACGTGCGGCCCGCGATCGTGACCTCGCCGGCGCGGGGGGCGGCGGTGGCAGTCAGCAGGCCGAGCAGGGCGGCCAGGGTGGTGGCGATCGGCGCCCGGGTCCGTCGGGGCCTGACGCGGGGGGATCGGGTCATGGCGGGGCATCCGTCGGGGGCGTGGCGGGGCGGGAGTCGGCGAGCGGCGCGGCACGATCGGGGCGAGCCTCAGCAGCGGGCCCGATTTTCCCGCAGCCCGGCCCGCCATGCCAGGGAGCACCGCGCCCTGTTATGGTGGAACGACCTCCGAACCGGACCGGCTCGCTCGCGGGGTGGGCGGCCGGCGCGCGGGTCCTCGGAATCGGACCGGAGCTCGACGTGGACGACCGGCGCAGAGGGGCCCTGATCGGGATGGCGGTGGGCGATGCGCTGGGCGCGGCCGTGGAGTTCCGGTCACCGGGCCGGTTCCCGTCCGTGACGGGCTATCGCGCGGGCGGACCGCACGGCCTGGAGCCCGGCGAGTGGACCGACGACACGAGCATGGCCCTGGCCCTGGCCGACAGCCTCGCCGGCGCCGGCTGGGACCTCGACGACCAGGCTCGCCGCTACGTCGCCTGGTGGCGCACCGGGCAGTACTCGGTCAACGGCCGCTGCTTCGACATCGGGATCGCGACCCGCTCGGCCCTGGCCCGCTTCGAGGCCGATCCCGACGCCAGACGCTCCGGCGGCCGCGACGAGCAATCCAGCGGCAACGGCTCGATCATGCGGCTGGCCCCGGTGCCGATCCGGTACGTCGCCCTCTATCCCGATCGCCTCGACGAGCTGGCGCGGCTGGCCGGCGAGTCGAGCCTGCCGACGCACGCCAGCGACCAGTGCGTCTCGGCCTGCCGGTATCTGGCCGTCGTGCTCGCGGCGCTGATGCACGGCGAGCCGCGCGAGCGGGTGCTCGACCCCACCTGGGAGCCGCTGCTGGCCCTGAAGCGCGGCACGCCCCTGCACCCGCTGATCGACCAGGTGGCGCTCGGCAGCTACCGCCACAAGCAGCCGCCCGAGATCCAGGGCTCGGGCTGGGTGGTCCGGAGCCTGGAGGCCGCCCTCTGGGCGTTCCACGACGCCGACTCGTTCGAGGCCGCCGTGCTCCGCGCCGTCAACCTCGGCGACGACGCCGACACCACCGGAGCCATCTGCGGCCAGCTCGCCGGCGCCTGCTGGGGCGAGTCCGGCATCCCGCCGGCGCTCCGCGATGGTCTGGCCCGCCCCGACCTGATCGAACCGGCCCTGGCCGGCCTGCTGGGCGCCTGAGGCCCGGCCGAACGCGTTCCCACGATCCATCCTCCGGAGTCGCGCAATGGCCACGGTCCTCCGCAGTCGAACGCCGCTGCTCTCGGTCCTCGTCCTGGTCGGCCTGCTGGCGCTCTGCCTCGGGGTCGGCATCGTGGGCGCGCTGGCGACCTTCGGCGCGGTGCGGGACTGGTACCCGACGCTGGCGAAGCCCTCGTGGACCCCGCCGAGCTGGCTGTTCGGGCCGGTCTGGACCACGCTCTACCTCATGATGGCCGTGGCCGCCTGGCTGGTCTGGCGCCGAAGCGAGCGGCCGGGGGCCGGGGTGGCGCTCGGGCTGTTCTTCGCCCAGCTGGTCCTGAACTTCGCCTGGTCGCCGCTGTTCTTTGGCCTGCACAGCCCGATCCTGGGGGCGGTCGACATCGTGGCCCTCTGGGCGCTGATCGTGCTCACGATCGCCGCCTTCGCCCGGGTGCACCGGCTCGCGGCGACGCTGCTGGTGCCGTACCTGGTCTGGGTCAGCTTCGCCACGGCCCTGAACCTGGCGATCTGGCGACTGAACTGACCGCCGCGACCGTCCGGGAGCTGGCAGGCGTCGGCCTCGGAGGTGTGCCGCTTGACGCCCCGTGGCGGGCGTCCCTACGATGCCACGGACCCCCTCCTGACCCGACCGCCCGAGGCCCGCACGATGTCCGCCGCCGATCCCGCGATCCGCGCGCTCCGCGAGGCGCTCGAGCACTCGCCCGACAACCTGCCGCTGCGGCGGCACCTGGCCGAGACCCTGCTGTCGCACGGCCACGCGGTCGAGTCGGAGGCCGAGTTCCGCCGCGCCCTGTCGCAGGCGCCCGACGACCCCCGGATCCGTGTCGGCCTGGCCCGCGCCTACGAGGCCCAGGGCAAGACCTCGCACGCCCTGGTCGTCATCGAGGACGCCGTCCGCCGCCCCGGCGCGCCCGGCGAGGCGTACCTCGTCTTCGCCAGGCTCCTGCTCGGCTCGGGCGATCCCGCGCGGGCTGTGGCCATGTACCGCAACGCCGTCGAGTCCGACCCGCCGGCCCTCGACCCCGCCCTGGCCGCCCGCCTCGGTGTCCGGCCCGACGGCGCCTCCGAGGGCTACGACGAGCCGGCCCCCGCCGAGCCCGACCCGATGGAGCAGCGCGTCCGCGCCGCCTGGGAGGAGATCACCGCCGGCTCCGGCCCCGACCCGGCCCCGGACCCGAACCCCAACCCGGTCGAGCGGCCGGCGACGAACTTCGGCGACGTGGGGGGCATGGATTCGGTCAAGGACGAGATCCGGATCAAGATCATCCACCCCCTGGCGCACCCCGAGCTCTACGCCGCCTACGGCAAGGCGGTCGGCGGCGGCATCCTGCTCTACGGCCCCCCCGGCTGCGGCAAGACGCACCTGGCCCGCGCCACCGCCGGCGAGATCCAGGCGGGGTTCCTCTCGGTCGGCATCCACGAGGTGCTCGACATGTGGCTGGGCAACAGCGAGCGGAACCTGCACGCGCTCTTCGAGCAGGCCCGCGGCAACCGCCCGTGCGTCCTGTTCTTCGACGAGGTCGACGCCCTGGCCGCCAACCGCACCGACCTCCGCGGCAGCGGCGGCAGGCAGCTCATCAACCAGTTCCTCTCCGAGACCGACGGCGTGCAGTCCTCGAACGAGGGTGTCCTGATCCTGGCCGCCACGAACGCCCCCTGGCACCTCGACCCCGCGTTCCGCCGCCCCGGCCGGTTCGACCGCATCCTGTTCGTCCCCCCGCCCGACGCCCCCGCGCGAGCCGGCATCCTGAAGCTCCTGACCCGCGGCAAGCCGACGCAGGATGTCGACTACGACCAGATCGCCAAGAAGACCGACGCCTTCTCGGGCGCCGACCTCAAGGCCGTCGTCGACCTGACCGTCGAGGCCAAGCTCCGCGACGCCATCAAGGCCGGCCTGCCCCGCCCGATCACGACCAAGGACCTGCTCGCCGCCGCCGCGCAGGTCAAGCCCTCGACCCGCGAGTGGTTCGCCACCGCCCGCAACTACGCCCTCTACGCCAACCAGGGCGGCATCTACGACGACATCCTCAAGTACCTGAAGCTCTGACCGGGGGCGCATGGGTCGCCACTTCTCGCAAGCCGCCGAGTTCCTCAACGCTCGCCGCTACGACCTGGCCGAGCGGCTGCTCCGGCTCGACCTGGAGGCGGACCCCGAGGATGCCCCGGCCCTGGCCCTGCTGGCATTGTGCCTGTCCGACCGGCAGCAGCTGGCCGCGGCCCATCGGGCGGCGGCCGATGCCACCCGGCTCGCGCCCGAGCTGGTCCTCGCCCACTACGCGCGGGCGGTCGTGCACGCCGCCGAGGGTGACCGGGGCCTGGAGCGGGCCGGTGAGGCACTCCGGGTGGCGATCCAGCTCGATCCGACCCACACCGCGTCCCTGTCCCTGATAGCGACCGTCCGGCTCAACCAGGGGTTCCCGGATCTGGCGCTGCCGTGGTGCGATCGCTGCCTGCAGCTGGACCCCCAGCACGCCGGCGCCCTGAGCGTGCGAGCGATGATCCTCGCCGAGCTGGGCCGGCACGACGAATCCCGGCAAAACATGGGCGCGGCCCTGGCGAGTGATCCCGCCGGCGCCTCGACGCATCGGATGGCGGGCCAGGCGCGACGCAACGTCGGCGATTTCACGGCCGCCGAGGTGCACCTCGCCGAGGCCGTTCGACTCGATCCTTCGAACCTACTCTGCTCCAATGAACTGCGGTTGATCCGCACCTGGCTGGGCGCAGGCCGCGCCCTGCTGCGGGTCGCGGTCGGGCTTTGCTTGCTGCGGCCGCCGCACGGATCGGGGCGATCGGCCCGACCGAACTGGTTCCTGGGCGGACTGCTCCTCCTGGGCGTCGCGCAGTCGGCCTGCTGGATCAGTGGCCTGCCCGGACAGTTTCCCCGCAATCTCGCGGCGCTGGCGGGGCTGCTCATGGTCTCCCTGGCCACACGGTTCGCCCCGGATCGCTGGGCGATTCTCCTGACGACCCTCATCGGCGCCCTCGCCTTCGGCCTCCTGCGAATCGCCGTTGAGAGCGCCATCGGCGGCCTGGACATGTCGATCCCCCCGCAGACGGCCGACCCGGTCGCGGCCCGGTTGGGGCGGCTGCTGATCGTCCCGCTAGCGCTCGGTGCCGACCTGTTCTTCCTGGCCGTGGTCTGCCCGAAGCTCGGTGACCTGGTGACCGGCTCAGGCGCCGGCGGCACCCCCGCGACCGCCGTCGCCGGGCTCGGCGAATCCTGACCCTCCCGCCGCTATGATGGCGGGTCGCCGGATCCGAGGCGTCCTGCCCCGCGCCGCCGCCGCGTCCGACTCACAAATCCAGGAACGTGGCTCGGTCGGCCGGGCCGGGGAGCCGCATGGGGCAGCACTTCTCGCAGGCCGCGGAGTTCTTCGACGCCAACCGGCCCGAGCTGGCCGAGCGGCTGGTGCGGCGCGACCTGGAGGCGGACCCGAACGACGCGCGGGCCCTGGCGCTGCTGGCGCTGTGCCAGTCCCGGCGGAACCGTGGTGCCGAGGCGCTGCGGACCGCGCAGGAGGCCGTCGGGCGGGACCCTGAGCTGGCCTTTGCGCATTACACCTCGGCCCTGGTCCACCTCGGCACCGGCCGCTTCCGGCTGCGACGGGCCCGGCGGGCGATCGAGCGGGCGCTGGCGCTCGACCCGACCAACGCCGAGCACCTGTTCCTGCTGGCGGCGATCCGGCTCGACCAGGGCGCCGCGGCCGAGGCGCTGGAGCTGACCGAGCGTGGGCTCCGGCTGCATCCGAGGAATCCGCGTTGCCTGAGCGTGCGGGCGATGGCCCTGACGCACCTGGGCCGCGCTCGCGAGGCGGGCGAGCACACCGCCAGCGCCCTGGCCAGCGATCCGGGCGGCTCGTACGCGCACCGGATGGCGGCGCAGGCGCGGCTCTGGGTGGGCGACCTCCCGGCCGGCGAGCGGCACCTGACCGAGGCGCTGCGACTGGCCCCCACGACCACCGGCGTCGCGCGCCAGCTGCGCGGTGTCCGGCGGGTGCTGCGGCTGCTCCGGCCCCAGCTCCGGCTGGCCCTGCGGCTCGGCCTGCTGCGGCGCCCCCGGGCGCCCGGGCGGCCGGCTCGCCCCGGCTGGCTGCTCGGTGCCGTCGTGCTCGGGGCTCTGAGCCAGTCCGTGAGCTGGGCGACCGGCAACCCCGCCCTGCGGATCGCCTACCCGGCGGTCCTCGGCTTCGCGCTGATCTGGGCCCTGGCGGCCCGCCTCAGCGACACGCGCGGCGGCAAGGTCGTGGCCGTGCTCGTCATGGCCCTGGTCTGGATTCCGCTGGCGACGGCCGCGATGATCGGCCTGACGGTCCTGCTCGGCGGGCCGGAAACCCGCCCCGGCGCCGACCCCGCCGGCTCGCTGACCCTCCTGGGCGCGGCGCTGTGCCCACCCCTGGCCGTGGCCGGCTGGTTAGGATTCCTGGTGGTCGTCTGCCCGCGGATCGGCGACCAGGTGGCGGGAGCCATCCCGGCGCCGGGTGCGGTGCTGGCTGCGGCCGGCATCGACGACGGGCCGCCACAGACCTGACCCACCGAAGCTCGGGTGCTGGGGTGCGAAACGGAGTCCGCCCGCGCCGCCGGGCTCCCCGGATCGTGAGCCGTCCAGTACCGTAGATCGGATCGGACGTCGGGCCGGGCGCCGGGGACGGTGGTCGGCTGCGATGTCGGGGGCCATCCGTCGTCCCGATCCCTGCCCGCGCGATCCGTCCCGACCCGATCTGATCCGGCCCGAGGCGCCCATGTCCGCGAACCTGCAGCGTGCGATGATCCTGATGCAGCAGTCGCGGCTCGACCTGGCCGAGCGCGAGCTCCGCACGGCCGTGGTCGAGAACCCCGAGGACGGGCTGCCGCACGCGCTGCTGTCGATGTGCCTGACCGACCTGAATCGCCACAGCGAGGCGACCGACGAGGCGCACGAGGCGATCCGGCTGGCACCCGACCTGGACCTGGCCCACTACGCCCTGGCGCACGTGCTGGTCGAGCGCCGCCGGCCGGTCGAGGCCGAGGCCGCCATCCAGGAGGCGCTGCGGCTCGACCCGGGCGACGCCGACTATCACGCCCTGCTGGCCCGGATCCTGATCGACCGCCGCCGCTGGGCCGAGGCGCTCGAGGCGGCCGACCGCGGCCTGAGCTTCGACGCCGAGCACGTCGGCTGCAACAACCTGCGAGCCGTGGCGCTGGTGCAGCTCGGCCGCCGCGAGGAGGCCGGCCGCACGATCGGATCGGCGCTGGAACGCGACCCCGAGGACCCGCTCTCGCACGCCAACCTGGGCTGGACCCTGCTGCACGAGGGGAAGCCCAACGAGGCCATGCCGCACTTCCGCGAGACGCTGCGGCTCGACCCCAACCAGGAGTGGGCCCGCGCCGGCATCGTCGAGGCGATGAAGGCCCGCAACCCGATCTACCGCCTCATGCTCGGCTACGCCCTCTGGATGGGCCGGCTCGGGCGGCAGGCACAGTGGCTGGTGCTGCTGGCGCTGATCTTCGGCCGCCGCATCCTCAGCGGCATCGCCGCCGACCAGCCGCAGTGGGCCCCGCTGATCAACGTCGCGATCCTGGCGCTGTTCGGCTTCGTGGTCCTGACCTGGATCGCCTACCCCCTGTTCAACCTCCTGCTGATGACGAGCAAGTTCGGCCGGCTGGCGCTCTCGGGCGAGCAGCGCACCGGGGCGTACTGGCTCGGGACCTACCTGCTGGCCCTGGCCGTCTCGGCGGCGCTCGGGTTCGCGCTGGGGGACGGCCGCTGGCTGGTGCTGGCCGTCGACTTCGGCCTGCTGCTGCTGCCCGTCGGCGGCACCTTCCAGTGCCCCGTCGGCTGGCCGCGCACCGTCATGATGGCCGTCACCCTGCTCCTGACCCTGCTCGGGCCCGGCAGCCTGCTGCTGGCCCAGTTCGTGCCGCCCGAGAGCGTGCTCTTCGAGCGGACCCGCCTCTGGCACGGCCACTTCGTCACCGGCGCCATGCTCTCCACCTGGCTCGGCATGTTCCTGAGCCAGGCCCAGGTCCGCCGCTGATCCCGGGTGGCCTGCGGTCGGCAGGATTCTCGTAGGGCGGATCAGCGCCAGCGTCATCCGCCGGGCCCGCAGGGGAGACCGTTCGATTGAACCATCGGGCGGGTCGCCCGGCTGACCTCGGACCCTCACTGGTGGATGACGCTGGTGCGATCCACCCCCGCCCGGAGCGAGGCTTCCGACCCGGCGCGGCGGATGACGCTGCGCTGATCCGCCCTACGAATCGCGAGAGGCCAGGGTGCCTGGGTTCCGCGTGCGGAGCCCGGATCCCCGGCCTCGGACCGACGTCGGCTGTTCGGTGTCCCGCGGCCCGAGCGGAGCGTGGCCAGGGTATCGATGCGCAGGCCCGTGCCACCCGGGCCGCCCCCACTGGGGCCGGGGGCGTCGAGGGTCGCGACCCCGGGCCCCCGCGGCGGAGGATCCAGGCCGGCCTGCGGTCAGGGGTTGGTCGCGGGGGTGGCGAGGAGGCGGGAGACGGACTCGACGGCGAGCGGGTGATAGCCGGCGCGGGCGGCCTCGAAGATGGCGCGGGCCTGGGCGCGGCCGGCGGGGGTGCGGATCAGGGCGGTGTAGAGGGGCATGAGGAACTTGCGGCGGCCGACGGTGGTGAGGAAGTCCTCCAGCCGGGGCATCGCCGGGCCGTAGCCGGCGGCGATGGCCAGCTCCAGCCACTGGGTCGCGATCTCGGCGTTGCCGGTCTCGGTGAGGTGGAACGCCGCGTCGAGCTCGGCCAGCCGGGCGGCCGGCAGGTCGGCCGGCAGGGCCCGCAGGAAGCGCAGCCACTCCAGGGTCGACCACCCGGTGGTGTCGAGCGCCTTCGCCGGCGTCTGGCCCGCCAGCCAGGCCTTCGCCAGGGCGTCGATCTGCGCGAAGCGGGCGCTGCTGGGCACGGGGGCGTCGGCGGGCAGGCCGGGCTGGTGCAGCCAGGCGGCCAGGTCCAGGGGGACGGCGGCGTCGGGGAACAGGGTGGCCTTGAGGTACGCCTCGAAGTCGGCGGTGGTGATCGACCGGAACGCGAAGTGGTCGAAGTACCCCTTCAGGAACGCGGTGAGCTTGGGCCGGCCCACCTTGGCCTCGAGCGCCGTCAGGAACAGGGCGCCCTTCTCGTAGGGGACGCGGGTGACGCCGTCGTCGGGGTCGCGGCCGGCCAGGTCGATGTGCAGCACCGTCTCGGGCGCCGGCAGCCGCTTGAGTTCCTCACCCAGCTCGCCGCGACCGAGCACCGACTCCATGCCCGCGCGATCGGCGCCATACACCGCCTCGACGATCCGGCGCTCCAGGTAGACG
>CAZUZD010000240.1:0-9742 GCA_964624465.1 uncultured Isosphaeraceae bacterium
GCGGTGCAACTTCGCGTTCGGGATCGTGCTGGCGTGGGCAGCGTTGGCGCGGGCTGACGAGCCATTTCCGGAGGGGCTGACGCGGTGGGCGGCGCGCGCGGAGAGTCCGGTGTTTCAGGGGGCGGGAGGGGACGCCTGGGACCGGAAGATCCGGGAGCGCGGCTGGATCGCGGTTCGTGACGGGGTCTTCCACCTCTGGTACACGGGGTACAACGAGGACCGCAGCCCGACTCGCATGCTGGGACACGCCACCTCACCCGACGGCCTGCGCTGGAGCCGTGATCCGGCCAACCCCGTCTTCGCAGGGTCCTGGGTCGAGGACATGTGCGTGATCTCGGACGGCGGACGGTTCCGGATGTTCGCCGAGGGCAAGGATGACGTCGCGCATCAGCTGGTCTCGGCCGACGGCACCCGCTGGATCGATCGTGGGCCGCTGAGGATCCGGAGGACGAACGGGGAACCCATCGCGCCCGGGCCGTTCGGGACCCCGAGCGTCTGGGTCGAGGACGGGAAGTGGTACCTGTTCTACGAGCGCGGGGATCGTGGGGTGTGGCTGGCGACGTCGACCGACCCGGAGCGGCTGGAGTGGACGAACGTCTCGGATGAGCCGGTGCTGTCCTGCGGACCCCAAGCGTATGACCGCGAGGCGGTGGCCCTCAACCAGATCATCAAGCGGGATGGGGTCTACTACGCGATTTATCACGCCAATGCGCAGCGGCCGTGGGGCGACTGGACCACCTGCCTGGCCCGGTCGCGCGACCTGATCCACTGGGAGAAGGCCCCCGAGAACCCGATCGTGAAGCAGAACGCATCGAGCGGGATCTTCGTCGACCCGGACGGTGACGGCCCGCTGCCACTGCGGCTCTACACCATGCACCCGGACGTGCGCGTGTACGACGCCGCTCCGGCCGCGCGCTGAGGGCGCCCCGGCGGACGACGGTCCTGGCAGGCCTCAGCGCGGGCTCAGCCGCGAGTGTAATGCAAACCGGGCCCGGATCGAGTGATCCGGGCCCGGTGTCGAGGGGTCAGGTGGGCAGGATGGGTGGCGGCGTTCGCCTCACCACCGTGGGCCGCGAGGATACCAGCCACCGTAGCCACCACGTCCATAGTAGGGACGCGGGCCGTAGTAGGGGCGAGGACCGTACACGTACGGGGCCGGCACGGGCGCCGGGATCCAGGGCGCCGGGGCGATGATCGGTGGCGCGACGTAGGTCGGATAGGTCCGCACCGTCGTCACCGCGTAACCGTAACCCGGGTAACCAAAACCGGGGGAGCCGTAGCCATACCCGGGTCCATAGCCGTACCCGTAAGGGTTGCCGACCCCGATGTTGACGCTGACGTTGCGGCCGCCGGGGCCATACCACTGGGCCTGGGCCGGACGGGCCCCCGGGCCGATCAGGCAGACCGCAGTCACCAGACCTGCCCAGGCCGCCGATCGCAGGACACGATTCATCTGACGCCCTCGCTCCCGGGGAGACCCCCGGGCTCGTCGCGACCCCCGCTGGACCGGAACACCCGGACCCTGAGGGAGCCGCAGCAGTCACACGCGATCACGAAGGGACCGGGAACCGAGATTTGCAAGCCGGGTGCCGGCGTCGCACTCAGAATACGACGGACCCGGCCGGAAAGATCGGTCCCTCGACGCAGACCCGCTTCAGGTCGGTCGAGCCGTCGGCCTGTCGGATGGGCGCGACGCAGCTGAAGCAGACGCCAAAGCCGCACGCCATGTGGTTTTCCAGCGAGAGGTCGCACGGGATTCCGGCCGCCTGCGCGATCCGGGCCGTGGCCGCCAGCATCGGCGGCGGACCGCAGGCGACGAGCTTCGAGGGGCGCCAGCCCGCCTCCAGGTCGCGCGCCAGCAGCTCGGTCACGAACCCGTGGTGCGCCCGCGAGCCGTCGTCGGTGGCCAGGGCCAGCTCGATCCCGGCCGTGGCGAAGTCGTCGAGGCCGGCGAACAGGGCGGCGGAGCGAACCCCGTAATACATGCGCACCGCGTCCGTCCGACCGGGGAACCGGGTGGCCTCCGAGCCGTACGCGGCCTCACCACGCCACCAGCGCGCGAGCGCCAGGAACGGCGTCTGGCCGATGCCACCGGCCACGAAGGCGATCGGGCCAGGCGCTTCGGGCGGCGGGCCGAAACCGTTGCCGAGCGGCCCCCAGACGTGCACGCGGTCGCCCGGCTGCTTCTGGGAAAGCACGGCCGTGCCGCGACCGAGGATCAGGTACACGACATCGAGCGTGATCGGCGTGCCCTCGACGTCACGCCCGACGTCGTAGAGGGCAAAGGGACGACCCAGCAGCGGGTCGCTGGCGCCGGGGTCGGCGGGGCGGACCATCACGAACTGGCCGGGTCGCACCGCACGGGCCAGGGCGGGAGCCTCCAGACGGATCCGATACGTGTCGTGGGCGAGCCGCTGATTTTCCAGGACGGTGACGGTGTACTGGGCCGAGCACGCGGGGGCGATGGCGTCCAACGGTGCGCTCCGGAAATCGGACCGGGGAAGTCGGCGGGCGCTCGGCCCGTGCCAGGCGCGGGGAGCGATCGCCTGCGGCGGTGGGATCCCACCGCCGCAGGCGATCGTCAGGCCGATCGGTTCAGCGGGTCAACTCGGCTCAGGCGTCCCCACCCGCGGGCGGACGGTTGCGGCGAGGCTTGGGCAGCGGACGTGCCTTCGGGGATCCGTCCGGGCGCGTGCGACGGCCCTGGGGACGGTCCGGACCGGCACCACTCGCGCCGGGACCGGGCGGCGGGCCACCCTGATCCAGGCCGATGATCCGACGCCTCGGCGGCCCACCCTCAGGCGGCCCACCCGGTCCCTGAGGACGACGACCGCGGGGCCCCGGACCCGACGGCCCACCAGGCCCGGCCGGTCGCCGGTCGCGAGGACCGCCGCCGGGCCCGTCCATCTGCCGGCCGCGCGGACCACCACCGGGCCCATCCGGACGCCGGCCGCGAGGCCCATCACCCGGTCCACCCGGACCGTCCGGACGCCGGCCACGCGGGCCGTCCATCTGGGGACCGCGAGGACCACCACCCGGAGGACCGTCGAACTGGCGACCGCGGGGTCCACCCGGGGGACCATCAAATTGCCGGCCGCGCGGGCCACTGCCCGACGGACCATCGAACTGGCGACCGCGCGGGCCGCCACCAGGAGGGCCATCGAACTGACGACCGCGGGGGCCGCCCGGCGGAGGGCCGTCCATCTGACGACCGCGGGGACCACCCGGAGGGCCATCCGGACGACGACCGCGCGGGCCATCACCAGGACCGTCAAAACGACGGCCGCGCGGGCCCTCGCCGCCGGGAGGTCCGCCGGGACCACGACGGCCGGGGGGCGGCCCGTAGCCGCCGGGGCCGGCCTCCATTCCCTGTTCCTGGTCGCGCGGACGCCCCATGCCGGGACCACCCGGACCACGACGCATCCCGGGACCATCGGGGCCACGACGCATCCCAGGGCCGCCCGGACCACCGGGACCGCGGCCCATGCCGGGGCCATCAGGACCGCGACGCATGCCGGGCCCACCGGGGCCGCCGGGACCGCGTCGCATGCCGGGGCCGCCGGGGCCACGACCCCGGGGCGGGCCACCGGGGCCGCCACCGAGGAAGGGTCGGCCGCCCTGGGGAGCGCCGCTGGGCGAGCGACCGCGAGAGCCCTCGCCGCCGTCGTACAGGCGGCGCTGGGGGCGATCCCCGTAGCCGCCCTGTTCTCCCTGGTCGCGGCCGCGCGGCGGGCGAGCCCGGTCGGGGCCTCCCGGTCCGGAGGGGCCACGCTCGGGACGGCCTTCCGGGCGACGGGCGGCCGGGGCGCGATCGTCCCCCTGATCTGCGAGCCGGGGACCACGCGCCGGCGGGGCGTGACGACCGGGACCGCGGCGGGGGGCCTCATTGTTGCGGCTGCGGAAGTCGTCGCTGGCGCCGAAGCTGGCCGTCGGCACCGGCTCGCCGTTGGCGACGCGGTGCAGCAGGTCGACCTCGCGGGCCGTCAGGTGGCGGTACCCGCCGAGCTTCAGGCCCTTGACGGTGATCGGCCCGATGGCCACCCGCTGGAGGCTCATGACCTTGTGGCCGAGCTTGGCGAGCATCCGGCGCACTTCGCGATTCTTGCCCTCGGCCAGCACCAGCTCCAGCACGGTCGCGTCGCCCTTCTTGCCCGCGATGCGGACGCGCTTGGCGCGGGCCTTGCCCTCGGCGAGCCAGACGCCCTGCGTGAGCTGGTCGAGCGACTCGTTCGTCGGGGTACCGGCCACCAGGGCACGGTACACCTTCTCGACGCCGAACTTCGGGTGTGCCAGCCGGTTGGCTAGCTCGCCGTCGTTCATGAGCAGCATCAGGCCGACGCTCTCCTCGTCGAGCCGGCCGACGGCATAGACCCGCTCGGGCACCTCGGCGACGAGGTCGACGACCCGGGGACGGCCGGACGGGTCGGAGTTGGTCGAGACGTAACCCTTCGGCTTGTTGACGGCGTAATAGACGTGGCGCTCGGGGGTGACGCGCTGGCCGTCGACCTCGACGCGGGAGATCGGCGTGACCTTCGAGCCCATCTCGCGGACGACGGTGCCGTCGACCGAGACGCGGCCCTGGAGGATCATCTCCTCGCAGGCGCGGCGGGAGCCGACGCCGGCGTGGGCCAGGAACTTGTGGAGCCGCTCACCCTCGGTCGGCGATTCGTCGTCACGACGGGGCCGGGGGGCGGGGCGGGGGCGAGGACTCGGACGCGCCGAGGGGCCGCCACCCGGGGGCTTGCTGCCAGGCCGGGCCGGTCGTCCTCCGGGGCCGGGTTTGCCGCGACCGGGCGGTCCCGAACGGTGTGAGGATTTCGGCGGTAGGCGGCGGGCCATGGAGGCAGACCTCAGGTCGTCGGAGGAAGCGTGTGTCGGCCGGTCCGTTCCGATGGCGGCGCCCGGCAGGTTCGACGACCCCTTATCGTAGAGCTTGTGATGCGTGAATTCCAGGCCGACCGGAGTTCACGGGCTCGACACCGACCGCCGTTGCCCGCGACGCGACACGCCCCGTAAGATGTCGCCCGGCGGGGGGATCCTCCCCACGACCGCTCCAGTTCCCCCGGAATCGCAACGAAAGGGCAGCGCCATGGCCGGACCGGGCACGCAGATCGAGGACGTCAAGACGGGCACCGGCCCGGCGGCGAAGAAGGGCGACCGCGTCGCCGTCCACTATGTCGGGACCCTGGCCGACGGCACCAAGTTCGACAGCTCGCGCGACCGCGGCCAGCCGTTCCAGTTCCCGCTGGGCGCGGGCTACGTGATCAAGGGCTGGGACCTGGGCGTCGCCGGCATGCAGGTCGGCGGCCTCCGCAAGCTCACGATCCCGCCCGAGGAGGGCTACGGCCCGGCCGGCACGCCCGGCGGCCCGATCCCGCCGAATGCGACGCTCCACTTCGAGGTCGAGCTGATCGGCATCAACTGACCAGCAATGAGCCCGCGTGCCCGGAGCCGCACCATGCCCCAGACGACCGACCTGATCCTCCACCTCGACGCCGTGGCCGGAGCGCTGCATGCCCGCGCCGCGGGCCTCTGGCGGCTGGAGGCCGGCCGCCTGGTCCTGGTGCACTTCCGGGGCGCGCCCGACCTGCCCGAGCCGGTGGCCGTCGGCTTCACGACGGCCACCCGGTCGGTCGCGATGACCACCCAGGGGCTGGGGATCGTGCAGGCGGCCCGCGACGGCGTGGCGGCCGTCTCGATCGCCGAGGCGCTGGAGCCGTCGACCGGATCGGGCCACTGGCTCCGGCTCTTCGGCGCCGCCCGCTCGGTCGCGGTGCCGCTCCGCGACGCCGAGGGCAGGCTGTGGGGCGTGGCCTCGGTCGCCATACCCGACCAGGACGAGCCTCCGCACCCGGAGGTGGCCCGTCGGCTCCAGCACCAGGCCCCCTCCGTCCTGGGCGACTGATCCCACCGCCGCCGACGCTCGCTGGACGCGCCCCGGGACGCCGGTGAGAATGTCGACATGCCGGCGCCCGCTGGCCCGCGACCCGGGCCCTGCGTCGGTCCCCGGGACGGGGTAGGGCAAGGCGTGATGGTCGCCGACTTCTACGCGATGCTCGGGGTCGAACCGGGTTCGGATCGGGCCACGATCGAGGCCGCCCTGAAGCGGTGCCAGCCGGAGTGGTCCTCCCGGACCCGGCACCCGAGCAAGGGCACGCTCTATCAGTCGTACCTCGACCGGATCCCCGAGATCCGCCGCCGCCTGCTGAGCGACCCGACCGAGCGGGCCGTCTACGACACCGAGCTGACCGCGGCGCAACAGGCCGAGCGCGACCGTCGGCTCGACGCCCTCCAGCGCCTGGTCCAGATCCGCGCGGCCAAGGGCGGGTTGACGGTTACCGACCGCAGCCTGCTCCGGGCCGAGGCCGAGCGCCGTGGGCTGAACCGCGAGGACCTCGACCGCCTGGTCGGGCCGTTCCCGCCCATGCCGGAGTTCCCGAGTACCCTCACGGCCGACGAGCAGGAGGCCCCGCGCAACCTCCTGGATGTCGCCACCCGCCGGCAGATCGCCATCGCGCTGGAGCACCTGGAGCAGCGGGACCTCTACGACCTGCTCGGCCTGCGACGCGACACACCCGCCGCCGAGATCCGGGCGAAGGCGGCGGCCGAACGCCAGCGCTGGATGCAGAAGGCGCAGGTGACCGCCGCCAAGACCGCCTGGCTGAACGCCATCTCGCTGGCGCAGACGCACCTGGGCACGCCCGAGGCCCGCGCCCGCTACGACGACTCGCTGGCGCTGGAAGCTGAAGAGCAATTCGGCGCCGTGGTCACGTTCGCGCTCCAGGGGCAGGGCCGGCTCGATCCGGCCACCCGCGAGGCGCTGCTGGTGGAGGCGACCGCTCACGGAATCACACCCGCACGCGGCGAGGCCCTGATCCGCCAGGGCTGCCGGCAGGCGGGCGTCGAGCCGGCCGGCGGGCCGCTGCCGACGCTGTCCCAGGGGGAGCGCCGGCTGATCCGCTGCCGCGCCTGCCACGGGCTCACCGACTACGCCTGGTCCGAGATCCACGGCTCGGGCGGCTGCCGCCACTGCCATGCGCCGCTGACCTGGAGCTGCCCGTCGTGCCGGCACCAGGGCTGGGTCGACGAGCGGCGCTGCACCGGGTGCGGGTTCGCCATCGAGAACGTCGAGCCGATGGAGCGGCACTTCGCGGCCGCGCAACACGCCTTCAAGCTCCGACGCCTGAACGCCGCCATCGGCCACCTGCGACGGGTCCAGGAGCTGGCTCCCCACCACGTCGGTGCCCGCAAGGGCGTCGAGAAGGTGCAGACGCAGCTCAGCGAGATCCAGGCCATCAAGGCCCGCTACCGCCTCGAACGGGCGGCCCATCGCGTCGTGGCTGCTCGCGATCTCCTGGAGGTCTGGTCGCGGCTGGTCGAGCTGGGCAACCCCGAGCTCGAGGCCGCCCGCACCGAGTGCCAGGAACGGCTCGAGGCCGCGCATCAGCTCGTGGCCCGCGCCCGCCGCCGCCTGGGCCACGACCCGGCCGCCGCCCGCACCCTGCTCGACCAGGCGCTGGCCCAGGTGGTCGATCTCCCCGAGGCCCGCGAGGCGCTGGAGCTCTGCCCGCCCGAGGGTCCCACCGACCTGCACGCGGAGGTCCTGCCCGACCGCATCCGCCTGCGCTGGACGGCCCCCGAGCTCGATGGGCGCGGGCCGTTGTGCTATCGCATCCTCCGCAAGCCCCGCGAGGCCCCCACGCATGCCGGTGACGGCACCGTCGTCGCGGTCGTCGAGGGAACCGCGTGGGACGATCGGGACCTTCAGCTCGGCGATGCCTTCGGATATGCCGTCTTCAGCCTCCGGGGCAAGGTCGCCTCGGTCCTGGGCGTCGCGGCCGGGCCGTTCGTAGTCGCCGAGGATGTCCGCGACGTCCGCGTCGAGGCCAGGCCGGGCTCGATTCGCCTGAACTGGACGCCCCCAACCGGCGCAGTGGGGGTGCGGGTCGTCCGTCAGATGGGTACGCCGGTCGACGGTCCCCACGAGGGTGTCGCGCTCACCCCCGCATCCGAGACCGTCGCCGACGTCGGGCTGGAGGACGGGCGCACTTATCACTACGGGCTCTTCGCCCTGTACCGCGCTCCGAACGGCCGGCTCCAGCCTTCGCGCGGGGTGTTCGTCTCGGCGATCCCGCAACTGGCGACCCGGATCGTGGAGGACCTGCGGATCACGCCCGAGGCCGACGGCCGCCTCCGGCTCCAGTGGCCGGCCCCGCCCGTTGGCCAGGTCCGGGTCCTCCGCACCGAGACCCCCTTCGGTCTGGCGACCGGCGAGCGTCGCACGGCGGGCGACCTGGAGCGGCTGGCCACCCTCGGGCGCTGGCTCCCCGAGGCCTCGGCCGGCCATTGCGTCGACGACGCCGGCCCCACGTTGCGGCCGGTCCACTACACCCCGGTCACCTTCGCCGCCGGCCTGGCCACCGTGGGCCGGTCCGTCGCCTGGTGGCTGCCGCCCGACCCGGTTGGCCTCTCCGTCGGCCGCCTCGGAGGCGACCCCGCCGGCCGGGTGCGGCTGCAGTGGCGCAACGAGGCGTCCGGCATCACTCACGTCGTTCTGGCCCGAGCAGGCGCCCCGCCCACCGGGATCGACGACCCCGAGGCCCGACGTGTGCCGGTGCCCCCGCCGGAATCCGACGGAACCTGGGCGGCCACGCTCGACCTGCCCGACGAACCGGGCGGGCCACCCTGGCAGGTGCGGGTCCTCGCCTTGGCCGAATGCGAGGGCCAGCAGCGGGCGTCTCCGGGGATCGCAGCCGGGGCCACGGCGGCGGTCCCGGGCGTCGGCGAGGCCGTGGCGCTGACGTACCGGCTCAAACCGCCGCTGATCCCCGGGCGGCCCTGGTCGATCACGCTCCAGCGACAGCCCGCCGACGGGGTGATCCCGCCATTGATCCTCGTCGCCAACTCGGCCCGGCCGCCGGAGTCGGCCGAAGACGGCACCGTCGTGGCCCGGTTCCCGTCGACGCGCGACGGCGAGCGGCTGACCTTCCGGCCGACCGGGGCCCCCGGCCTGGAGACGCTGCGCCTCTTCGCCGACCCCGCGGGTGAGGCGGACGACCCGGTTCCGTCGCGGATCCAGATCCAGCATCCCGAGGCCGGCCCGACCCGCGTCTAAGGACGAGCGGGCCGGGCCAGGAGTGCCGAGGCGGTCGGCTCGCGAGCGATCAGCGCCCGAAGCGCTGGACGATCGGGCCGTAGGCGTCGATGCGGCGGTCGCGGAGGAACGGCCAGTGCCGGCGGGTGTCCTCGGCGAGCTTGGGGTCGCACTCGACGATGAGGACCTCCTCGGTATCGTGACCGGCGCGGGCGATGACGCGGCCGAACGGGTCGGCGACGAACGAACCGCCCCAGAACTCGATCCCACCGTCGGCCGGCCCCTCGTGGCCGATCCGGTTGACCGCCGCCACGAACACGCCGTTGGCAATGGCGTGTGCCCGCTGCATCGTGTGCCAGGCGTCCTGCTGGGCCGGACCGTACTCGGCCTTCTCGGCGGGGTGCCAGCCGATGGCGGTGGGGTAGAAGATCACCTCGGCCCCCTGGAGCGCCGTCAGGCGAGCGGCCTCGGGGTACCACTGGTCCCAGCACACGAGCGTGCCGACCTTCGCATGCCGGGTCTCGATGGCCTGCCAGCCCAGGTCGCCCGGGGTGAAGTAGAACTTCTCGTAGTAGAGCGGGTCGTCGGGGATGTGCATCTTGCGGTACATCCCCGCCAGCGAGCCGTCGCCGTCGAGCACCACCGAGG
>CAZUZD010000241.1:0-346 GCA_964624465.1 uncultured Isosphaeraceae bacterium
GGCGACGACCGGGTCGCCGGCCGACTCGGCCAGGGTCTGCACGGCGGCGGCGGCCCCCGGCGGCTGGTACTGGAGGGCGCCCGGTCGCTTCGCGAGCCAGACGGTGTGGGGGCCGGTGGCGCCGGCGGCCGTCCAGGGCTGCACGCCGTCGCCCAGGGGCCGCTCGGCGCGGTCGTCGCCGGCGGCATAGACGCGGCCGGCCCGCATCCAGACGGTCGACCGCGACGTCAATCCGCGCTACCACGATATCATCAAAGCATTCGAGGACCGGACCGGCTACGGCATCATCATCAACACCTCGTTCAACGTGCGCGGCGAACCGATCGTGTGCACGCCGGCCGACGCT
>CAZUZD010000241.1:356-2589 GCA_964624465.1 uncultured Isosphaeraceae bacterium
GCGCGCCGTCGGAGCCGGGGGCGATCGCGCCGCCGTCCATCGGGCACTTGTTGTAGACCCAGGTGCGGAGGCCGAGCTTGCCGGGGCGCCCGAAGTGGCGGCCGGCGTCGGTCGAGGCGACGTGCCAGAGGTCGCGGGCCCCGCCCAGATCGTTGCGCCACATCACGTGCAGCGTGCCGTCGGCCGCGAAGGCCACCGACGGATGGCAGCAGGTGCAGATGGCGCCGTCGGGCGAGCGGTAGACCAGCGCGTCGGGCTCCCAGGTCGCCCCGCCGTCGGCCGAGCGGGCGCCGTAGAGGGCCATCTTGCCGTCGCGGAGGTCGAGCCAGGCGCAGAAGAGCGACCCGTCGGGCCCGGCGGCCATCGCGTGCAACCCCTCGCGGGCCGAGGTCGCCACGGTGTTCACCCGCGTCGGGCCGTCCCAGTGCGCCCCGCCATCGGTCGAGCGCCAGGCCAGCACGTCGCCGTCCTGCCCCTTGCCCTTCGCACCGCTGACGGCCGTGACCACCACCGCATCGGCCGTGGCCGCGACCCGAGGCCCGCGCCGCATGCCGAGGGCGAGGTTCGGCGGCGTGGCCACCGTCACTGGCTCACCGAAGTGCCCCCCGCCGTCGGCCGACGCCGCCACCCGGATCGCCGACCCGCTGCCGTACGCCACGAACACCGCCTTGCCCCCGGGCGCCACCGCCACCTGCGGCTGCCGCGCCTGCGCGTCGGTCGTCACCGCCGTCGGGGCCGGGGCGGGTGGGGAATCGACGGCCACCGCGCTCAGGGCGGCCAGCAGACCGGTCAGGGGAAGCCAGGGCATCGTGCGATCCTCGTGGCCTGCGGTCGCGGGGCAGAACGGGCCCCACGCTCGCGCGGCCTTGCGATTTTGACCCGTCAAGGTGCGGCGCGATTATCCCCGCACACCCGTCCCCTTGCAACGAACCGGCCCCCACGTCGATACCGCCCACGCCGTCGCGGTTGGTTCGATTCGCGGCGCGACCCGGTTCAGAAGTCGGGGTCCCGTGCGGAGAGGGTCTCGATCCACTCCACCATCCCGGCCGCAATCTGACGCGCATCCTCGTACAGCCGGCCGTGGCCGTCCATCAGGAACGCCGCCTGGATGGTCTCGCTCTCCCCGAACGGGATGCGGCATCGGTCGGCGTCCAGGGTGCGGTGCCCCTCGTGGCGCAGGGCACGGATCGCCTGTGGAATCCGATGGACCTTGAACCGACCGTGCACTCCCAGGTGGAGGCAGACGCCGCCGAATCGGTAGAACGTGTCGACCACCCTCGGATCCACCGGCAGGCCCGCGGTCGCGAGCTGTTCGGCGACCCACCCGGGCGTGTCCGAGTTCTCCGCAATGCCCCGCGCCGCGAGGTATGCCCTGGCCCTGGGCGACAGCGGGAGCCCGTCGTACCGCGTCATCGACCGGCCCCCTCCGCCCACCCACGCCATCACCGCACTGCACCGCAGCCACCGAGCGCCGCGGTCCTTGATCATAGTCGCCCGAGACCCAAAACAGTGACCGGGTCGCCCGGTCGAAACCGTCACACTCCCATGAGGGGGAGAGGGTCGCCCGGAAGACTGGCTCGTCCGGGCGACCCATCTGCACATTGTCCCCGCTGGACTGACGCCGCCGGTCGGGCGCCGGCCATCGGGGAGCGACCCGGCACAACGGCATGGTGTCCGACCAGAGGGAAGGCGATCCTGAAGATTGCTTGCGGCCAATCGCGTGTGATCGCAGCCGCGCAGCGGAGGATTTTCAGCAGTGAAATCGGACCAGGCGCGGGCCGAGGTTGTGTTGTGGGCCAGGAAGTTGGGGCTCGCCGAGATCCGTCCGGACTGGCGGGGCTGCGATGCGGTGTGGGAGGTGGTCGAGGCGATGGCCGCCGAGGGAGCGATCGTCCTGATCAAGATCGACGGCCAGCGGCAGGGTCCCGGTGACTCTGGCCGCTACACGATCCTCGTCTCCGGTGGGCCGCTCGGCGAGGACTTCTTCCGCCGCGATACCCCGGTCCTCGAGGACGGGATCGCCCTGGCGATCGTCTACTATGCCGAGAGGTGCTGGAACACGCTCTGACGGCGTGGCCCGGACGAACCGGCCACACTCCCGTGAGGGCAGCCATCCGGGTTCCAGAGCTTCTCACGGACCTCGACGCCAGGATCGGATCACAGGGTCGCCCGGACGACTTGTCGTCCGGGCGACCCCCCGCCCAGAACATACCACCCCCCCCCATGGGCGGTC
>CAZUZD010000241.1:2599-9650 GCA_964624465.1 uncultured Isosphaeraceae bacterium
TCCCTTTGGTACTCCCGCCCCTCCCCCCGTGGTTGTAATCCGGGGGCCCCCGGGCCTCGGTGGGGGCCGGGCGACCCCGCTCCGAGAACTTCCCACGCCGCGCATGTGGCGGTCCTGGCCCATCGGCTCTCCTCGATTGATCCCGGTATCGGGACGGGCCACGATGAACCCCGTGTCGGTCACACGTGCTGGTCAGGATTGCGGGGCATCCCGATGTTCATCTCCGAGCAGCATCCCGGCTCTCGTCGGACCGCCCTCATCGAGGACGACGGGACCACGGGCTTCCTCTACCTGACAGAGCCCGAAAGTCAGAAGGTCGCCGGAGATTGCTGGCTCTACAACCGGATCCCGGCACCCGACCCATCCGAGAACCAGAACCATCGGGGATCGGCACCGCCTGCGCCCCAGGGGCATGCTGGACCAGACGCCCAGCAAGCGACACCGTCCGAGGATGCCGTGAGCGTCCTCTGGTCCCCGGACGGCAACGCCGCCTGCGTTCTGATTGACGGTGAGCCGATCGGGTTCCTGATCGCCGGGGAGGCGGGTTACGGTGGGTCGAGTCGGCATCTCATCCGGGCGGGACCGTGGGGCCAGCCCTGGGATGAGCAACGGTACCAAGCGGTCTTCGGACCGCCCTCGCCTGGGCCCGATCGGGAGTAGGCGTCCACGGCCCGACACCCAGTCCTCGGCTCCCTGGCGGCGGCCTCGTCAGGTCGCGCCGCGACGGGCGGCTCGGCGAGGCCCGTCGATCGTCACACCTGGTTAGCCCGGACGACTTGCTCGTCCGGGTCGCGCAGCGACAGGCGGAGTCGGTCCAGCCGACCGATCGATCCAGGCACAGCCGCCGCGTCGGGGTTCGGGCCTCGACGCCAAAACGGGCGGAGAGGGCTGCTGGCCGTCGCAGGCCCCGCCACGGATCTTCCGAATCGCGAACCGGGTTGCGACGATCGATGGGCAACCCTCACGCCGCCTGTCGCTGCGCGACCCGGACGACAAGTCGTCCGGGCTACCCGGGGAGCACCGCCGAAGGGTCGGGGCCGGGTCGAGAGGCCGCGCGGAGGCCGCCGGGCGACGCGGCTGGATGCCACGACCGGAGGCGTTCCAGTCGGCTGGCGACGAGGGTGGCGAGGGCGCCGATCAGGGCGAGGGTCGTGATCGTGGCCCAGAGCGACAGGGCGGTGGGGCGGTAGATCAGGTCGATCCGGCTCGGGCCGCGACCCTTCAGGACGAGGGCCTGGAGGCCGCCGTTGACGGGGGCGAGCGGGACCGCGTCGAGGGCGCCGTTGATGCGGGCCGACCAGCCGGGGTAGGCGGTGCGGCGCAGGATCAAGACGCAGCCGCCGTCGTGCTCGACGGTGGCCGAGCGGCCGTCGAAGGCGGTGACGCGCGCGGCGGTGGCGGGCACGCCCAGGTCGAGCGCGGCGTCCTGGTCGGGGCCCAGGGGCAGGCCGGCGGGTCGGGTGCGCTTCAGGCCGGGGGGGACGTCGTCGGTGAGGAACCAGGCGGTGTCGGCGTCGAGGTCGTCGGAGCGCGAGAACCGGGAATAGAGAGGGCCCCAGGCGGGCAGCTCGCGCGCGGCGGTGACGACCCGGGCCGGGGGCGCGGGGGCGTCGTACCGCACCAGCCGCCAGAGCCGGCGGCGGTCGGCCGTGAGGGCGGTCGGGAACAGCCGTTCGAGGACCGGGTCGGGCGTCTCCAGCAGGGTCGTCACGCCGGGGGCCGCGACCGGGTCGTCGGCCGCCCAGACGCCGTAGGCGACGCCGAAGCGCCGCTGCCAGCGGCGCTCGGGGGCCGGGGTGAGCGCTGGCGGGGTGTCGGCGGCGCGCTCGAGCAGGTAATTGGGCGGCGGCGCGGTGATGCCGAGCACGGGATACGCGGCGGTCAGCCCCAGCCGCACGGGCAGGTCCTGGAGCCGGCCGGCGATCAGGCCCTCGGCCGCCCCCGGCTCGGCGGCGAGCCGTCGCAGGACCGGGCTCGATCCGGGGTCGACGGCGCGGGCCCAGGTGGCGGGGCCGTCGTAGTAGAGCGCCGTCAGCTCCAGCGTCGCCGCGGCGATCGGCGCCCACGGCCCGATCCGACCGACCCGCCAGCCGACGATCGTCGCCAGCGCCAGCCCCCAGGCCGAGGCCGCCACCTGCCAGCGCAGGGGCATCGTGCGCGCCCCCTGGGCCAGCGCCAGCTCGGGCCGTTGCGCGATCCACCACCACGACCACCCGGCGGCGGCCAGACCGATCGCCAGCGCCAGGCCCAGACCGATCGCGAACCGCCGCTCCGGGATCGAGCGATCGAGCCCGCGGCCGGCCAGCAGCGCCAGGCCGATGGCGGGCAGGAGCTGGTGCCGGCCGGGGGCGCGGAACCAGCCCAGACCGGGGATCGCCAGGAACCAGCCGTAGGCGTCGGGCCACCACCCGGACAGGGTCGCCAGGACCAGGCCCAGCGGCGCCAGCCAGCGCCAGGGCGCCAGCGACCGGTCGCGGGGCCCGGCCACCAGGCCGATGCACGCCAGCACCAGCGCCGTCACGCCGACGTGGCCGCCGGCCTCCTCGGGCGTGGTGCCGAGCGAGCCCCAGTAGTCGGTGTTCTTGGCCGGGATCGGGCCGTTGTTGCGCCCCTGGTAGAGCGACGGCAGGGCCCACTGCGCCAGGTGCGCCGGCGGACAGGCGTAGCCCATCAATGCCGAGGGCGGCCGGCGGAACCCCGCCACCCGCGAGAGCTCGGCCGTCGGGCCCAGCTGCACCGCCGCCACCGCCGCGCCCCAGACCAGACCCGCCGCCACGAGCCCCACCCGCCGCCACGACGCTCGCCCTTGAGCTCCTCGCACCACGGCCGTGATCGTCACCAGCGCCGCCGTCCAGACCGGGATCTGGAAGTGGCCCAGCGTCACCTGCGCCCCCCAGGCCAGCGCCAGGCCCGCCAGCCAGCCGGGCTTCCCGCCGGCCAGCCAGCGCTCGGCAAGCATCAGGCAGAGCGGCACATACGGCAGCGCCGTCACGAACGGCTCATGCACCGCGTGTGCGCCCGCGTAGCCCCCGATCGCCACCGCCACCGCCGCCAGCGCGCCGCCCCAGGGGGTCAGCCCCAGCGTGCGCGCGTAGCCGAACGTCGCCGCCGCCAGGGCCAGCCCGTGCAGCCACATCGCCAGCCGGTACGCCGCGCCCACCCCGACCGGCAGCGCCCCGTAGAGCAGCAGGTTCGGCGGATAGAGCGCCGCCACGTGGCTCTCGGCCACCAGCGGGATCCCCAGCGCGAACCGATCGCTCCACCACGGCAGCCGCCCGGCGTGCAGCGCCCGCACCAGCTCGCTCTTGTACGGCCGGTACAGCAGGTCAGGATCATTGCCCACCGGCTCGAACCCCAGCAGCAGCGGCGACAGGACCACGCCGACGACCACCAGCAGCCCCGCCAGCACGCGCCGGCTGGCCGTCGCGGTGCGGGTCCGGGTCCGGGTGTCGTGCCGGTTGATGGGGTCCGTCGTCACGCCGTTGGCTCGGTCGGATCGCCGCCCCGGTCGGATCGGCCGGACGCGGCCATCCCCCGGGCGGGCCGTCGATCATCGACGACCCCCGCCCCGCCCTCAATCCCCCTGATCCCTCCGCCACTCCCCACGCCCCTCGCGACCACCATCGGGAGGCCCCCGTCGTCGTGGCCACGCTCCGCTCAGGCCACGCCACACCGGCCGCCTGCCCCCTGGCTTTTGCCAGCGAACCGGGGTGCCCGGGTTCCGCGGAGTGGAGCCCGGATCCTCCAGCCCTGGACCGGGGTTTTGTGCTGGTGTGGCGTGGCCTGAGCGGAGCGTGGCCACGACGACGATTCGGAAGGCCCTCGATCCGGTCTCCGCACGCGGAACCCCGGATCCGACGAGCCTCGGACCGAGGTTCCCCAGGGTCCGCCGGGCGCGGACAACACCCGACCACGCCGACGATCCGGGGGCCGTGGCCGAGCGGGCCCGAGGGGCCGGGGCGTCAGATCGGCTTGTCGGCGGGCGGGGCACGACCTACCATTGGAAATGATTGCGCGACCGGAGTTTCGGGCGCGGCGGGGGGATCCGGGCGGATCCGATGCCGGCGGCCGGGGTGGCGCCGGACCAACGGGCGGGTCGAGCGGGATGGCGCGGGTCGTGCTGGCGATGAGTGGCGGGGTGGACAGCTCGGTGGCCGCGGCCCTGCTGCAACGGCAGGGGCACGAGGTCCTGGGGCTGTTCATGCGCACGGGGGCATATGCCGAGTCGGAGGCGGCCGGGGCCGATCCGGAGGCCAGCCGCCGGGCGAAGACCTGCTGCGCGGTCAGCGATGCGCTCGACGCCCGCGCCGTGGCGGACCGGCTCGACATCCCGTTCTACGTGCTCGACTTCGAGCGTGACTTCGCCAGGATCCTCGACGACTTCGCCGACGAGTACCTGGCCGGCCGCACGCCGAACCCCTGCGTGCACTGCAACGTCTGGCTCAAGTTCGGCCGGCTCTGGGAGTACGGCCAGCAGGCCGGGGCCGACTTCGTCGCCACCGGGCACTACGCCCGCATCGCCGCCGACGCCCACGGCCGGCCCCGGATCGCCCGCGCGGTCGACCGCAGCAAGGACCAGTCCTACGTGCTCTCGGGGCTGGCCCCCGAGCTGCTGGAGCGGGTGCGACTGCCGGTGGGCGACCACGCCAAGGCCGACATCCGGGCGATCGCCCGCGACCTTGGCCTGCCGGTGCACGACAAGCCCGACAGCCAGGAGATCTGCTTCATCCCCGACGACGACCACGCCCGGTTCGTCCGCAGCCGACGCCCCGAGCACGCGCCCACCGCCGGCACCATCGTCGACGAGGCCGGCCGCACCGTGGGGGAGCACGACGGCTACGAGCGGTTCACCATCGGCCAGCGCCGCGGCCTGGGGGTGGCCGCCCCCGAGCCGCGCTACGTGGTCGACATCGAGCCGGCCACCCGGGTGGTCACCATCGGACCCCGGGTCGCCCTGGAGCGCCCCGGGCTGGTCGCCGACCGGTTCAACTGGCAGACTCCCCCGCCGGCCGACGGCTCCCCCCTGCCCTGCGTCGCCCAGATCCGGGCCCGCCACGCGGGGGTGGCCGCCACCGTCACGCTCGTCGACGCCGACCCGACCCGCGTCGCGGTCCGCTTCGCCACCCCCCAGCCCGCCATCACCCCCGGCCAGGTCGTCGCGCTGTACGACCCCGAGGGCCAGGTCGTCCTGGGGGGCGGCTGGATCACCCACGCCCTCGACCCCGATCCCGATCCCGATCCTGGTCCCGTTCCTGGCAACGCTCCCGACCCGGCCCCCGCGTCCTGAGCCCGGCCGGTCCGGGTTGCAGGATTCGGAGCGTTGTTCTAGATAGAAGGCCGTTGTCCGACGCGTCCGGCCGCCACGAGTCCCGGCCGATCGACGCAACCGCCTGCCCGGCAAAGCACCTCCATTCGAGCTCACATTCCGGGCCGCCTCGTGACCGCCCCCGCCAGGCCGCTGGCCCGGTCGGTCCCGACCCTCGAACCCCGCCCCGCCGTGATGGCGGCCGGTCGAGGTCCCGAGCCCCCGAGAGTCCGCCCCGCGGAGCATCCCTCATGGCCCGAGTCAGCCTGATCCTGCCGACGCCGCACCCCGACACGGCCAGCGCCTCGGCGACGGTCCGCGACGGCCGCGGGGCGCTCGAGGCGGCCGGCCATGTCGTCGACGTGCTGGTCGTCATCGGCCCGACCGACCCCGTCCCGGCGCTCGACGCCCTGGGCCCCGAGGCGCAGTGCCTCCGGGCCGAGACTCCCGGCGCCGCGGCGGCCGCCGTGGCCGGCCTGGAGCAGGCGCTCGGCGAGCTGTTGCTCGTGCTCGACCCGGCCCGGGGCTACCCGCCGGCCGAGATCGTCGCCGTGGTCGACGCCCTGGCCAGCGGCCGGGCCGAGGTCGTCGTCGCCAGCCGGTTCCTGCCCGCCTCGGGGCGGGTGCGTGGGGCCATCGGCGCCGGCTTCCTGGCGCTGATCGGCTCGACCGACCCGCTCTCGGGCCTGATCGGCCTGGACCGCTCGGTGCTGGCCAACGCCAGCGGGTTCCACGCGGTGGGCTCGAAGTTCGCGCTGGAGCTGCTGGCGAAGCTCGTGAGCCGCAGCCGGCACCGTCGCCAGGGGGCCCGGCCGCCGCTCGACCTGCCGTCGCGGCCGCGACGGGGCCTGGCCTCGATGCGGCTGCACCTCGGCTGGGACGACATCCGGCACCTGAAGCGGCTGGCCGACCACCGCTTCGGCAACCTCTCGCGGCTGATCCAGTTCTGCGTCGTGGGCGCCTCGGGCGCGATCGTCGACCTGGCCACCTACGCCGCCGCCCACGGCGTGCTGAACCGCACCGCCCTGTACGACCGGCCCGCCCCGCTGGTCGGCGGCCCGCTCTCGCTGGCCATCGCCGGCCTGATCGCCGTGAGCGTGGCGGTCGTCTGGAACTTCTCCCTGAACCGCCGGCTCACCTTCAACGACGCCCGCGGCGGCTCGCTGGTGCGGCAGTTCCTGACGTACCTGCTCAGCAACGCCGTCAGCGTGCCGCTGTCGCTGTTCCTGCGGCTCCGGCTGCCGCAGTCGATCCCCTTCTTCGCCGCGCACCGGCTGGCCGCCGCCGTCGTCGGCATCGTCGCCGGCACCGCCATCAGCTTCAGCATGTCCCGCTGGCTGGTCTTCCGCCAGCGCCCCGCGGCCGCCACGGCCCCCGAGCCCGCCACCGCCACCGCCCAGCCCCACCCCAGCGCCGACTCGCACACCGTCACGAGCCGCTGACCGATCCTCGATCCGCCGGGCGGCGACGCCCGGGCACGACGGGGCCGGAGGGCTCAGGCGTCGTCGGTCTCGACGCGGTCGCGGCCCAGGCGCTTGGCGCGGACGAGGGCGGCGTCGGCGCGGGCGAGCAGGAGCTCGGGGGTATCGCCGGGGCGAAGCTGGGCCAGGCCCAGGCTGGCGGCCGAGTCGGGGCGGAGGGCGTCGGCCAGTTCGGCGTGCAGGCGGTCGGCGACGGCCCGGGCCGCGGCGGCCGGCAGGCCGGGCAGCAGCGCCAGGAACTCGTCGCCGCCGAACCGGGCGACCC
>CAZUZD010000242.1:0-9645 GCA_964624465.1 uncultured Isosphaeraceae bacterium
TATTTTGGGGGAAGTTGGCCGTGGCGATGAACAGCACCTCGCTGAGGTCGAACGGCACGTTCAGGTAGTGGTCGGTGAACGAGTCGTTCTGCGCCGGGTCGAGCACCTCCAGCAGGGCGCTGGCGGGATCGCCCTGGAACGAGACGCCGAGCTTGTCGACCTCGTCGAGCAGGAACACCGGGTTGCGGGTGCCGGCCTGCTTCAGGCCCTGGATGATTCGCCCCGGCATGGCCCCCACGTACGTGCGGCGGTGGCCGCGGATGTCGGCCTCGTCGCGCACGCCGCCCAGCGCGGCCCGCACGTACTTGCGGCCCAGCGAGCGGGCGATCGACTTGGCGATGGACGTCTTGCCCACGCCGGGCGGGCCGACGAACAGGAGGATGGGCCCGCGCGCCATGGCGCGGGCCTTGGCCTCGGCCTGGTCCTGGATCGGGCTCTCGGCGCCGCCGGGGGCGAGCGTCGGCGTGGCGGTGTCCCTGGGGGGGCGCAGGGTCTCGGCGGGCACGGCGCCCTCGGCGGCGACCTGGTCGGCGATCTTGCGGGCCTTGAGCTGGCGCACGGCGAGGAACTCGAGGACGCGGTCCTTGACGTCCTTGAGGCCATAGTGGTCCTCGTCGAGCACCTGGGCGGCGTGGTTCAGATCCAGCAGGTCGTCGGAGCGGGTGTTCCAGGGCAGCTCGGCGACCCACTCCAGGTAGGTGCGGATGACCTGCGCCTCCATCGACTCGCGGCCGGCGCGCTCCAGGCGCCCCAGCTCGCGCTCGACCTCGATGCGGGCCTCGCGCGGCAGGTCCTGCTTGCCGAGCTTGGCGCGCAGCTCCTCGATCTCGCGGTTCTGGTCGTCCTCGCCCAGCTCCTTGCGGATCGCCTTCATCTGCTCGCGGAGGAACATCTCGCGCTGGCGCTCGCCCAGCTCCTCCTGCACCTGGTTCTTGATCTCGGCCTGCGCCTCGAGCATGCCGATCTGGCGCTGCATGTGCACCAGGGCGCGCCGCATCCGCTCCTCGACGGCCAGCGTCTCCAGCAGCCCCTGCTTCTCGGCCACCGGCAGCTCCAGGTAGCCACCGACCAGGTCGGCGAACTTGCCGGGGTCGGTCACCGAGTCCATCACGCTGTGCAGGACCTCCTCGGGCATCCCCCGGCGCTCGCCCAGCTCCATGGCCCGCTCGCGGGTCTCGCGATAGAGGGCGGCGAAGGCCGGGTCGTCGGCCACCACCGGCGGGATCTCGGCGACCGGGGTGACCTCGGCGGTGATGTAGCCGTCGGCCGTCTGGTACACCTGCGCCGCAGCCCGCTCCTCGCCGAGCAGGAGCAGCTGCACCCCGCCCAGCCCGCGCTGGACCTGCCCGATGCGGGCGATCACGCCCAGGCTGTACAGCTGGTCGACGGCGGGCTCCTCGGCCATGTCGCGCTGGGCGACGGCGAAGATCAGGCCCTCATGCACCTTGACCGCCGTCTCGACGGCGCGGAGGGTCCCCGGCCGGCCGACGCCGATCGGCGTGGTCACGCCCGGGAAGATCACCGTCCCGCGCAGGGGCAAGACGGGCAAGGTCTGCGACGGCTGGGCCATGTCAGTCTCCAGGCTCCGGTCCAGGACGGCATCGCGGGCGCACGCACGGGGGGAGAGGAATCGCCGCAACCGCCGGGCCAGTCCCGCATTGGGCCGGCTCGGCCCCCGGGCGACTGGCCCCTCCGGGTTCAGGCGCGGTGCGCCCCGGCCAATCTCCCCCTATGATACGCACGACAGCCACCCCCCGTTCAACGTTCGCCCGGCCGCCGACCGCTCCGCCCGAAATCGTCCCCCAGGAACCGGCTTTCGGGCCAGCGCCGGCCACCGCTGGGCTACCATCAGGTCGGGCCCCCGGCGCACCCGGTCCGCGTGGTCGCGGGGCGGGTGCCGTGGCGGCCCCTGGCCGGAGGCTCGATCGATGCCCGATCCGTTTCACCGTCGCGACCTGCTGCGGGCCGCCGCCCTGCTGCCGCTGGGCGGGACGACCCGGGGCGCCCCGGCGGCCGACCTGGCGCCGGTGCGTCGCGTCGGGGGGCCGGCGCTGCGGCCCGGCCTGAACGCGTACTCGTTCCTGGAGCCGCTGAACGCCCACCGCAAGGACCCGGCGCGCGGCATCGACCTGTTCGGCGTCTGCGACTTCGCCGCCGGGCAGGACCTCGACTCCGTCGACCTCACCGGCTACTTCTTCCCCGGCTACCCGGAGCCGCCCGACGATGCCTTCGTCTCCCGCCTGAAGCGCCACGCGCACCACCTGGGCCTGCACATCAGCGGCACGGGCATCCGCAACGACTTCGCCACGGCCGACGCCGCCGTGCGCGCCGCCGGGGTGGCCCTGGCCCGCGTCTGGATCGAGGTCGCCGCCAGGCTGGGCGCCCCGGTGATCCGCCTCTTCGCCGGCCCGCAGCCGCCCCACAAGGACTGGCAGACCGCCTCGGGCCACGCCGCCAGGGCCGAGGTGGAAGCCTGGATGGCCGACGCCCTGCGCGCCTGCGCCGAGCACGGAGCCAGGTTCGGCGTGCAGATCGCCGTCCAGAACCACGGCGACTTCCTCAGCACCGGCGCCGAGCACCTGAGCCTGCTCCAGCGGGTCGACCACCCCTGGTGCGGGGCGCTCGTGGACACGGGCAAGTACCTCACCGCCGACCCCTACGCCGACATCCGCATGATGGTCCCCTACGCCCTGAACTGGCAGGTCAAGGAGACGCTGGACAGCACCCGGAAGTCGCCGGCGACCGACTACCCCCGGCTCGTCCAGATCCTGCACGACGGCGGATACCGCGGCCCCCTGCCCATCGAGACCCTCTCCATGGGCCGCCCCGACTACGATCCCGCCGCCGAGGTGACCCGCGTCCTGGCCGCGCTCCGCCAGGCCATCGCCGCCGTCCGCTGAGTTCGCCCGTCCCGTCCCGGAATCCCGGAGGCCCTCCGTTGGCACGCAAGGCCGCCCCCGCCCAGCTCCCCGCCGCCGCGCCCGGGGCGATCCCCTACGACGTGCACCCGACGGTCGCCCTGGTGGCATCCTGGCTGGCCACGCTGGAGGCGAGGTCGGGCCGGAGCCTGGCCGAGTGGATCGCCCTGATCGAGCGCGACGGACCGGCCGGCACCCGCGCCCGCACCGGGTGGCTCAGGACCGCGCACGGCCAGCCCCCCCGCTCCGCCGGCTTCCTCGCCCAGGCCGCCGCCGGCGACCTCCGCGACAGCGACCCCGCCGCCTACCTCCGCACCGCCGTCACCTCGGTCGACACGATGTTCGGCGGCCCGCGCGCCGCCCTGCGCCCGCTCTACGACACCCTGCTCGCCCTGGCCCGCTCCCTCGGCCCCGACGTGCGCGTCTGCCCCGCCACCACCATCGTCCCCCTCTACCGCCACCACGTCTTCGCCCAGCTCAAACCCGCCACGAACTCCCGCCTCGACCTCGGCCTCGCCCTCGGCGACACCCCCTGCACCGCCCCCCTGATCGACACCAGCGGCCTGGCCAAGAAGGATCGCATCACCCACCGCATCCCCATCGAGCACCGAGACCAGATCGACGCCGAGGTGCTCCACTGGCTCCGACTCGCCTACGACCGCGACGCCTGAGCCGCCCGCCGCTCGGCTGAGTCCCGTTGGGGCCGCTGTGCGGACCGGCTTCGGATTGGTCCGCACAGCGGCCCCTCCGGAGCACAGATCAGGGGGCGGAGGAGTCAGCAGCGATGGTCAACTCGGCCTCGATCTGATCGGCGTCGGTCTCAACATCGACGCCTTCCTCCTGGAAATCACCGGTATAGACGGGCTTGCCGATGGCTCGTTCGATCAGGGCGAGGAGGCGACTCTGTCGGTCGACCAGGAATTTCTCGAACGCGTCCTTGCGCAGCAGCGACGCATCGACCAGGTGCGAGGCGAGATAAGCATCGAGGTGGCTGCGCGGGATCGGTGGGTTGCCGTCGGTGCCCTGTTCCAGCTTGCCCAGGTAAACCGACGGCGCCGTGCCGCCGAGCATCCGGTTGGTGCGGTACGAGAGCGGCGTCTTGTTGATGATCGAGTCGTAAACGGCGGGCTTGATGCCACGCTTCTTGCACCAGTCCTGAGGGAAGATGTGGTGGATGTCCACGTACTCCCCGAAGAAGACGGTGTGATCGAACTCCTGGCCCGAGCGGAGATCCTGCGCCCCCTCCTTCATGAGCAGGGCGTTGACACCCTTGTAGGCGGCCGAGAGCCGCATCCGCATGGTCTTGAGCCGATCGGCGCGGAACATCGTCTCGCTGACGGTCGAGGGCTCGGGGCCACCGTCCAACCAGGCGGGCACCTCCAGGAAGTCGCGGGCGTTGCGCGACTCGACCGCCGAGCCGTACAACTCGCCAAAGACACCGTTCCAGTACCACCGCACCAGCCTGGCGCGGACCGCCTCGTGCTCCCACTTCTCACCGATATCGGCGAGGATCGCGGCCAAGGGCACCAACTGCGACTGATACGGTAGGTCGAAGATCCGGTAGATGTGCAGCATGTGCAGGAACTTGGCGGCCTGCTCGAAGCCGCGCTCAACCTGCTTCTCGTACTTCTTGTAGGCCGAGAGTGGCAGATTCAGCAGCGCCTGCCGATTGCCAGAGACCGCCGGCAACTCCTTGCCCTGCCGTCCCTCGGCTTCGGCCGCCCGCCGGCGGTCCCGGGTGTGGAACAGCGAGATGGCGTGCAGGAAGTCGGTATTGGAAACCTCGGCCAGTATTCCAGTGTCCTGACTCGAGTAGCGAAGCATGTCGGCCAGCCGCCGATGGCGGCCCGGGGTGGCTTCGTCGCCGTACCAGTCCTTGCGCAGCTCGTGACCGGAGGCGGCGTACATCGCCGTCACCAGTTCGAAGGCGTCGAGCGGTTTGCCTCCCGTATTCACCTTCTCGAAGACGACGCAGACCGCTTCCTTGGACGTCGACTGGTCGAGGGTGATGACCGGGACGTGGTACGACTTGAAGTTCTCCAGCACCTGCTTCTTGAAGACCTTGAATTCCGCCTTGAGCTGCCCCTTGTCCGGGTGGGCGTGGCAGTACTCGTCCAGGCCGTCCTGCCATTCATCCCAGTCGAACACCTGGGACACCGGATACATCAGCGATTCGTACTCCTGCTCGCGGGTTGAGAGGTCGAGCATGGTGGCGCGACCGAAATCCGCACGAATGATGCGGTCTTCGGGAACGCCCAGAATTGCCTCGTCCCGATCGACCACGGGATCGAGGGCCTTCCGAATGTCGATGTAGAACCAGCGCTTCACCTTCTTCTTCTTGGGGGTGACCGTCTCCACCACCTGGTTCCGCGAGATCACCTGATAGAGTGACGTGATCCGCTGCTGGCCGTCCAGGAGCAGCGACTGAGGCACGGCCTGCCTCGCTTGCGGCGGTGCCCCCTCGACGGGCCTGGGCTTGAAGTTGACCGGCCCGCCGGTTTCGAGCGCCATCAGAGCACCGACCGGAAACGCCCGCGAGACCGAAGCGATCAGGCTCTTGATCCGGTCCTCATCCCACACCCAGCTCCGCTGAAAGTCCGGCAATTGCAGGACTCCACGGTGGCAATCCTCCAATAGCTTGTGCAGTGGATAGGGATTCGTCTGAAATGTCGTACCGGCCATGGCAATCTGAACGCTCTTTTAGTGACGTCGAATACCTAACTTCACTCATCTTACTTTAAGATGAAATCCGGGCACACGATCTACCGCTCAGGGCTGGTCCTTGGGCTTCTGCTCGGCGACCTCGGCGGGGGTGAGGGGGCGGATGTCGACCTTGCGGATCTCGCTGGCGCTGGCCCAGGTGGCGAAGCCCAGGGGCTGGTTGGGGCGGACCTCGACGCGGGTGGCGAGCAGGCGGTCGGCGATGTCGGCGTCGATGATCGGCTTCTCGTCGACCCAGACGCGGATGGCATCGGCGGTGACGCGGATGCGGAAGCGGTACCAGGTGCCGTTGGTGTACTCGACGTACTTGGTGGTCGAATTCTCGGAGGCGTCGGCGCCGTCGATGCTGGACAGGCCGGTGACGGTGCCGCCCCAGCCGCCGTTGACCAGGGTCACGAACATGGGTCCAACCGGGAACGTGGCGGCGGCGAAGAAGTCCTTGCCGTCGAGGCGACGGGCCTCATAAATCAGCTCGTAATCGACCTTCGGCAGGTCGGCGCGAGTGCTGGTGACGCCGGTCATCCGGCCTCCCTCGGACTTCGCCAGCGCGAGGACCCCGTCCTTCACCGACACGGCACCGGCGTTGCGGAACATCGTCGCCTGCCAGCCGTCGAGCGACTTGCCGTCGAAGAGGGCCCTCACGCCGGGCGCGGCGGGCTTCGGGTCGTCGGCGCCGGCCGCGCCGGGGCCGGCGGCGAGCGCAAGCAGGGCCAGGGCGGTGAGCAGCGGGGCGGAGGCGACGAGGCGGAGGCGGCGGGAGCGGGGCATGGCGAGGTCCCTGCGGGGTCGGGCCCGGGGCCGGCCGCACCGGGGAGAGGGGGCGGGAGCCCGGCGACCGGGGCGGACGCCCGGGCCGTAGGCAGTGCCGGCGCCCGAGGATACCATCGCGGTCGCGGGCGCACGACCGGGCACCCGCCCAGGAATAGGCACACGGGGGACACGCCGATGAGCCACCACAGCAGACGGCCGGGACTCGCCAGTCGGGGCCCGCGATGAGCGGCGAGGCGGGGGCCGACGGGCCCTGGGACCTGCTCGTCATCGGCGCCGGGGCCACCGGGCTGGGGGTGGCGGTCGACGCCGTGAGCCGTGGCTACCGGGTGGCGGTGGTCGAGGCGGGCGACCTGGCGCACGGCACGTCGAGCCGGAGCACGAAGCTGGTCCACGGCGGCGTGCGGTACCTGGCCCGCGGGGAGATCGGCCTGGTGCGCGAGGCCCTGCACGAGCGCGGGGTCTTGCTCCGCAACGCGCCGCACCTGGTGCACGAGCGCGAGTTCCTGGTCCCCGCCTACCGCTGGTGGACCCGCCCCTACTACGGCCTGGGCCTGACGCTCTACGACGTGCTCGCCGGCCGGCACCGGCTGGGTCGCACCCGGCTGCTGGGCCGCGCCGCCGCGCTCGAGCGGGCGGCCACGCTGGTGCCCGATCGCCTGCGGGGCGCGGTGGCCTACCGCGACGGCCAGTTCGACGACGCCAGGCTCGCCGTCGCCCTGGCCCGCACGGCCATCGACCGGGGCGCGGCGATCCGGACGCACACCCGGGTCGAGGCGATGATCCACGAGGGGGGCCGGCTGGCAGGCGTCCGCGCCGTCGACGCCGAGACGGGGCGGAGCGCCGAGCTGCGGGCCCGGGTCGTGGTCAACGCCACCGGCGTGTTCGCCGACACGATCCGCCAGCTCGACGAGCCCGGGGCGGCCCCCCTGCTCCGCCCGAGCCAGGGGGCGCACGTCGTGCTCGACCGCCGGTTCCTGCCGGGCGAATCGGCGATCATGGTGCCGAGGACCGACGACGGCCGGGTGCTGTTCGCGATCCCCTGGCTGGGCCGGGTGCTGGTCGGCACGACCGACGGCCCGGTGCCGGGCCCGGTGGCCGAGCCGCGCCCGATGGCCGAGGAGGTCGCCTACCTGCTCGACCACGCCGGCCGCTACCTGTCGCCGGCGCCCACGGCGGCCGACGTCCGCAGCACCTTCGCCGGCCTGCGGCCGCTGATCGGCGGCGGGGCCCGCGGCACGGCGAAGCTCTCGCGCGAGCACCTGGTCGCCACCTCGCCGACCGGGCTGGTGACGATCACCGGCGGCAAGTGGACGACCTACCGGCGGATGGCCGCCGACGCGGTCGACCAGGCGGCCGTGGTCGGCGGCCTGCCGCGACGGCCCTGCGTCAGCGCCGACGTCCCCCTGCGCGGCTGCCCCGCGCCCGGCCAGGCGCCCGATCCCGACCCGGTGCTGGCCGCCTACGGCACCGACGCGCCCGCGGTGCGGGCCCTGATGGCCGGCGATCCCGCGCTGGCCGCGCCGCTGCACCCGAGCCTGCCGTACGTCGGGGCGCAGGTCGTGTGGGCGGCGCGGCACGAGCTGGCGCGCACGGTGGAGGACGTGCTGGCTCGCCGCACCCGCGCCCTGTTCCTCGACGCCGACGCGGCCGTGGCCGCCGCGCCCCGGGCGGCCGGGCTCCTGGCCGCCGCGCTGGGCCGCGACCCGGCCTGGGCCGCCGACCAGGTCGACCGCTTCGCGCGCCTGGCCGCCGGTTACGGGGTCCCCGCCCCGGGCTGATCGGCCGCGGCCAGCGCGGCGGCGATCCGGGTGTCGGCCTCGGGCTTGCCAAGCTCGGCCTTGCCGAAGCCGGGCAGCGCGCCCCGCTCCTGCGCCTGGGCCTGCGCGTCGGCGTAGTTGCTCACGAGCATGACGGGGATCGCCGCCGTGGCGGGGTCGGCCTTGAGGGCCTCGATCAGCGTCAGGCCGGGCGCCCCGTCGCGGTCGCCGACGCGATTGACCAGCACCAGGCCGAACGGCCCCCGGGTGCGGACCGCCTCCAGGGCCTGGGCGTGCGAGTCGGCCCCCTCGACGTCGGCCGCGAAGGCGCGGTCGAGGTGCCGGGTGATCTGGCCGTGGTCGTAGGAGCACTGGCCCACGCTCAGGACGCGCTTGCGAGGCATCGGTCTCTCCGCTGGCGATCGCGGCCGCTCGGGCCGGCGGCGATCCGGTCCCCCCGGGCGCCCTCCCGCCTGCCACTGTAGCCCGGCGATCGCCGTCGCCTCAAGCCGGGCCGGACCGGGGGTCGGGCATCCCAGGTCCGCCCACGTTCCTGGTATCAATGTCACCCGGCCTCACATCAGCACCACCGGGGGCCGGGTCCGGGTCCGGGTCCGGGGCCGGCTCCGGTTCGATCCGAACTCCGCCCCCGCAGGGGTCTGGCCCATGCCCACGCCTCCGCGCCCGGGCCCCGAACCGGCGCACGACCGACTGCTGCGAGAGCTGGCCGTGCGGGCCGGGCTGATCGGGCCGCTGGGGGACCTGGCGCCCGCGGCCGACGGCGACGGGCGGTCGCTGGCCGAACGCCTCTTCGAGGACGGCACGCTCCGCAGCACCGAGGCCGCCACCCTCCAGGCGCTGGCGACCGAGCACCTCGACCGCGCCGGCGGCGACGCCGACCGCGCGCTGGCCGACCTCGACCCGACCCCCGACACCGTCGCCTGGCCAGAGTCGGACTGCACCGTTACGAGCGAGGCTCGCGAGCCGGGTCCCGGGACCGGCGGAGCGGGCGGCGGGGAGCCGGCCGGCGGGCGGCGGTTCACGATCCTGCGGTCCTACGACGGCGGCAACCAGGGCCTGGTGTTCGTGGCCCTGGACCACGAGGTGGGCCGCGAGGTGGCGCTGAAGCGGATCAACGCCAGGCTGGCCGACCGGCCGTCGGCGCGCGAGCGGTTCGTGCGCGAGGCGCAGATCACCGGCCGGCTGCAGCACCCCGGCATCGTGCCCGTCTACAGCCTGGGCCACGGCCCCGACGGCCTGCCGTTCTACGCCATGCGGCTGGTCGTGGGGGACACGCTCCGCCAGGCGATCGACCGGGCCCGGGGCCGCCCGGTCGTCGAGTCCCCGGGCGCCGCGGCGGCCGCCACGCCGGCGCCGGTGCTCTCGCAGCGACAGCTCATCGGCCGCTTCGTCGCCCTCTGCCAGACGGTGGCGTACGCGCACGGCCAGGGGGTGCTGCACCGCGACCTGAAGCCCAG
>CAZUZD010000243.1:0-9610 GCA_964624465.1 uncultured Isosphaeraceae bacterium
TCGGTCATCGCCGGGTCCTTCCAAGCACACCGCCCCACGGCTCCTCACCGAGTCGTGGGGCGGTGTCGTTTTGCGCGCCGAGGTTTCCTCCGGCCGTGGTGAGCTGGCGGCGGCTCTCGGGGGAAGCCGACTGGTCAGGAGGCCCGGCGGTGTTCAAGATGGGGCCGACGTTCCGCCGGCGGCGCTGGCTGGCGTGATGGGTTTCCCGTCTGGCAGGAGGTTTTTCGATGCATGTCCCCCCCCGCAGCCGTGGTGCGGCCCGTCAGAAGGCGGAGCGGTCGTTCGCGGTGCGGACCGTGGTTCTGCCCGTGCAGGGGTTCATCCACACGGCGGGCCTGAGCGGCATGGTGCTGGTGGCGGCCGCGCTGGTGGCGATCGTCTGGGCCAACTCGCCCTGGGCGCATACTTACCACGTGCTCCAGCACGCGAAGATCTCGCTCGATCTGGGGGTATTGCAGCTCAGCGAGTCGCTGCAGCACTGGGTCAACGACCTGCTGATGACGTTCTTCTTCTTCGTCGTCGGGCTGGAGATCAAGCGCGAGCTGGTCGAGGGGGAACTCTCGGACGTGCGGCGGGCCGCGCTGCCGGTGATCGCGGCGCTCGGGGGCATGGTGGTGCCGGCGCTGCTGTATCTGGCGTGCAATCGCGGCACGCCGACCGAGTCGGGCTGGGGCGTGCCGATGGCGACGGACATCGCCTTCGCGCTCGGGGTGCTGGCCCTGCTGGGGGACCGGATCCCGCCGGCGGGCCGGGTGCTGCTGCTGGCCCTGGCGATCGTCGACGACATCGGCGCGATTGTCGTCATCGCGCTGTTCTATGCGCAGGGCATCGAGACCAACGCGCTGGTGACGGCCGGCGGGCTGCTGGTGCTGGTGCTGGTGCTGCGGCGGCTGGGCGTCTGGACGTTCATGCCGTATGTGGTGGTGGGCGCCTTGCTCTGGCTGGCGACGTTCCGCTCCGGGGTGCATGCGACGCTCGCGGGCGTGGTGCTCGGGCTGCTGACGCCGTCGAAGCCGTGGTACGGTCTGGGCCGGTTCGCCGAGCCGGCGCGGCAGCTGCTGGCGCGGTTCGAGCACGAGCTGGCCGTCGACGACCGCGAGGAGGCCGAGGCGGTGCTCGGCCAGTTCGAGGAGCTCTGCCGCCAGACCGAGTCGCCGCTGGACCGCCTGCTGCGGGTGATGCACGCCTGGACGAGTTACCTGGTGCTGCCGCTGTTCGCGCTGGTCAACGCGGGCGTCGAGCTGTCGCTGCCGGCGTTGCAGGCCTCGGCCACCAGCCGGGTGACGCTGGGGATCATGCTCGGCCTGATCGTGGGCAAGACGGTGGGGGTCTTCGGCAGCTCGTGGCTGGCGGTGCAGCTGGGGGTGGCGCGGCTACCCGATCGCGTGACCTGGACGCAGGTCTTCGGCATGGCGATCCTCGCCGGCATCGGGTTCACGGTGTCGTTGTTCATCAGCGACCTGGCGTTCGAGTCCGAGGCCGACCTGAACGCGGCCAAGATCGGCATCCTGGCGGCGTCGGTGATCGCCGGCGTGCTCGGCTACCTGTTCCTGGCGCGCCAGACCGCCCCCGCAGCGGTCGAGACCGCGTCAGCGGCCCACTGACCGGGGGCGCGCCCGGCCCCGGGGAAGGTGGCGACAGTTGATGCGATGGCTTCGGGTGCTGAGCGACACGTTCCGGCTGAGGCACTGGGTCGACTCGAAGCTGCCGCCGTTCGTGGCGGCGATCGCGTACGGCACGCTCGCGCCAGGGCCAGCCGGGGCCGGCCTCGCGGGTAATCTGCTGGTGCTGGTGGCGATTTTCCTGCTGCTGGGCGTCGCCGGTCACCTGGCCAACGACCTCAGCGACGTGATGGTCGACGCGGTGGCGGGCAAGCCCCGGCCGATCGGGCGCTGGAACCGCCCGACGGCGGTGGCGACGGTCGTGGGCGTGATCGTCGCCGCGGTGGGGCTGGCGTGGTGGCGGTTCGGCGCGACGACGGCCGGCGTGGCCGCGCTGACGGCCGCCGTGGGGACGGCGTACTCGCTGCGGCCCCTGCGATTGAAGGAGCGGGGGGTCTGGGGCTGGCTCAGCTCGGCGGCGGCCCAGCGCAGCCTGCCACTGACGATCGGGTTCCAGGCGCTGGGGGCCTGGGACGTCGCCGCGTGGACCCTCTGTGCGGTCGGGCTGCTGACCGGCCTGCGTTACATCGTCGTGCACCAGCTCGAGGACCGCGCCACCGACCGGGCGGCCGGGGTGCAGACCGTCGCCACCGCCGTGGATCCGCAGCAACTGGAGCGGCTGCTGAGAAAGCTGCTGTTCCCGGCCGAGGTGCTGGCGCTGGCCCTGGCGGCCGTGCTGATGAGCCGGCAGGTGCCGGCGGTGGGCGTGGTGACGGCGCTGTTCGCGCTCTATCGGCTGGCCGGCCACGCCGCCCTGGGCCGCCCGCTCCGGCCGGCGTCGTACGGCGAGCTGCACGGGCTGTCCAACGTCGTCTGGCCGCTGACGCTGGTCGGGGCGGTGCTGGTCCGCGGCGGCTGAGGCTCGCTTCCGGGCGTCGTTGCCTGTGCTCGGGACTGTGGATCCGTTTCGGGACCTGCGGGGCGGCCGAGTTTTGCAGGGCCGCGGGTTTGCCGGTATAACCGGGGAGCCTGACGTGTCGGTCCGCGCCGCCGGTCCGGGCTCTGCTCGAGGAACCCTGCGACGATGGGACTGGCCTGGGACCCGACGACGCCCGACCCCTACCCGCTGTATCACGAGTTGCGCGAGCGGGGCGCGGTGCATCACTTCACCGGTTCCGAGCCGGGCGGTACCTGGGTCGTGGTGCGGCACGCGACGGCGCTGAGGCTGTTCCGGGACCCGCGATTCGTGCGGAACCGGAACCACCCCGAGCTGCGTGGCGAGCGAGCGGGCCGTGAGGCGCGGCCGGTGCGAAGCTTCGGGGTGGACCTGCCCAGCAGCGACCCGCCCGACCATACCCGGCTGCGACGGCTGGTCAGCCCGGCATTCACCGGCCGGGTGGTGCAGTCACTGGGGTCGCGGGTCGAGGCGCTGGCGCATGAGCGGCTCGACGCCGTGGTGCGGAGCGGGCGGCTGGAGTTGATCGCCGACTACGCCGAACGGGTGCCGCTGGCGATCACCTGCGGGCTGCTGGGGCTGTCCGAGCGGTCGGTGCTCGGCTTCGGCTGGATGATCGACGGCCTGAGCCGGGGGACGTACCGGGGCTGGCGGCGGCTCCGGCTCGATGCTCACCGGCGGCGGTTTCTGCGGTTGCTGGAGCGCGAGATCGAGGCGCGGCGGCGGCGGCCCTGCGACGATCTGCTGAGCGATCTGGTCCGGGCCGAGTCGGAGGAGGATCGGCTGGCGCCCGACGAGCTCCAGGCGATGGTCTACCTGCTGCTGGTGGCCGGCTACCTGACGACGACGCACCTGATGGGCAACGCCGTGCTGGCCCTGCTGCAGCACCCGGAGCAACTGCACTGGCTGCGAGCCGACCCGGGCCGGATGGCCGGCGCGGTCGAGGAGCTGGCGCGATACGACGGCCCACTGGGCCTGACCGGGGCGCTCTACCCCCTGGCCGATGTGACGCTCGATGGCGTGGCGATCCCGCGCGGGGCCACCATGCGCGTCGCCCTGCTGGCGGCCAACCGTGACGAGGCGGCGTTCACCGACCCCGAGCGGCTCGATCTGGCGCGCGACCCGTGCCCGCACCTGGCCTTCGGCCACGGGATCCACTACTGCCTGGGCGCGCCGCTGGCGCGGCTGGAGCTGGGGATCTTGCTGCGGGTGCTGTTCGAGCGCCTGCCCGGTCTGCGGCTGGCGGAGCCGGTGGAGCGGCTCCAGTGGCTGGACCTGCCGACGTTACGGGGGGTGCGACGGCTCCCCTTGTGCTGGGGGGCGGCCTGATGCACGCGCTCGACGCGGCCCGGACCGCCGGCCTGCGGGCGCTGGCCGCTCTGCAGGCGGCCGATGGCAGCTTCGCGCTCGAATCCTGGAACGGCCCGGCGCGCCTGGTCGATCGGGCGCTGGCGCGAATGGGGCGCCGGCTGGGATGGGCGCGGCAGACGCCAACCGGGCCGACTTTTTCGTACGATCCGCTGTTCGCGACGGCCTACATCCTGATGAGCGCTGGCCGCTGGCTACCGCGAACGGCGGTTGATCGGGCGGTCGCGTATCTGGAACGCCGTCGGGATGCCGACGGACTCTGGACCTACGGCCAGCTCGGGGGCGAGCCGCTGCCGCCCGACTCTGACTGCACGGCATGCGCCCTGGCGGCGATGGCTCTGGCGGGCGTTTCGCTCGACGCCGACGCCGAGGCCGGGCGGCTCCGGCGGTTCTGGCGGCCCGACCTGCGGCGGTTCCGCACCTGGGACGTCGGCGGTGCCTGGTCGATCCCCGAGCGGGACGATCCGGTGGTCAACGCCAACATCGTGGCCGCCCTGGCGGCGCTGAAGCGGCCGGCGACGGCCGCCGAGCAGGCGGGCGTGGCGGCGTACCTGGCCGCCTGCGCCCAGGGCTCGCGGTACTACTGCGCTCCGGCTACGATCGCCCACGCCGCCCACCGCGCCGGGCTCGATCCCACCGGCCTGGCGCCCAGGGTCCGGGCTCGGCCCGGACGCGGCGACCTGATCGGGACGATCCAGTGGCTCTGCGCCGGGCACGCGGGTGATCCCGAGGCGACCCGGCGGGTGCTGGCCGCCCAGCGGCCCGACGGCTCGTGGCCCGCGCTGGCCTGGGTGAGGGCCGTGGGCCTGCCGACGTCATACTGGGGCTCGGCCGCCGTGACGACCGCGCTGGCCATCGAGGCCCTCGGGCCGCCCGATGGCACCGAGCCGGTCGTCGTCGACCGGTCACCCGACCACCCCCCCGAACCCGGGACGATTCCCCGTGTCGCATCAGGCTGACCCGCCGCCAGCCCGCGAGCCCGCCCCGCGACCGGAGCCGACGCCTGCGGCACCGGTCCGGCCGCTGCACGTCTTCGAGAGCTGGCGGCCGGTGGTCTCGGGGTACACCTCGCGGAGCTGGGAGCTGATCGGGGCGCAGGCGCGGGCCGGCGGGTTCGAGCCCCGGGTGCTGGTGAGCTCGCGGCAGGCGGTGTACGGCGCGGCGAGCGGTCTGGACGCGCCGCCGGGGCTCGACGGCCGGATCCGGCTGGTGGAGCCCTCGCCACCCGAGCGGCAGGCGCGGCGGCTGCGGGCATTCCATGTCGACGGCCCGCACCTGGAGCGGGCGATCCTCGCGGCGGCGACCGCATGGGGCGCCGACCTGATCCACGTCCACTGGTCGTCGGTCATCGGCCGCGCGGCGGCGACGGCGGCGCGTCGGCTCGGGGTGCCGCTGGTGGCCGAGGTCCGCTTCGACCTGGCCGGGGCCATGATGAGCGAGACCCTGCGGCTGCCGTGGTCGCTGCCGCCGCTGGAGCGGGCGCTGCGGGCGCGGTTCGAGGCGCACCTGGCGGGCGCGGCGGCCGTGGTCGCCGCCGGCGCGTCGCTGGGCAGGCAGTTGCGGGCCTGGCGGCCCGACCTGGCCGATCGGATCTGGGCCGTGCCCAACGGCGTCGACACCGAGCGGTTCCGGCCCGGTCCGCCCGACCCGGCGCTCCGCAGGGCGCTGGGGCTGGAGGGGAAGCGGGTCGTCGGCACCACCAGCAACATGCTGCACTACGAGGGGCTCGACCGGCTGATCGACGCCCTGGCCGCGCTGCGGGTCGAGGTGCCCGACGTCCACGGCCTGTTCGTCGGCGGCGGGCCCCAGGCCGGGGCGCTGGCGCGACGGGCGGCGCGGCGGGGCGTGCCGGTGACGTTCACCGGCCTGGTGCCGGCCGACCGGGTCGCGGACCACCTGCGGCAGCTCGACCTGTTCGTGATCCCGCGCCGGGACGTGACCATCACCCGCCACGCCGGGCCGATCAAGCTGGTCGAGGCGATGGCCTGCGGCCTGGCCGTCGTCGGCGCCCCGGTCGGCGACATCCCCGACCTGCTGGCCGAGGGCCGCGGCACGGTCGTCGAGGACGCCACGATCCCCGCGCTGACCCGGGCCCTCGCCGACCTGGCGCGGCGGCCCGACGACCGCCGCGCGCAGGGCGAGCGGGCCCGCCGCCACGCCGAGATCGCGCTGCCCTGGTCGGCCGCCGCCGGAGTGCACCGCGACGTCTACCGCCACGCCCTGGCGACGACCGCCGCCACGCCAGGCGGCCGACCGGGCCGTTGAGCCGCAGCGCCCCCGCGGCCGCCGATCGCCGGCTCGATCCCGACGGGCCTCGCGCGATCGTGGCCGAGGCCGGGCGGGCCCGGGCCTGCCGCTGGAGACCTCGAGGCTGCTGCGGGCGGTGCCCGAGTACGAGCACGCGCGGTTCCGGACGCGGAGTCGGCAGGGCATCCCGGGGAGCGCCGTGCAAGGGTCGGCTCACCTCCCGCCGCGGCCCTGCCCGGGGAGGAGTTCCCGCTGCGGGTCCGCTCGCTCGGGCCTGCACGCCCTCACGGGACCTCGCGGCGGTGCAGGGGCCCTGCGTTCGGCGTGATCGCAGCCGTTGAACCCGCTCGGGCGCCGCGGTAGGGAGCCGGGCTCCGGGGAGCGCTCTGCGCTTCCTCGTCCGTTCCTTCCCCGACGGCGACAGCCCAGAAAGTGTTGAATTAATTTGTTGGCATGTTCGGTGCTCCAGGGCTGCCCGCCCGGGCTCCGTGGGGCCGTCCCGTGCGGGGGGAAGATCCGGGGTCGGATGTTCGCCCGGCAGATGATTCGACCGACGCTCTGGCGCATTGCCAGGAAGGCACCCGCCCACATCGATCCGACCGCCGGGGTCGAAGCGTCGGGGTCGGCATCTCATGCGCCTCATGCCATGATCCATTCCAGGAGAAGATGAATGCGCTTTCCATTTCCGGCAATCCGAGTGTCGTCGCAGCACAGGGCCGAGCAGCACCGAGGCGAGGGCATTTCCCCGGGCCGACGGGAATTCCTCGGGGCGGCGTCCGCCGCCGCGGCCGTGGCCTGGTGGGCCCGCCCGGCCGACGCCCAGGGCACGCCCCCGGGCCAGACCGGCGCCCGCCAGCAGTTCGCCCTGATCCGGAAGCATGAGAACGACCACGTCGCGTTCCTGGTCAACGCGCTGGGCGGGTTCGCCCGCCCCAAGCCGACCTTCCAGAACCTGGAGCGCCCGAACCTGGCCGATTTCGTGGCCGTGTCGCAGACGCTCGAGAACACCGGCGTCGGCGCGTATCTCGGGGCCGCCCCGGCCATCTTCGACCGGCAGCGCCTGGCCGCGGCCGGGTCGATCGCCCTGATCGAGGCCCGGCATGCCGGGTACCTGGATGCCTATCGCAACCAGCCGCAGACCACCAACGTGTTCGGGGTCGAACAGAGCTTCGAGCGGCCGCTCACCATCGCCGAGGTCGTGACCCTGGCCGGACCGTTCATCGCCAGCCTCAACGGCGGCCCGCCGCTGGAATTCGACCCGAACGCCCTGTCGGACGCGAACGACATCGCCATCCTCAACTTCGCGCTGGCGCTCGAGTACCTCGAGGCCGAGTTCTACAACCTGAACGTCCAGAAGTTCTTCAACATCTGACCGCGCCCGCAGGACGACGCGACATCTGCCCGCGAGGAAGGCCCCGGCGGCCCGGAGGGCCCTCCCTCCAGGTCCGGCTCCGCGATGGTCGCCCGGAGCAGCCGGGCTCAGACCGTCATCATCCCAATTCGAGAAGGACCCCGATGAGTATGCTCCCGAGACTTGTTGCGATCTGCGCCGTGCTGCTGGTTCCGGGCTTCGCCCGGGCCGAGTTGCTGCTCGGCCTCACCGTCCAGAACAGCCTCGTCACGTTCGATTCCGCGTCCCCCGGGACCGTGGGCGCCGAGGTCCTCATCAGCGGCCTGGCGGCCGACGAACGGCTCGTCGGGATCGACTTCCGCCCGGCCAACAACCAGCTGTACGGGCTGGCCGTCGGCGGCCCGGGCGGATCCGCCCGCCTGTTCACCATCGACCCGACCACCGGGGCCGCGACCGCGAGCCCGGCCCTGTCGACGGCCCTGACGGGCGGCTTCTTCGGGTTCGATTTCAACCCGGTGGCCGACCGGCTGCGGGTGACGTCGGACACCGGCCAGAATTACCGGATCAACGTCGACACCGGCGCGGTGATCGTCGACGGCGATCTCGCCTACGCGGCCGGCGACCTGAACGCCGGCAGCGTCCCGCAGGTCGTCGCGGTCGCGTACACCAACAGCAACGCGGGGGCTGCGACCACCACGCTGTATGACATCGACGCCAATGGCGGGCTCCTGGCGCTCCAGAACCCGCCGAACAGCGGCATCCTGAACACGGTCGGGTTCCTGGATGGGGCGGCCGCGCTCGAGGCCACCTTCGACATCTCCGGGCCGACCGGGATCGGGTACGCGGTGCTCAACGGCGTCACCCTGGTGCAGGTCAACCTCGCGACCGGCGGCACTCAGACGCTCGGCGACATCGCCGCCCCGTCCGCCATCATCGGGCTGGCCGCCCAGGTCGGGGCCGTGCCGGAACCCAGCAGCCTCGTGCTGGCGGGATTCGGCGTCGCCAGCCTCGTCGGCTACTCCTGGCGTCGTCGGACGCACCCCCAGGTCGTCTCCTCCCTGTGATCGCCCGGGGGCGCGGCTGTCATCGGCCGCGCCCCGCTCCGGACGTCTGGCCAGGGGCCGGCGCTCAGGCCGGGTCCGGCCCTGCGGGCGCGGGCCGGGGTTCGAGCGCGATGCTGGCGCTGTTGATGCAGTAGCGGAGGCCGGTGGTGGGCGGGCCGTCGGGGAAGACGTGGCCGAGGTGGCCGCCGCAGCGCCGGCAGGTGACCTCGGTGCGGACCATGCCGTGGCTGCGGTCGGCGTGCTCGGCGACCGCGTCGGCGGCCGCCGGGCGGTCGAAGCTGGGCCAGCCGCAGCCGGAATCGAACTTGGCCGTGGCGTCGAAGAGCGGCTCGCCGCAGCCGGCGCAGCGGTAGAGGCCGTCGGCGTGCTCGTTCCAGTAGCGGCCGCTGTAGGCGCGCTCGGTGCCCTGCTGGCGCAGGACGTGGTACTGCTCGGGCGTGAGCCGGGCTCGCCATTCGGCGTCGGAGAGCTCGAGCGGATTGGCCATGGGGGGCTCCCGGGTTCGGGCGGCCCGGGGGCGGGCCGGGCTCGCGGGGCGCCTCACGCCGCGACGCGGGCCGGTCCGGGCCGTCGGGCCAGTCCTTCCAATTATAGGCGGGCGCGGCGGTTCGGCGAGGCGGGGCCCCGTCAGCCACCGGGGGTGGCGGCCGGCCGGAGGGCGCGCCGCATGGCGGCCTGGAGCTTGGCGAACTCGATCGGCTTGGTCAGGTGGGTGACGAATCCGGCCTCGCGCGAGCGGTGCAGGTCGGCCTCCATGCCGTAGCCGGTCAGGGCGATGGCCGGCGCCTCGGTGTGCCGCCGCAGCCGCCGCATCAGCTCCAGGCCGCTGCCGTCGGGCAGGCCGAGGTCGCTGAGGATCAGGTCGAAGGCGAACTCGCGGGCCTCGGCCGCGTGCTGCGCGGCGGCCACGCCGGTGGCCGTGGTCACCCGGTGCCCGCGCACCGTCAGGAGCCGTTCGAGCACGCGCAGGGTGTCGGCGTTGTCCTCGACCAGCAGGATCCGCAGCGGGGGCAGGGGGGCTGCC
>CAZUZD010000244.1:0-9574 GCA_964624465.1 uncultured Isosphaeraceae bacterium
GGCACCAGGCCGCTGGCGTCGAGCTTTGCCTGCAGGAACGCGTCGATCGGGTTGCGGACCGGGGCGTCGGGCCGCGTCGGGGGCACGGGCGGGGCGGCCAGGGGCCGGAGCGACCACCAGGGGGTGGGGTCGGGGGCGGTGGTCGGGGCTTCGGCGTCGGTGCGGGGGTCGAAGGCGCCGTCGGCGATCCAGCGGCGGAAGTCGGCGATCACGGCGTCGGGCAGCTTGCGGCGCGGGGGCATGCCGGGCGTCTCGCCGTCGTGCGCCAGGGCCCTCAGGATCAGGCTCTCGTCGGGCCGCCCGGGGACCAGCGCCGGGCCCGAGTCGCCGCCGTCGCGGAGGCCGTCTCGGCGATCGACCCGCAGGCCCCCGCGAAGCCGCTCGGCGCCGGCCGAGTGGCACGCGCCGCAGTGCTCCAGCAGCACGGGCCGGATCTTCGCCTCGAAGAAGGCGCGGGCCGCCGTCGGGTCGGCCGGGGTCGGTTCGTCGGCGATGGCCGTGGCCCCGGCGGCCAGGCCGGCCAGCAGCAGGCCCGCGGCGAGCCGCCACGCGCGGAGGCGGCGAGGATGCCGGGAAGACCGGAAGGGGCCGTGGCAGCGCATGGGGGCCGTCCTTCGGGGAGAGTCGGTGGGCCGACGGCGGGGCGGGCGGGGCAGGATCGGGCCGGGATCGGATCGGGGCGGACGCCCGATCATAAACGGCCGGGCGGGCCGGGTCCAAAGCGTTCCGGGTCGGGGGCTTGGCACCGGGATCGCAAGCCAACCTCCGGGAACAGAGGTTGGCGGCCAGGGTGCCCGCCCGGTGACCCCCGGGCCGGCGGGGGCCGGGTCCGCCCGAGGCAGGGGTCCCGCCCGCGATGATTGATTATGTCTTCCGCTACGCGCCCGAGCTGGGGCGACGCCAGCCGCCGGCCGATGCCGCGGCGGCCCGCGCGGCCTTGATCGAGGGCAACCGCGTGTTCTCGCGGTGGATGCGGCGCTGCCGCAGCGGCGACCTGCCCGAGAGCGGCTCGCAGTACGTCGTGCCCTGCGGCGGCCTCGAATCGGCCGTGAGCCAGTCCGGCGAGGACTTCCCCCGGCAGGAGCCGTTCGCCGTCGTGCTCGGCTGCTCCGATGCCAGGGTGCCGACCGAGATGCTCTTCGGCCAGGGGTTCAACGACCTGTTCGTGCTCCGCGTCGCCGGCAACGTGATGGGCGACGCGGTGCAGGGGACCCTCGACTTCGCCGTCACGGCCCTCGGCGAGACCGTGCGGGTGCTGGTCGCCCTGGGCCACACCAACTGCGGCGCGGTCAAGGGGGCCGTCGAGGCGTACCTCGACCCCGACCGGTTCTGGGCCGAGGCGAACACGCCGTCGCTGCGGCTGATCTTCCAGCGCATCCTGGTCGCCGTGCGCCAGTCGGACAACGCGCTCCGCGAGGTCTGGGGCGAGGCGGTCGTGCGGGCGCCGGGCTACCGCCAGGCGCTCAACGACACGGCCGTCTGCCTGAACGCCGCCCACACCGCGTTCGCGCTGCGGCAGCAGGTGGCTCGCTCGGGACCGCCGGGCCTGGAGGTGCTCTTCGGCGTCTGCGATGTGCGCACGCACCAGGTCTGCATGCCGATCGACCCGGCCGGCAGCCTCGACCCCGGCGGTGTGAACCTGGCCGCCGCGCCCCAGCAGCCCGAGGCGTTCGCCGACCTGGCCCGCCTCGTCGCCGGCCGCCTCCGCCCCGAGTCCCCCCCGACCCGCACCGCCGCCCGATCGTCCCGCCTGGGCGACGGCCCCTCGACCGCCTGAGCTCGCCGCCGCCCGGCTGCGGTGGCCTCCGGAGCGTCGGCGTGGTCGACGGGCTCGGGGCGAGCGGGCGAGGCGGATGGTGGGCGTGGGCTGCCGGCCTTGACAAGCGGGGGCTCGACTGCGACGATTTCCTGAGGAATTGATGCTTGTTCTGGTCGCGGACCAGCGCCGGGGCGAGCCGTGACGGCACGCCGGCCTGGCCCTTGGGGCCGGCACCCGGAAGCGGGTCTTCGCGACCGGAGCGGATGGCCGGGAGGTGTCCGGAGCCGGAGTTGGTCGGAGGGATCCGCACCACGTTGGTCGCCGTGTGGGCGATCGGTCGGCGTCGGACTCGCCTGCGGGCCGGGCCGCCCGCCCATGCCGGTCCCGGGCCAAGGCCGGCCGGATCGTCGAGTCTGGTGGAGTGGGAAGCGCCCCGAGGCGAGGCCCGCTCCGGAGCGTCTGTCGTGGCGGCCAGCCCCCCCAGGTCCGCTGTTTCGTGATGCCGTGGCCCGGTCCCGGGTCGCGGATTCCTCCGATCGGGCTGACCTGCCGTGCATGACGCCCTGTCCGACGCCGCCCCGCACGGGGCCGGCGGCTGCGCCGACGAGCCGCACGCCGATCTGGTTCACGCCATCGACCACGCCGCGCACCTGCTGCCCTCGCAGGGGCCGATCACGGTCTTCGTGCACCACAACACGCTGCACGCGTTCGAGGACCTGCCGTTCGACGAGGCGGTCCGGGCGGGCGCGGTCACCTACGGCAACCAGCCGTATGGCGCCGAGGAGTTCTACCGCGCCGAGGTCGCGCGCGGTCGGATCCCCCCCGAGGTGCTGGCCCGCGTGCTGCTGGAGGACCTCGACGAGCAGGCCGACGTCCTGATCGGGTTCATGGGCACGCGGTACCACCTGCGGCTTGCGATGCTGGAGCACCCGCTGCGGATTGCTCCTGAGCCCGAGCTGCGCTGGCTGATCGCCGAGACCGACGCGCTCAAACGGTTCCGCGCCGAGGTCGCCCCCGAGGCCCGCCACCGGATGGTGGCCGCCACCCGCCGCTGGGTCGAGGGCACCACCGCCGGTGCCGGCGACGGTGTGGCGGAGCGGCCGGCGGAGGTGGTGCAGGCGCTGCTGACGCAGTTCCGGGCCGGTCCGCCGTCGACCTGGTCGGAGCGCACCTGGGAGGCGTTCACGCTGCAACTGCTGTGGCGGGTCTGCCACGCGGGCGTGCACGGCGTGCCGCGGTTCGTCGAGCGCGAGACGCCCGTGCGGCGGCACCGCGACCTGCTGCTGGCCGCCACCGGGCAGGACACCGACCTGCTCGTCAATGAGGTGCTGATCCGCTTCTGCGCCGCGTTCCTGGACCAGGGGGTGGCCGGCTGGCCGCTGCCCGACCGCTCGGCCGGGTTCCTGGGCGCGTTTTGCGCCCTGTATCGCTCCGCCAGGCCGGTGGCCGACTGGCTCCGCGACCTGCCGGCCGAGCTGCGGCGACTCGAGGCCGAGGGCGTCACACCGCTGGGCCTGATCGCCGGGTCGCTCGACCGCCTGGGCGTTCCCGGGTCGGAGCGGTCGGCGTACCTGGCCGAGACCCTGCTGGCCCTGCGGGGCTGGGCGGGCATGATCCACCAGCTGGAGACGAACGCCGAGTGGGCCGTGGCGCCGGCGCCGTCGGGCACGCTCCACGAGTATCTGGCCGTGCGGCTGCTGCTGGAGCGGCTGGCGCTGGCGACGGTGGCCCGCGCCACCATCGACTTCACCGGCCCGCTCGACGAGCTGGCCCCCGCGCTGCGGCACCGGCTCCCGAGCCCGCCCCGGGTCAGCGTCGACCAGCGGGCGTACCTGGTGTTCCAGCTCGCGCAGGTGCGCGGCTGGTCGCCGCAGGATCTGCACCGGCTGGCGAAGCCCGGCTGGACGCGGCTGGTCGAGGAGATCGAGGCGTTCGGGGCGCTGGAGCGGCGGCGGATCTACCACCTGGCCTACGAGCGACACTACCGCGACCAGGCGCTCGACGCGCTCCGCGGCCAGCCGTGCCCGCCGGCCGGATCGCCACCGGCGCGGCCGCCGGCCCTGCAGGTCGTCTGCTGCCTCGACGAGCGCGAGGAGTCGTTCCGCCGGCACCTGGAGGAGGTCGACCCCGACTGCGAGACCTTTGGCGTCGCCGGGTTCTTCGGCGCGGCGATGTACTACCGCGGCGTGACCGAGGCGCAGTTCCGGCCGCTCTGCCCGATCAACATCAAGCCGAAGCACTACATCCAGGAGGAGCCGATCCGCACCTTCGAGGACGCCAGCCGGTTGCAGGCGCAGGCCCGCAAGCAGCTCGGCCGGTTCTCGCACCGGGTGCACCTCGGCTCGCGCACGTTCCTGGGGGGCACGCTCACCGGCCTGCTCGGGTCGCTGGCCACGGCGCCGTTGCTCATGCGGGTGCTGCTGCCGCGGCGCACGGCGCAGCTGCGGCGGATGATGGGGCGGATCGTGACGCCGCCGGTGACCCGCCTGCACCTGGAGCACACGCCCGACGCCCCCGGCCCCGAGGCGGGCCCGGTGCTCGGGCAGCTCGGGTACGAGCCGGCGGAGATGGCGGCGATCGTCGGCAACGTGCTCCGCGCCATCGGCCTGACCCGCACGTTCGCGCCGGTGGTCGTCATCGCCGGGCACGGCTCCTCCAGCATGAACAACCCCCACGGCGCCGCCTACGACTGCGGCGCCTGCGGCGGCGCCAGCGGCGGGCCCAACGCCCGCGCCCTGGCGCAGATGGCCAACGATCGCCGGGTGCGCCGGATCCTCGAAGGGCAGGGGCTGCTCATCCCCGACGAGTGCCACTTCGTGGGGGCCTTGCACAACACCTGCGACGACAGCATGACGTACTACGACCTCGACCACCTGCCTTACTCGCACCACCGCGGCTTCGAGCGGGCCGTCGCCAGCCTGAACGCGGCGCGCACCCGCAACGCGCACGAGCGGTGCCGGCGGTTCGCCTCGGCCAGCCTGACGCTCACCGCCGAGGAGGCGCTGCGGCACGTCGAGGGCCGCGCCGGCGACCTGTCGCAGACCCGGCCCGAGTGCGGCCACGCCACCAACGCCCTCTGCTTCGTGGGCCGTCGCGCCCGCACCCGGGGCCTGTACCTCGACCGCCGCGGCTTCCTGGTCTCGTACGACGCCGCCCAGGACGACGCCGAGAGCCGGATCCTCGGCGGCCTGCTCGGCGCCGTGATCCCGGTCTGCTCGGGCATCAATCTCGAATACTACTTCTCGGCCGTCGACTCGGTCGGCTACGGCTGCGGCACCAAGCTGCCGCACAACATCACGTCGCTGATCGGCGTGATGGACGGGGCGGCCAGCGACCTGCGGCCGGGCCTGCCCTGGCAGATGGTCGAGATCCACGAGCCGATGCGGCTGCTGTTCGTCGTCGAGGCGAGCCCCGAGGCCCTCGAGCGGGTCATCGCCCGCGACCCGGCGATCGCGCGGCTGGTCGGCAACGGCTGGGTGCAGCTGGCGACCCTGGCCCCCGACTCGGCCGACGTGCACGTCTACCGCGGTGGCCGGTTCGTGCCCTCCGAGGCGGTGTCGTCGAGCCTGCCGACGGTGGACCACTCGGCCGACTGGTACCGCGGCAGCCGCGACCACCTGGGCTTCGCCCGCGTCCGGCCGCCGGCCGCCGTCCCCGCACCGCTCCAGGGCCAGGAGGCCGCCCGATGACCCCGCTGCTGGCCATGGACCTGGGCTCCCTGTTCCACGTCCTGGGCGTGGGCACGATCCTGATGCCCGCGCTGCTGCTGGCGGTGCTCGGGCTCACCCCGCTGTTCTGGCGGTCGCTGAGCGAGGAGGCGATCGCGCGCTGGACGGCCTCGTGCGTCATCGCCGGCCTGGCCTCGGCCACCGGCATCCTCGTGCTCATGCTCGCCACCGGCCTGCGGTACGTGCCGATCGAGCTGGGGGACTGGCTCTCGCTCCCGAAGGAGCATTTTCACTTCCACCTGAAGTTCGTCTTCGACCGGCTCTCGGTGCCGTTCGCGATCCTCTCGTTCGTGCTGGTGGGGACCATCGGCGCCTTCGCCAACCGGTACCTGCACCGCGAGGCCGGCTACGCGCGGTTCTTCGTCTCGTTCGCGCTGTTCCTGCTGGGGATGACGGTCGCGTCGCTGGCCGGCACCATCGAGACGCTGTTCCTGGGCTGGGAGCTGGTGGGCCTGTCGTCGGCCCTGCTGGTGGCGTTCTTCCACGAGCGGGCGGCGCCGGTGCTCAACGGGCAGCGGATCTGGTCGGTGTACCGGATCTCCGACGCCGCGTTCCTGCTGGCCGCTGTGGCCCTGCACCACGTCTCGGGCGAGGGGGAATTCTCGGGCCTGATGGGCAGCGGCCCCTGGCCGAAGGGGACCGCGGCGCTGAGCTCGTCGCAGGCGCTCGGGGTGGGGCTGCTCATGCTCGTGGCGGCGGCCGGCAAGTCGGGGCTGATCCCGTTCTCCGGCTGGCTGCCCCGCGCGATGGAGGGCCCGACCCCGTCGAGCGCCGTGTTCTACGGCGCCCTCTCGGTGCACCTGGGCGCGTTCCTGCTGCTGCGGGTGAGCCCGATCCTGGAGCTCTCGACGCCGCTGTGCGCCGCGGTGGTGGGCCTGGGGCTGGCCTCGGCCATGTTCGCGGCGATCGCCGGGCGGGTGCAGACCGACGCCAAGGGGGCCCTGGCCTACGCGTCGCTCACGCAGGTCGGCATCATCACGGCCGAGATCGGCCTGGGGTTCCGCTACCTGCCGCTGGTCCACATCATCGGCCACGCCTGCCTGCGGACCTTGCAGTTGCTGCGGGCGCCGTCGCTCTTGCAGGACTACCACGCGCTGGAGGACGCCGTCGGCGGCCGCCTGGGTCGGCAGAGCGGCCTGACCGAGCGGTGGCTCTCGCCGGCGGCGCAGCGGTGGTTGTACCGGTTCGGTCTCCAGCGCGGGCAGTTCGACGAGGTCCTCGACCGCTTCGTGGTCCACCCGTTCGTGCGCATGTTCCGCTGGTGCGACCGCCGCGAGCGCGCCTGGACCGACTACCTGACCGGGTCTGCCTCCCGCGTCTCGGACCGGGTGCCCGCCACCGTCGACGCCGGCGAGGAGCTGCGAAGCTGATGACGACCCCGCTGCCCGCGCTCCACCTGCCGCTTCTGGAACTCGCGATCCTGGTCCTGACGCTCGGCGCCGTGGCGGTCAGCTTGCTGGCCGATCCGGACCGCGCCCGCCGGCTCAGCCTCTACGTCTCGGGCCTGGCGCTGGCGGCCAGCGTCGGCGTCTGGATCGACTTCGGGTGGCTCGACGCCCCGATCGCGCGGGCCCCCTGGGACCTCCTGGGCGACCGGCTGGGTCGGCCCCTGCTGGTCATCGACGAGCTGAGCGCCCCGCTGCTGCCGCTGGCGGCCCTGATCTACTTCCTCACGAATCTGGCCACGCTCCGCACCAAGGTCCGCGAGTTCTCGTTCGCCAGCTCGCTGGCCAGCGAGGCCCTGCTGCTGGCGACCTTCGGGTGCATCGACCCCTGGGCCCTGGTCGTGCTGCTCTCGGCGCGGGTGCTGCTGCCGTACCTGGAGCTGCGCAAGGCCCGCAAGCCAACGCGCGTCTTCGTGGTCCACATGGGCCTGTTCGTGGTGCTGCTGGTGCTCGGCCAAACGCTGCTCAGCGGCTTCGGGCCGGGTCGCGGCCTGGGGGTGCTCGGGATCGTGCTGCTGACGGCCGCCGCCCTGCTGCGCAGCGGCATCGTGCCGGTGCACTGCTGGATGACCGACCTGTTCGAGCACGCCACCTTCGGCACCGCCCTGCTGTTCGTCACCCCGATGGTCGGCGCCTACGGCGTGACCCGGCTGGTGCTGCCGGTGGCCCCCTCGTGGATCCTGAGCTTTATCGCGGTGGTCTCGCTGTTCACGGCGCTCTACGCCGCCGGCATGGCGCTGGTGCAGCGCGAGGCGCGGCGGTTCTTCTGCTACCTGTTCCTGAGCCACTCGTCGCTGGTGCTGGTGGGCCTGGAGACGGCCACGCCGATTGGCCTGACCGGGGCGCTCAGCCTCTGGCTCTCGGTGGCGCTGTCGCTGACGGGCTTCGGCCTGGCGCTCCGCTGCATCGAGTCGCGCACCGGGCGGGTCTCGCTGGCCGACTTCCACGGCCTGTACAAGCAACTGCCGACGCTGGCCGTGCTGTTCCTGCTGACCGGCCTGGCCAGCATCGGGTTCCCCGGCACCGCCGGGTTCGCCGGCCTGGAGCTGCTGGTCGAGGGGGCCCTGCAGGCCTTCCCCCTGGCCGGCGCCGTGGTCGTGGTGGTCACGGCGCTCAACGGCCTGGCGGTGATGCAGTCGTACTTCAAGATCTTCCTGGGCCGGCCGGCGGTCGGGTCGATCGACATGCGCATCCGTCGCGCCGAGCGGATCGCGGTGCTGGTGCTCACCGTGCTGATCCTGGGCGGCGGCCTGTACCCGCAGCCGGGGGTGGCCAGCCGCTACCACGCCGCCGTCGGCCTGGCCACGACCCGCGCCCGGCAGCTCGGGCTCGTGCCGCCGTCGGAGACGCCGCCGCTCGAACCCGCCCCCTGAGGCCGCGGCCCCGGTCGCGCCTCTCAGCGGCCGGGCGTCAGGCCGGTCTCGAGGACGGCCGGCGCGACCGTCGCCGGCAGGCGGATCGGACCCGCCCGGTTGGCCGCCGCCTCGAGGGCCTCGGCCGCCACCCTCGCGTTCGACTCCGCCGCCGAGGCGCCCGGGATCAGCAGGCCGCCGAGGGTGAACAGGCCGGCCGAGAGCACGATCGCCGCCGGCAGGGTCAGCGCCCAGGCCAGGCCGATCTTGCGGACGGTGTCCCCCTGCAACCCCGAGCGGTTGGCGGTCATGGTGCCGGCCACGCCCGAGGACAGAACGTGCGTCGTGCTCACCGGCAGGTGGAACGCGTCGGCCAGGCTGATCGTGGCGGCGGCGACCACCTCGGCGGCCGCCCCCTGCGCGTAGGTCAGGTGCGTCTTGCCGATCTTCTCGGCCACCGTGACCACGATCCGCTGGTATCCGATCGTCGTGCCGATCCCGAGCGCCAGGGCCACGCCCAGCACGACCCAGAACGGCACGTACTCGATCGCGTGGCCCAGCCGCTTCAGCGACGGCTGGAGCGCGGCCTTCGTGGGGGCGTCGAGGGGCAGGGCGGCCAGATCGCGGCGGACCCGGAAGATCGAGCGACGGACCTCCCAGCGCTGCGACGGCTCGATCTCCGCCAGGGTCGAACGGCCCGCCAGCTTCCCCTGCACGGCCACCAGCTCGGCGGCCAGCGCGGGCGTCAGCACTCCCCGGGCGTCGAGCTCGTCGTGGAGGGTCACGCTCGCCTCGCGCACCAGGTTCGCCTGGTTCGGGTGGTTCAAGTCCAGCGCGTAGTAGGCCGGCAGGAACCCGATCAGGGAGAGCAGGATCAGCCCCATGCCCTTCTGGCCGTCGTTGGAGCCGTGCGCCATGCTCACGCCGCCGCAGGTCAGCAGCAGGACCGCCCGCACCCAGCGCGGGGGCTCGTCCCCCTCGCCGGGCGGCTGGTAGAGCCGGGGGTCGCGGAGGAACCGCTTCATCAGGAGCAGCAGGCCGGCCGCCGAGGCGAACCCGACCAGCGGCGAGATCAGCAGCGAGAGGCCGACCTCGCCCGCCTTGCTCCAGTTCACGCCCGAGACGTCGCCCCGGCTCAGCAGGCTGTTGGCCAGGCCCACGCCCAGGATCGAACCGATCAGGGTGTGCGAGCTGGAGACCGGCAGCCCCAGCCACCAGGTCCCCAGGTTCCAGATCACCCCGGCCAGCAGCAGCGACACGACCATGACGATCGCGCGGGCCGAGGCGCTC
>CAZUZD010000245.1:0-9532 GCA_964624465.1 uncultured Isosphaeraceae bacterium
GGGGACGCCGAGGCCGAGCGGGCGGCGCTGGCCGACCGGGTCGCGGTGGCGCCGGGGAGCGCGGCGATGCTCGAACGCCTGGGCGAGCTGGAGCTGCGAGCCGGCCAGGTCGATCTGGCGGCGCAGCGGCGGGCCGCCAAGGCGGAGCTGGATGCCGTGGGCGAGCAGTACCGCGACCGCATCTTCTTCGCGACCGATCCCCTGGCCCAGGCGGTCGAGCTGGCCGGCCTGGCCCGTCGGCTGGGTCGCGACGACGAGGCCCGGCTCCTGTACACGCTCGCCTTGCGTCGCAACCCCGGCGACGAGGCCAGCCGCGACGCCCTGATCGCCCTGGGCACGGCCACGCCCCCGCCCACGGTCCTCGCCCGCACCGCCCCCGCCGCCCTGCAAGCGGCCCTCGCCCGACCCGACGGCGCCAGGACCCCAGATCGCGGCGGTTCGCCCGCCGCCGCCTCCGAGGCGCCCGCAGGATCGCTGCAACTGGTGGACACGGCCGAGGCGACCGGTCTGCGATTCACCTACGACCCGGGGCGGGTCCGGGGCCGCCGGCTGCCCGAGACGATGGGCGGCGGCCTGGCGATCCTCGACGCCGACGGCGACGGCTGGCTCGACGTCTTCGCGGTCCAGGGCGGCGCGTTCCCGCCGGCCCCCGACCAGCCGAACTCGGGCGACCGCCTGTTCCGCAACCGCGGCGACGGCACCTTCGAGGACGTCACCGGGCCCTCGGGCCTGGCCAGCCTCCCGCGCGGCTATGGCCTGGGCGTGACCGCCGGCGACATCGACGGCGACGGCCACCCGGACCTGTTCGTGACCCGGTGGCGATCGTATGCCCTGTATCGCAACCGCGGGGATGGCACCTTCGAGGACGTCACCGAGGCGTGGGGCCTCGGCGGCGACCGCGACTGGCCCAGCTCGGCCGCGCTGGCCGACCTCGATGCCGACGGCGACCTCGACCTGTATGTGTGCCATTACCTCGTGTGGAGCGAGCAGGCCCCGCAGGGCGATCGGCCCGACCGGTCGCCGGACACGTCGCGGTACAACAATCCGCTGAACTACCGCGCCCAGCCCGATCACCTGTTCCGCAACGACGGCGGCCGGTTCGTCGACGTCACGGCCGACTCGGGGATCGTCGACCGCGAGGGCCGCGGCCTGGGCGTGGTCGCGGCCGACCTCGACGCCGACGGCCGGCTGGACCTCTACGTCGCCAACGACCTGACCGCCAATTTCCTGTTCCGGAACCTCGGCGGCCTGAAGTTCGAGGAGGTCGCCGCCACGGCCGGCGTCGCCGGCAACGACGAGGGGGGCTATCAGGGCAGCATGGGCGTCGCCTGCGACGACTTCGACGCCGACGGCCTGCCCGACCTGGCGGTCACGAACTTCTACGGCGACGCCATGGCCTTCTACCGGGGCCTGGGCCCCGGGGTGTTCGCCGACCACGCGGCCCAGGTGGGTGTGAAGGGGCCGACGCGGTACATGGTCGGCTGGGGGGTCGCCTTCCTCGACGCCGACAACGACGGCCGGCTCGACCTGATCGCCACCAATGGCCACCTCGACGACCCGGGCCGCGGCCTGCCCTACGCCATGCCCACGCAGCTGTTCCTGGGCACGCCCGACGGTCGGCTCGCCGACGCCACCGCGCGGGCCGGCGCCGATCTCAGCCGCCCGCGGGTCGGGCGCGCCCTGGCCGTCGGCGACCTCGACCACGACGGCCGGCTGGAGACACTCCTGGTCGGCCACGACACGCCGCTGGTCCGGCTGGCCGAACCAGCCGCGCCGGAGCCTGCCCGCTTACCGGCACGGTCCATCGTCCTGGAGCTGGTCGGCGGCCCCGGGCGCCCCGAGCCGATCGGGGCCCGGGTCTCGCTGGTCGCCGAGGGGCAGGAGCGGGCGCAGGTCCGGCTCCGCACGGCGGGCGGGAGCTACCAGTCGGCCGGTTCGCCCCGGCTGCACTTCGGCCTGGGATCGGCCGATCGCGCGGCGAGGATCGAGATCACCTGGCCCGACGGCCGCACGCAGGCCCTCCGCGACCTGCCGGCCGGCGGCTACCGGATCCGCCCGGATGGCGCCGGGCCGGAGCCGCTCCCCGGTTACCGGCGCTGAAGGGCCAGCCCGAAGCCGGTTGACGCTGAGTCCCCGTAGAGCACCGCGTCGAACCGGGAGCCGTGATGGACGATTCGCTGGTCGAGACCTGGCAGATCCATGACCGGATCAACCTGTACCTGCTGGAGGCGATCTCCGACGAGGCGCTGGCCGCCACCCTGGGCGCACGCCACCGGACGGTGTTCGCCCTCTATGCGCACCTGCACAACGTTCGCCTGATGTGGCTGAAGCCGGCCGCGCCCGACCTGCTGGAGGGCGTGGCGAAGCTCGACCCCAAGAAGGTCGACCGCGCCGGCCTGATCGAGGCGCTCCAGGGCTCGGGCCAGGCCATCGCCGAGCTGATCCGGCGGTCGGTGGCCGCGGGCGGCACGGTCAAGGGGTTCCGGCCGCACGTCACGGCGTTCGTGGGCTACCTGATCGCCCACGAGTCGCACCACCGCGGCCAGATCGGCTGGACGCTCAAGGGCACCGGCCGCCCGCTCGACCCGAAGACGAGCTTCGGGCTCTGGGAGTGGGGCGTGCGGTAGGCCTCCGGATGGTCACGCCCGGCCGGGTCACGTCACTCCGACGGCCAGGGTCCATCCTCGCGCGTGAGGCCAGCGGCGGCCAGGTCGGCCTCGGGCAGGGCGTGGAGCCGGGACAGCAGCAGGTCCCTGCCCCAGTCCTCGTTCTCGATCGCCTCCAGCGGCGGCAGATCGTCCTGTCCGAACTGGTCGCGGAGCAGGGCGTGCGCCTCGGCCACGCCCAGCTCCACGATCGGTCGACGCCCGGGGTGATCCGCCATGGGGCTCAGCTCCAGGGCGACCGGGGAGCCCGGTAGCCCTGCGAGGGGCCGCCGGGGACGACGATCGGGGCCAGCTGCCAGACGCCGGGGCCGCGGCTGACCCAGGAGTAGCCCGGCGGCGCGAACCAGACGCCGCCGCCGGAGGCCGTCCGCCACCGCGAGCGCCCCGAGCCCGCCTCCTCGGCCCGGACCTGCGCCAGCTCGGCGCCGGCGGCCAGGTACAGGAAGCCGGCCAGGGCCAGGTGCAGCGGGTTGAACTGGCCCAGGGCGATCAGCAGCACCGGCAGGCCGATGGCCACGACCCGGCCCACCCCGACGGCGATCTCGGTGGCGCGGAGCCGGCCGAGCGGGCCGCTGAGCAGGGCGCGGAAGATCCGGCCGCCATCCATCGGGAAGGCGGGCAGCAGGTTGAACACGGCGAGCGCGACGTTGGCCATCAGGAGGGTTCCCAGGAAGGGGCCGGCCAGCGGGAGGCCGTCGAGGTCCGGACCCAGGTGGCTCACGAAGGGCAGGGCGACGGCGATCAGGCCGGCGATCGCGACGTTGACGGCCGGGCCGGCCAGGGTGATCAGCAGCTCGGCCCCGGGCGCCTTGGGGACGCGCTCCAGGCGGGCGACGCCGCCGATGGGATACAGGGTGATGTCCTGCGTCGGGATGCCGAAGGCGCGGGCCGTCAGGGCGTGGCCGAACTCGTGCAGCAGCACGCAGCCGAAGACCGCGACCGTGAAGGCCACGGCCAGCAGGCCGCCCTGGGTGGCGAACGCGAAGGCCAGCAGGAGCAGGAAGGTCGGGTGCAGGTACAGGTCGATGCCTGCCGCCCGCCCCAGTCGCCAGGATCGGAACATGGTGGGCGAACGTCCTTTCTCGTCCCGGGAACATCCCCGGTACAGGTCGTTCGCCCGCGAAGGGTCGTCTGTTCAGCGAAATCGGCGCCGGTCGCCCCGGATTGCTCGCCCCGGGCGCCCGCTCAGCGCTCCAGGATGCCGGGGCGGATCACGGTCAGGCCCTTGACCATGACCTCCAGCTTCGGCCAGTTCTGGGCCTCGGTGACCACCTCGTAGCCGCGGCCGTCGACGACCACGGTATCCTCCGACCGGGCCGGGCCCACGCTCGGGCTCCAGCGGACCGGCATGCCGTGCTGGAAGCTCAGCGGGCTGTCGGGCCGGAGCGGGGCCTCGCGGGGGTGGTAGCCGATGACGTGCCCCTGGTGATCGAGCGTCCACTCGTCGGGCCGGCCGTACTTCTCGTAGATCCGACGGGCGCGGCGGAAGACCGAGCCGACGGTCGCCTCGGGTCGCGAGAAGAAGATGCAGGTGGCGTCGACCATCGCCGCCAGCGCGTGGGCGTCGCGGAGCGCCGGGGCCGCACGTCCCAGCACGACCGTGCGGGTGGCGGCGGCGCACAGGCCGTGGCGGCGGCCCACGGCGGTGAGGGTGGCGACCGATCGGATCGGTGCGGCCTTGAACGTCGGCTGCCGGTAGCGCTCGCGCCGCCCGTCGCCGGCGACCCGCAGGTCCAGCGGCACGATGCCCTCGCGCATCAGGCGGTGCGCCAGATGGCCGGCCAGGTCGCTCTCGGTCTCCTCCGGCTCGAAGTTCCGGCAGGTGGCCTCGAGCGCGAAGGCCAGGGCCCGACCCAGCTCGCGGAGCCGCTGCCGCTCCAGCGGCCGGAGCGGGAACCGCAGGGCCCGCAGCCGCTCGCGTTCGACGGTGGTGCCGGGCAGCGGCAGGTCCGAGGCCAGCCGCTTCTGATGGCCCAGCTCGGCCACGACGCGGGTCAGATCCTCGTGCCAGGGTCGCTCCTTGAGCTGGAAGCCCAGGCCGGCGACTTCCTCCTCGAAGATGCGGGCGGTCTGCACGTTGTCGCAGACGACCGCGCGGCTCCGCGCGTTGACGAATAGCAGGGCCGCCGACTGCTCGCTCCCCAGCGCCTCCGCCGCCTCACCGCCGCAGGTGAACCAGGCGAAGGAATCGGCCAGGCCCAGCACCAGGCCGTCGTAGCCGTACTGCTCCAGGAACTCGACGACCCGGCCGTGGCGGTCCTCGACCTCGGCCCGGCGGGCGGCCAGCGTCGGGTCGCGGTGATCGAGCGCCGGATCGCCGGGCGTCGGCGCTCCCGCGGCCGCGCGATCGCCGGGCACCAGGAGCACGCGGTCGTCCGGCTCCGTCCGGGGCAGCGGCTCGGCGAAGATCGTCAGGTCGGTATTGAGCTCAAAATCCGAGGTGGACGCCATCGTCGACTCCCCCGCGGCATGAGCGGACAACCGCGGTGCTCATCAGGTGCTCGAGTTCGGAGTGAGCCGAAGCGCCGTTGGGGACCGGGCGTGGCCATCCAGGGAAGGGGGGCCGGGCCGAAGCAGCGACTGGCGACGTCGCCAGGGGTGCCCATCCGTGCCCGGGACAGCAGGGGTTCCAGCCAGGAGCCCAGCTCCTCGACGGGATGAGCCAGCTACGGTGCGGCCAGCCAGTTGTGACGGTGGCCGGAGGGCCGTTTCGCAGCGGCTCCGTCTCGATCGTCCCAGGCGGCCCGCACGAACGCAAGGATCTCGGGCAGCAGGTCGCGGCCGGCGACCGTGAGCCCGAAGCCGTGCCCGGCCCCCTCGACGAGGACCAGCCGGCCGGGGACTCCGGCCCGATCGAGCGCCGCGGCGAGCGTCCGCCCCTGGTCCGGAGGGACGGTCGGATCGGCCGTGCCATAGAGCAGCAGCATGGGGGACGAGGCCGAGGTCACCCGGTGCGCGGGGGAGGCCGCCCGGGCGAGCCCCGGCACGCGGTCCGGGGCGCGGCCCAGCAGGAACCGCACCGCCTCGCCGGCGATCGGCCGGTTGGCCAGGGCGGCGAGGTCCGTTGGTCCATAGAAATCCACCGAGGCCGTGACCGCCCCCGAGGCCCCCAGCAGGGCCGCCAGATGACCGCCGGCAGAAGCGCCCACTGCGGCCACCCGGTGGGGGTCCAGGTCGTACTCGCCGGCGTGCGCGTGCAGCCAGCCGAGGGCAGCCTGGAGGTCGTCGAGGTTGCCGGGCCAGCTCGGGGCGCCCGGCCGCGAGAGCCGGTAGTCCACGGCCGCGACCGCGACGCCGTGCCGGGCAAACCGGGACATCATTTGCCCGTAGCTGGTGCGCGAGCCGCCCCGCCAGCCGCCGCCGTGGATGGCCAGGATCACGGGGAAGCCACCCGAGGGCGCCGGCCCCTCGGGCAGATAGAGGTCGAGGCGCAGCGTCCGATCCCCGGCAACGCCGTACGGGATCTCGACGAACCTCACCACCCCCGGCAGCACGGCGGGACGACCGGCCTCGACCGCGCCCAGGCCGAGCCCAAGGCCAGCCAGGGCGACCCACGCCAGCCGACGCGCCGCGGGCAGCAGCCGGCCGAGCACGGCCGGGAGCGGGAAACCAGGGCGAGTCCGCGGCAACGTGGCCATGAAGACGTTTGATCCCGGGTGTCGACTCGAGGCGTGCCACTGCATCGTACGGGCGGTGCCGGCGCCTCGGCAATGCGGCGAGCTCCGACGACCGGGCCGGTCGTCCGGCCTGTGCGGATCGGGCGCACCGGGCCATCCTGGCCCGCCCACACACCAGGGCCGTGGTCGGGCCGCGGCACGGCGATTGCGGTCACTGGTCCTGGATTGGCGGGGCGCCGGGCCCCCGAGCCATCGAGTCGCGGTCTGGGGCATGGCAGGCGAGAGCCAGGGGGCCCAGTGGTCGACATCGGCTATGACGGGGTGCGGGTCCTGCTCGTGGAGGACGCCCCGTTCCTGCGCTATGCGTTCGGCCGGCTGCTGCGGCTCCAGGGCTTCGTCGTCCGCGAGGCCAACGACGGCCGCGAGGCGCTCGAGGCCGTGCCCGTCTTCTGCCCGCAGCTCGTGCTGACCGACCTGATGATGCCGGTCATGGACGGCGTCGAGCTGATCCGACGGCTGCACCAGGACCCGAACACCGCCAGCCTGCCGATCGTCGCCATCACCGCCGACGCCACCGCCCAGGCCGAACGCCTGGCGCGGGAGGCCGGCGCCATCGACGTGATCACCAAGCCGATCGACCTGCCCTCGCTGCTCGGCCGGCTCCGCGACCTGAACCTGGTCTAGGAGCCGGCGGCGCCGGACCAGGTCGGGTCGGCTCAGCCGCCGAAGTAGCGAGCGACGTAGCCCACGACGTCATTGACGTTCACGAAGAGCATGAGCGCCAGGATGAACGCCAGGCCGCCGAACTGGATCGGGCCGGCGAGCCGCTCGGGGACCGGGCGGCCGGTGACTTTTTCGTAGAGCAGGAACAGGAACTGGCCGCCGTCGAGCGGGAAGATCGGCAGGAAGTTGATCACCGCCAGGTTGATGCTCAGGATGCCGAGGAACTGCACGAAGGCGTCCAGCCCCAGCCGCGCGGCCGAGTAGGCGGCGTCGGCGATCTTGGGCAAGCCGCCGACCGCGTCCTTGCCCAGCCGGTTCTGGAAGAACCCGCGGATCACGTAGTAGACCGACGTGACGTTCGAAACGACATCGTTCCAGGCCCGTCGCAGCGCCGAGGGCAGGCTCTGCGGCGGCAGCTCGCGACGCAGGCCCACGAACTGGAGGCCGCGGTCGGTGGCGAACCAGCCGGGCACGGCGGCGGGCGTGATCGCGATCGGCGCGGTCCCGCCGGCGAGGACCAGCTCGACGGCGGCGGTCGGGAACTGCTGGAGCCGGGCGAACGCCGCCGGCCAGGCGGCCAGCACGTCGCTGCCGGCACCCTTCTCCTCGCCAAAGACGAGCCGGGGCTCGGGCGGCAAGGGCTCGGAGCCCTCGGGGGCGGCCGGCCGGGTCAGCAGGATCGAGCCCAGCACGTCGCCGGGCTTCAGGCCCGCGCGGGCCGCCGGCGAGTCGGGCGTGACGGCGGCCAGCTTCGGCTCGATCGCCAGCGCCAGGCCCAGGCCCGGCACCTCCAGCGGCTCGGTCGGGCTCACGCTCACCTCGGCCCACGGGGCCAGCAGCTCCAGCCGGGGCACCGCCAGCGAGAGCGTCTCGGCCGAGGGGCCCTCGCCACGGAGGACGTCGAGCTGCAGCGGCCGATCGGCGCGGGCGGCGTCGAAGGCCAGATCGGGCAGTCGCATCGGGTCGAAGTCGGCCGCGCCGTCGACGCCCACGATCCGGTCGCCCACCCGCAGGCCTGCTGACTCGGCCGGCGAGCCGGCCCGGATCGCGGCCACCGGCCCGGCGGTCAGCCGGAACCCGAAGTCGACGAACGGCACCGGCGGCACGGTCGCGGTCCGCGTGCCCGGCTTGATCGAGGCCGAAGCGCCCGCCTCGGGCTCGTCGCGCAGGGTCAGGATCACCGGCTGATCCCGGTGCTCGGCCATCCAGCGGACGAACTCGTCATAGGTGCCCACCGGCAGCGGCTCGCCCCCCTCGACGGCCACGGCCACCACCCGGCCGCCGGTGGTCAGCGCCTTCGCCACGTCGGTGGTCGGGCCCGAGAAGCCGGCGGGGGCGAGGAACGGCGTCTTCGGGCTCAGCAGCAGGTCGTCGGTGGGCGTGATGCCCATCATCGGCACCGGCTGATCCTTCTGGCGCCGGGGGCGGACCTCGACCTCGATCGGCGCCTCGACGCCGGGCCGCCTCAGCGCCAGCTTCAGCACCTCATCCTTGCCGCTGAAGATCGTCGCCTGCTGGAGGTCGGAGTACGTGTCGATGGCCTGGCCGTTGGCCGAGACGACGGTGTCGCCGGGGCGCACGCCGGCGGCGTAGGCGGGCATGCCGGCGACCACCGAGCCGATCGTCGGCGGGATCTCGGGCCGGCCCTTGAGGTACACCCAGGTGAAGCACAGCAGGCCGAAGATCAGGTTCATGATCACGCCGGCCGTGATGATCGCCATCCGGGCGCCCACGGGACGGTTCTGGAAGGCCCGCGGGTCGCCGGCGGCGTCGGGATCGACCCCGCCCGGCGAGCTGCCGGGCTCCTCGCCGAGCATCTTGACGTAGCCGCCCAGGGGGATGGCCCCCAGCACGTACTCGGTCTCGCCGACCTGCTTCGACCAGAGCTTCAGGCCCCCGATGTCGAAGCCCAGGGCGAACTTCTCGACCTTGACCTTGTTCCACTTGGCGAGCAGGAAGTGGCCCAGCTCGTGGATGAAGATCACGAATCCGAGGCCGATGACGACCAGGGCGATGGCCCACGCCGTGCTCAGGATCTCCAACGGCCTACCTCCTGCCGGGCCCAGGCGTCGACCTGCCAGAGCTGGTCGAGCGTGGGGTGGGCGTCGTACGGGTGATGGTCGAGCGCCGCGCGGCAGGCGCGGGGAATGTCCAGGAAGCGGAGGTCACCCCCGAGGAACCGCGCCACGGCGGTCTCGTTGGCGGCATTGAGCGCGGCGCCGGCCGTGCCGCCGGCGCGCATCGCCTGGTCGGCCAGGTCGAGCGCCGGGAAGGTCTCGCGATCCGGCGGCTCGAAGTGCAGCTGGAAGGCCTTCGAGAGGTCGAGCCGGGGGCTCGGGCTGTCGAACCGATCGGGGTAGGTCAGGGCGTACTGAATCGGCAGCCGCATGTCGGGCGGCGAGAGCTGGGCCACCACGCTGCCGTCGACGAACTCGACCATCGAGTGCACCACGCTCTCGGGGTGGACGACCACCTCGATCTGCTCGGGCCTCAGGTCGAAGAGCCAGCGGGCCTCGATCACCTCGA
>CAZUZD010000246.1:0-9518 GCA_964624465.1 uncultured Isosphaeraceae bacterium
AGCCCGGCCGGCGCCGACACCGCCCGCAGCCGCTCCAGCAGCGCCACCTCGGCCGGATCGCCGGGCGCCAGCTCGCCCCCGCCCCAGGGCTCCGGGCCCGGACTCCAGGACCGCTGGTCTTCGACCGCCGCCTGGCAATCGACGCAGCCGGCCAGGTGTTCCGAGAGCGCCGAAATCGCCTCGGTGCAGCCGCTGCCGTCGAGCCAGTCGCGCACCGCAGCCGTGCTCGGGCAACCGGGTCTCGGGACGTTCGATCCGGACCGCTCGTCCATCGCAGCCTCGCCCAGCCTCGATCGCTGCACCGGAGAGGGTCCCGAGGCTTCGCTGCCGGTCGCCCCGACTCCGGCCGGCCGCCCCCCGAACCGGTTCGGTTGCTGGCCAACCGATCCAATCCTACCTGGTGCCCGCCCCTGGGGTCGATCGCTGGCACGCGGTTCGCCCAGGAACCGGGCCGGCGGCCCCGACGGCGATCCGCGGCAACGGGCCCGGTCCGCCGACGGCGGCGCCGGCGGAGGGACCGCGGATGCCGACCGAACGGAGCAAGATGCTGGCCGGTGAACTCTATGACCCCCTCGATCCCGAGCTGGTGCGGGCCAGGGAACAGGCGCGGGACCTGTGCCAGGCGCTGAACGCGACCCGCGAGCGGGACGCCGAGGAACGCCGGCGGATCGTCGAGAGCCTGTTCGGGCAGGGGGGCGATTCGGCCTGGATCCAGCCGCCGTTTTATTGCGATTACGGCACGAACATCCGGCTCGGTGAGCGGGTGTTCTTCAACTTCCACTGCGTCGTGCTCGACGTCTGCGAGGTCACCATCGGCGCCGGCACCCTGTTCGGCCCCGCAGTGCAGCTCTACACGGCCACGCACCCGATGGACGCCGTGCTCCGCCGCACCCGGGAGTTTGGCAAGCCCATCGCCATCGGCCCGGACGTCTGGGTCGGCGGCGGGGCGATCGTCTGCCCCGGCGTGCGGATCGGCGCGCGCTCGGTCATCGGCGCCGGCAGCGTCGTCACCCGCGACGTCCCCGCCGACGTCTTCGCCGCCGGCAACCCCTGCCGCGTTCTCCGCGCCCTCGACCCGACCGGGTCCGCCCCACCGGGCGGGCCCGCAGCCGGCCCGTGAGGCGAGGCCCGGCAGGGGTCGGGGGCGGACCGTCGTCCGGATCCCGTGCGCCGGCTCCGAGCTTGGGGCAGTCGGGGTCCGGCTCGGGGTGGTGCCGCGATCAGGATCGGAAGCCCCCCGGGCCAGGCGAGCCGCGCTCACCCGGCTGCGGAGCGGTTACCGCGTTCCGATCCGGACCAGACCCGTGCCGGTCCAATGCCCGAAGGACGTCAGATCCAGCTTCGGCCGATCCAGCGTCCGCCAGAGCTCGACCATGTTCAGCAAGCGGATGTCGTCGAAGATCAGCAGGCCTGGTTTCTGCCGCTCCCGGGCCAGGCGTGCCAGGAACGTGGGCTCAAAAACGCCGTCCTTCGGCCCGTCACAGAAGATCACCTCGGCGTCCAGCAAGATGTCACGCTCGGCCTCGAAGAACTCCGGGTTCCCGAGATTGCCCACATGCTGCTCGAACCGAGGGCCGAAGTCCGATTCCACGAGGACGGTACTCGCCAGTTTCGACCACGGCATGATGTCGTAGGTGACCAACCGGCCACTGTCGTTCAGGCCGGCCCGCATCGCCAGGGCACTGATCCCCGTATACGTGCCGATCTCGACGGCGAGCGTTGGGCGTACGATGCGCATGACCGCAGCCAGCAGCCGATAGTGCTCTCCTGGCCAGCGCTCCACCATCGCCGCAGTGCCGCCCGGGTACTGGCTGGAATCGCCGGCCATCAGGCCCTGGAATCGCTGGCGCAGCTCCGACAGGTCATCCGCATGGGCGGCGGCCGCAAATTCCAGGGCCAGCGCCACCAGACCGGGATCACGTTCGCCGAGGTCGTAGGCGGCCGGGATCAGGGCACTCGGCTCGACCTGAGGCGAGCCCGTCTTCGGCTTCACCGCCCATTGACATGCATGGTAGGCCCTGAGGATGCGCGACAGGCCTCGACCGGCTGGGGCCCGGAGTGACGGCGGCAGGATGGCAAGCTTCGACATCAGTGGCTCACTCGCGCATGAACTGATCTGGCGTTTGTTCAAGCGAGCACTGACCTTGCTCGCATTCCGGCCACATCATCCGCGACCCTGAGCAGTCGTGCAATCAAGCCGAAACAGAACACCGAAATCGGACCGCGCCGATCTCGACAGGGCCAGGCCAGGACGCGGACCGGTCCGGGCCGTTCCGTCCCGGGGTCGGCTTGCCGATCGGGCGCCGGCCGGATACCGTCGCCGCGGGCGGCCCGCCGAGCACGCTCGCAACGCCAGCAGCGCAGGGCCCCAGACCGGGAGCCGCACGCATGCGAGGGCTCGAGCGGTTCGGGCTCGGTTCCCGATCCCCGCGGCCAGGCCAGGAAGGAGCCCGCCATGCCGATCAGCTGCACGATCACCGAGACGGTCCGCACCAGCCCCGACCGTGCGTTCGCGGCCATCGACGACCTGCCCGGGACCGCGCGGTGGTTGCCGCCCTGCGAGAGCCTCGCCAAGGTCGGCCCGGGGCCCAACGCCGCCGGCGATGCGCTGCGGTACGTGTACAAGCAGGGGGGCCGGGTCGGCGAGATGGCCGGCGAGATCGTGGCCCGCACGCCCGGCGAGCGGCTGCACTGCCGCTACTTCGACCCGGCGTTCGAGGTCTCGGTCGACCTGCACGTCGCGCCCGCTCCCGAGGGGGCCCGCATGACGCACACGATCACGATCACGCCGAAGACGTTCATGGGCCGGCTGATGTCCCCGTTGATCCGCCTGGGCCTGGGCAAGCAGACCCGCGCGGCGGCCACGAACCTCAAGACGATCCTGGAATCGGCCCACGGTTGAGCGCCCGGGCGGCCACCGCACTCACTGGCGGCGGTGGCTGGCGGCGGCGACGGGCACGACCGCGACACGCTGGGTGCGGCAGCGGTACAGGGCCACCTCACGGACGCGGGCGCCGCCGCGGGTGACGGTCGCGGTGCCCAGCGGCTCGACGGTGTCGAACCAGCTCGTGAACAGCGGCAGCCGCCCGCGGTCGTTGGCCTCGAGCACCAGGATGCCGTCCCGGCCGATCTGCGCGGCCGAGTCGTTCCACTGGGTGTAGCCGCGCATGTCGTTGGGGTGGTAGCAGAGCACCTCGGCCCGGCGGCCCACGGCCAGCGCCAGGTGGGCGCTCTTGTACCAGCGGTTGGTGTAGAGGAACGTGTCCGGGTCGTCGAGCAGCCCGCGCGCCTGGAGCTGCGCGGCGATCTGGTCCCAGCCGTAGGCCTCGGCCGTGGGGTCGGTGGCGGGGCTGAGGAAGCCGATCCCCGAGTGCGAGCCCCGGGTCAGCCAGCCGGTGCGGTACTGGGTGACGCCGATCAGGCCGATGGTCAGCGGCACGGCGGCGGCCAGGGTCAGGGTGCGGCGGAACCGCCCGCGGTCGGCCGCCCAGCGCGCGGCCCAGTCGCGCCCGAGCATCGGGAACAGGCCGACCGTGCCGATCAGCCACCAGTGCGGCAGGGTCGGCCGCAGCGCGGCCACCGGCAGGAACACGAACAGCGGGACGGCCGCCAGCGCGACCACCAGCCGCTCGCCGTCGGCCAGCGTGCGCCAGCCGCGCAGGCCGCGCACCAGGCGGACCATCAGCGGCACGCCGATCCACGGCAGCAGGTACACGATCGGCAGCACGAGCCCCTGCGCCAGCAGTTCGGGCCGGACCCGAAGCGAGCCGGTGGCCCGGCCGGCCTGGAACCGGAACGAGCCCCAGCCGTGCGTGGCGTTCCAGTACAGCACCGGGCTGAAGACGAGCAGCCCGATGACCACCGCCAGATACGGGCCCGGCTGCCGCAGCCGTCGCCGCGACGGCCCGGGCAGCGCCAGGGCGACGAGCATGCCAGCCGGCAGGAAGATCGCCTGGTACTTGCTCAGGAGCGCCGCGCCCCAGGCCAGGCCGACCAGCACCCAGGGCGTCAGGCGGCCGTCCGGGGCGTCGAGCGCCGCCAGCAGGCGGTCGAGCGTCAGCAGCCAGAAGAAAAGCAGGGGGCCATCGGGCAGGACGAACGTCGAGGCGGCCACGCCGAAGTAGCCGCTGAGGTTCAACGCCAGCGCCGCGAACAGCCCGGCCGAGGGCCCGTACAGCCGCGTGCCGATCCGCGCCAGCAGCACCGTCGAGCCGGCGAACAGCAGCACGAACCCGAGCCGGTGCGCCAGCAGCGGGTGCGACGGCCCCAGCAGCGCCAGGCCGGGGTACTGCACCCAGGCGAGCATCGGCGGGTGGTCGTGGTAGCTCAGCGACGGGTGGGCGGCGTAGAGCGTGTGATACGCCTCGTCGTTGCCGAAGCCGATCGCCAGGGCCCAGATCAGGTGCAGGACCGTCGCGATCCCGACGAGCCCCGCGACCTCGCGGGAAATGCGCAGGCTCATAGTGCATTCCATGCCGGATCACCCCGGCCAGGCCATCGCGTCTGCCGGCCGGCGGGCCCCCCCGGCCCGGCGCGACCCATTCAGCGTCGACAGACTGTCCATCGAATCGAAGACCACTGGTCCGACGTCCCATTCTCCACCGATTTCCGCCCGCCCTGCCGGTTGGGGGGGCCCTGCCGATTCCCCCGACCCGGACACCCACCGGGCTTTTGTTGAACAAGCCTTGGAAATGCGATAGGCTCACGACAGTCGCATCGCCCTACCGACCGACCGGCCGGCGTGTCTGCGGGAGTCCTGGCCCATGATCCGCGTGCTCGGCGGCGCCAAGCGCCTCTGCGACGGCCTGACCCGGCGCGACCTGCTGCACGCCGGCGCCCTCAGCCTCTTCGGCCTGAACCTGGCCGACGGCCTGACCCCGCACGCCTCGGCCACGGTCGTCGGCACCCCCGCCGGCTTCGGGCGGGCGAAGTCGTGCATCCTGCTGTACCTCTACGGCGCCCCCAGCCAGCTCGAGACCTTCGACCCCAAGCCCGACGCCCCGGCCGAGATCAAGGGCGAGTTCGGCGTGATCCCGTCGAGCGTGCCCGGCCTGTACGTCTGCGAGCGCCTGCCGCTGCTGGCCAGGGTCATGGACAAGACGACCGTGCTGCGGACGGTCACGCACCCGTACCCGATCCACGGCGTCGCGTTCGCGCTGACCGGCAACCCGATCATGGAACTGTCCATGGAGCTGGCGCCGCGCGACCCCAGGCACTGGCCGTTCATCGGCTCGGTCGTCGACCACGTCGACGAGCGCCGCGCCCCGGGCGCCGTGCCCGACGTGCCGCGGAACCTGTTCCTGCCGTGGCCGATGAGCACCCAGCGCATCGGCGAGGTCGCCCGCGCCGGCCCGTACGGCGGGTTCCTGGGCGCCTCGTACGATCCGGTCTGGACCGAGTTCGTCGGCAAGGGGTCCGTCACCGCGCGCAAGACGCTGGCCGAGAAGACCTGGGAGGATGTCGAGCCGTACCGCGGCGTCACCCCCGAGAGCCGGTTCCGCCTCTCCACCGTCACGAACCTGCCCGACGGCCTGACCGTCGACCGCCTCGATCGCCGCCGCACCTTGCTCGAGCAGTTCGAGCGCTCGCGCCCCGAGCTGGACCGCATGCTCGAGCGCACCGAGGGCGCCGACCGGCACCGGGCGCAGGCGCACACGCTGATGCACTCGGACCGCCTGCGGCACGCCTTCGACCTCGACGCCGAGCCGGCCGAGACGCGCGACCTCTACGGCATGACCCTCTTCGGCCAGGCCGCCCTGACGGCGCGTCGGCTGGTCGAGGCCGGCGGCCGCTTTGTGACCGTCTTCTGGGACGAGTACGGCCTGGCCGGCACCGGCTGGGACACGCACTGGGACCACTACCCCCGCATGAAGGACGAGCTGCTGCCCGGCCTCGACCGCACCCTCTCCGGCCTGCTCATCGACCTCGACCGCCGCGGCCTGCTGGACGAGACCCTGGTCGTCTGCCTGAGCGAGCACGGCCGCACGCCCAAGATCACGCCGGGGCAGAACGGCGGCCGCGATCACTGGTCGCGCTGCTACTCGGCGGTGATGGCCGGCGGCGGCATCGCCCGCGGCCAGGTCATCGGCCGCTCCGACCGCTTCGCCTCCGACCCCGTCGAGCGCCCGATCTCCCCCAAGGACATCCTGGCCACCATCTATCACCAGCTCGGCATCGACCCCCGCACCGAGATCCACGACCGCCAGGGCCGCCCCCTCGGCCTCGCCCCCACCGGCGAGGTCATCACCGAGGCCATCGCCTGACCCTCTCCTCTCCCTTGCGGGGCGGGTGGAGCGGAGCCGAATCCGCCGAGCCCAGCGCCGGCGTGGCCCATGACCCAGGCCTCCTCAGGGTCTGGCCCCTCTCCGTTCGTGCGGGCGCTGGTGCCGCCGCCTGTTGCTGAGCGATCCGGACCCCAGAAACCTGGTTGTCCGGGTGACCCCGATCGCCGTCGGTTCCGACGGTGATCTTGCGCATTTCCCGGGGGCGGGCCACCGGGCCACCCGACCGCAGGAGGTCCTGGACCGCGGACCACGGTTCGTACGCTGAACCGGCAGCGCCCGGGCGCGCCGCGGGACGCACTGGCCAGGGACGGGCCAGCGGTTTTCGACGTGGTCCCGCTCACCCTGGTCACCTCATGAAGCGACGTTCGGCGCACGATCTCTATCTGCTCGATCGCGACATCGGGTTCGAACCGAACGCCCATGGCGGCCGATTGCGCTATTGCTTGCGGGAAGCGACGCGCGAGTTCTGGGATGAGATCTGGGACGAGAGCCTCCGGACGGGTTTCGATTATTCCCGAGCCGAGACCGGGTCTCTGCCGCGACACCTGGACCGTCTGCTCACGCGGTACGCGGCGCCGGGGTCCCGGATCCTCGAGGCCGGGTGTGGCCTGGCGGCGTTCACGGTGGCCGCCCGGGCGCGTGGCTACCAGGCCGATGGCGTGGACTTCGCCCCGCGCGTGATCGCGATGCTCCGGGAGCGCTTTCCGCAAATCCCGTTCTTCGAGGGGGACGTGCGGCAGCTCGACTCGGTGGCCAGCGACACCTACGACCTCGTCTATTCGCCCGGGGTGTGCGAGCACTTCGAGGACGGCCCCGAGCCCGTGCTGCGCGAGGCGCACCGCGTGACCCGGCCGGGGGGGATCGTCCTGGTCAGCACCCCGTGCTTCAACCGGTTCCGCCGGCGCCTCGTCCAGTTCGGAGGCCTTCGCAACCCGTCGGCTGGCACGTTTTATCAGTATGCGTTCTCCACCACGGAAATGACTGGCATCCTCGGCCCGATCGGATTCGAGATCCTGGCGGCCACTCACCACGAGACCTGGTTCACCCTCCAGGAGCACCTGCCCGTGCTGCGCCGGATCCCCCTCGGGCGGCTCGTGAACCCGATCCGTGCCGTGCTCGACACCCTGCCCATCACCCGATCGTGGGGCCACTGCTGCGTCTGGGTCGCGAGGAAGCTCTGACCCTGACCCGCACCCGGTTCAGATCTTCTCCTCGATCAGCACGGGCATGCGGTCGGATCGGGTCATGATGCGGTAGTAGTGGCTGGCGGGCTCGCAGACCATGAAGACGACGGCGGCGCCGCGCTCGTCGGGCACGAGCAGGCCGCGGAGGCCCTGGCGGACGCGGTACCAGACCCCGCGCTCCAGGCCCAGGGTGGCGGGGATGTCGACGGGCATCGGCTGGAGCGACTGCCAGCCGCCCTGCTCGACGGTCTCCAGCCAGGTCCAGCCGGTGCGCGGCAGGTACCGGCTCTGGCCGCGGCTGTTGCCCCAGCGCACGATCTGGAGTCGACCATCGCGCCAGATCGGCAGGCGCGGGTCGCGGTCGCGGAACAGGAAGCGCACCTCGCGCTCGCCGCCGCGGTCGTGAGCCCGCCGCTCCAGGTCATGCCGCCCGATCAGTTCCGTGGGCAGTTCGCTCCATGCCAGCGCAATCCCGGCGCACATGCAATCTGGTTTCAATTCGGCCTGTGTTGGTGATCCCGAAGCCCTTCGTCACACCATGTCTGCGTCGCCGCGGTTCCGTCGTTCACCTCCTCGGATTGCCGGGTTCGTCGGGTTCGTGGCGCAGGTTGAGGGGAAGACGGTCCGCACAGCGGACCCGACAAAGCACAATCGTCGTGGAAGGTGTTTTGTAGGGTCCGCTGTGCGGACCAGCTTCCGTTCCGATCCCATCGGTCCGCACAGCGGACCCTACGGGGTCAGAAGCAAATCTTCCCCCGGACGTCGCAGATGTCGTAGGAGTTGGAGCGGTCGCCGTAGATGGCGTGCAGGGGCAGGGTGGCGGCGCTGCGGAGGGTGAAGCGGCCCAGGCGGTCGTTGACCCGGCGCTTGACGGCGGCGACGGCCTCGGCGCGGTGGCCGGGGTCCTCGAACAGGCCCAGGGGCCGGGGGACGCGGCGGGTCAGCGACTCGGCGATCAGGTGCATGCGGTGTGCCTGGGCCCCGCGAATCCAGGCCCGCCGCAGGCAGGGGCGCAGCGCATCAAGCAGGAGGTCGAACCGGTCGGTCGGCACGGCGAGGTTCGTCTGGCCGATGCGGGCGCGGCCGTCCTTGTAGCCGACCCAGACGGTCAGGCGGCCGGCGAGCACCTCGTGGTAGTGCAGCTCCTCGATCAGCCGCTCCAGGTTCCGCACCAGCCAGGCGTACAGGATGATCGGGCTGGCCGTGCTGGCGCCGAAGGACCCGCCCCGCGAGAGCGCCTTGTGCATCGGCCGGCGGTCGAGCACCGGCCGCACCGCCTCGCCGTTGAGTTCCCACCAGAGGGTCTCGCCGGTGGCGGTGAGCAGGCTCCGCACCAGGCGGCGGTCGGCGCGGGCCAGGTCCAGGCAGGTGCGGATGTTCCAGGGCAACAGCCGGCGCTCGCGGCGGCCGGCGATGCCGGTGATCTCGGTCACCGGCCGCTCGGCCAGCAGCTCCTCCTCGGCGGCCGGGTCGAGCACGACCTTGGCGCCGAAGGGCTTGGCCGAGTCGGAGATCAGCTTGGCCAGGGTCCGCGACCGCGCGATCCCGACGGTCACCGGCACGCCCACCCGCGCCTGCACCGCGTCCCGCAGCGCCACGGCCGTCCGGGCCAGGTCCATCCCGGGGCGGGGCACGGCGCGGAAGAAGAACTCGTCGATCGAGTAGAACTCGACGCACGGCGAGAACTCGCGGACGACCTCCATCATCCGGCGGCTCAGGATCTCGTACCACCGGAAGTCGCGCTTGATGTAGATGCCGCCCGGGCACTTCACCAGCGCGTCCCAGATCGGCTCGCCGGTGGTGACCCCGGCGGCCTTCATCTCGTAGCTCTTGGCGATCACGCAGGCGCCCTGGTTGCCCAGCACGCCCACCGGCTTGCCGTTCAGGAACGGGTCGCGCACCCGCTCCGCCGACACATAAAAGCAGTCGGCGTCCAGATGCCCCACCGCCATCCCGGCCACGTCCGTCTTCATGAACGGAAGTGTAGTCTGCACAAAAGATCAGGTCAAGCCGGCGCCGGGCCGGGTTCGGGGCGGGCCGCCCGGGGGCG
>CAZUZD010000247.1:0-9463 GCA_964624465.1 uncultured Isosphaeraceae bacterium
GGCCGGGGCGGGCGGCGTGGGGCGGACCCAGGGGGCGGCGCCGAGCAGGCCGACGGTGGCCTCGGCGATCGGCTTGTTGGCCCGCGCCGTGACGGTGACCCGGGTGCCGACGACGAGGTTGTCCAGCCGCAGCTCCGAGCCGGCCCGCGGCCGGGCGCCGGCCCGCGCCCACCCCCACACCGGCGCGCCCGGGGAGGCCCGCCGCCGGGCGGTCACCCCCCCCGGCCACACCCTCGGCCTCGCCGGCCTGGCCCGGCGGCGTGAGGGTCACGCGCGCCGTGCTCAGGCTCGGCGGCGGCACGACGACGACCGAGCGGGGGGCCGTCGCGTCGTCGCCGGCCTGGATGGTGTAGGAGAACGAGCGGCCGGCCTCGGCGATCCGGTCGACGAACTTCGCGCCGGCGCCGGTGGCCGGGTCGGGCAGGCGGCTGCCGAGGCGGCGGGTGAGCACCTCGCCGTCGGCGAAGGTGTAGGTGACGGTGCCGGCCGAGGGGAGCACCTCGTCGGCGCCGACGCCGACCTCCAGCCGGATCGGCTCGCCGCGGGCGACCTTCTGGCCGTCGCGGGCCGGCTCCAGCACGGCCAGGTGTGTCTGCTTGGGCCACTGGGCCGAGCCCAGCGGCGCGAACAGCCGGCTCAGGGCCGTGCGGCAGGTGGCGGGCGCCAGCGCCAGCAGGGCCAGGCCCAGGGCCAGGGGCACGGCGGCGGTGCGCATGGCGGCGCGGGCGGGGCGGGCGTCGACGACCTCGCGGAAGTCGATCGCCTCGACCTCGGCCAGCGTGCGCTCGATGGTCGCGTCGCGGAGCTGCCGCGAGCCGCGCACGTCCTCGCCGGCGGCAAACCCGGCGTCGCGGAGCTGGAGGAACTGGAGCGTGGTGGCCAGGCGGTCCTGGAGCCCCGGCCAGCGGCGCTCGATCCGCAGCGCGATGTCCAGGTCGGCGAACCGGACGATCAGCGGGCTGATCACGTGCCGGTACAGCAGCCAGCCGGTCAGGCCGACCAGCCCGACGAGCAGGGCCACGCGGACCTCGCGGCCGAGGTGGAACAGCCAGTCCAGCAGGCCGGCGCCCAGGATGGCCAGCACGACCCCGGCGACGACCCAGCTCAGGCCATGCAGCGCCAGCAGCCGGCGCACCTGGCCCCGCAGGGCCGCGATCCGCGTCTCCAACGGGCTTCGCATCCGCTCGCCTCCCGCCCGGCCGGCCGGGTCCGTCCTGCGTCCTGAAGACCCAACGTGAATTATACCATTTGCTTCCGCTTGCGGAGCACCCACTCGAGCCCGAGCACGCCCAGCAGCAGGCTGAAGGCCGGCCAGGTGCTCCAGAGGGCGATCGGCGGGTCGGTGTCCAGCGGCACCTTCTGGGGCGCCGGCAGCAGGTCCAGCAGCGAGCGGTCGGCCACCTCGGTCGCCGGTGCTGCGGATCCCGTGCCGCCGTCGGGCCGGGGCGCGTCGTCGGGCTCGGCGCCGGTGGGGGCCGGGGCGGGCCGGTCGACGGGGCGCGGGGCGGCGAGGCGCTTGGTCGGCTCGTCCCAGCGGAAGAACTGGCCGCCGGTGAGGCTGGCGGCGGCGGCGAGGTCCTCGCGGTCCATCTCGACGCGGTCGAACTCGCCGGCGGGCGGGTCGACCTGAAACTTCGCCGTGGGCAGGTCGCCCCGGAGGCCGGGGATCGGCAGCAGCCGCACGTCGTACGGCCCCTCGGCCAGGGTCGGCAGGCTGCCCTCGAAGAGGTTGCGGCTCCGCGAGCCGGGGGCCGGCCGCAGGGTCACCGGCTGCGGCGGCCGGCCGGCGCGGGTCAGCTCGACGCCGATCGTCTTGAGGTCCTGCGCCAGCGCGGGGTTCGGGAACCGCACCTGCACCAGCCCCGGCTGGCCGCGGCGGTAGCGGCGGCGGTCGGTGGCCAGCTCGACCTGCTTCTGGCCCACCAGCTTCGAGCGGGCCAGGAACCGGATCGCCTGCACCCAGTAGCGGCCGAAGTACTTGTCGCCCACCCGCAGCCGCCAGCGCCAGGTGTCGTCCAGGGCGCTGAAGAGGACCTTGCCCGAGCCGCTGTACTGGTACAGCAAGAGCGGCAGTCGGCCGGCTGCTCCGACCTTGGTCGGGTGCTCGGCGAGCACGACGGCGGTGGGCTGGATCTGCGGGGCCTCGAAGTACCAGTTCGACGGCGGCAGGGCGTCCCAGATCTTGAGGCTGGCCGCCTCGTCGTCGCCCAGGCGGAAGATCGGGTGGCCGCGGCCCTCGGGCGTGAGCGCCGGCTTGAACGACTCGATCGCCTGGCCGTTGCCCGAGGGGTCGCGGGCGCCGGCCAGGAGGATCGGCAGCAGGGGCTCCAGCGGCTTGCCCTTGAAGCTCAGCGGGTTGAACAGCTCGCCGGCGACCAGCATCAGGCCGCCGCCCTTCTCGGTGACGAACTGCGCCAGGTCGGCCACCTGCTGGGCGTTGAGGTACGCTGGGTCGACGTCGCCGAGGATGACGACGTCGTAGTCGTACAGCCCTCCCGGCCCCTCCTTGCCCGGCGGGAACGCCGCCAGCGCCGAGCGGTCCTGCTCGGCGTACAGCTCGTCGGCGGCCTGCAAGACCACGCTCAGGGCGATCGTCTCGTCGCGCTCCAGGTACGTCTTGAGGTACCGGAACTCCCAGCGCGGCTGGCCCTCGACGAGCAGCACCTTGAGCTTCTCGTCGCGGACGTCGACGGTGCGCTCGATCCGGTTGTTCTCGACCTGGAGCTCGCGCGGCTGGGGCTCGACCTCCAGCACATAGGTGACCTGGCCGGTCTCGGTCGGCTTGTGACTGATCTCGACCTTCTGCGGCTTGCCGTCGGGGGGGATGGGCACCCGCACGGTCTGCACCGGGTCGAGGGCCTTGGGGTCGTCGCTGCCGGGGCGCCGGCGCTTGAGCACGACGTTGACCTGCGGGCCGCCGCCGGGTTTCGCCTGGGGGTCGACGAAGCCGCGGGCGAGCAGGCGGGCCTCGAACCGGATCACGTCGTTGACGAAGGCGACCTCGTCGACCTGGAGGTCGGCCAGCTCCAGGTCGCGGGCCGGCTCGACGTCGCCCAGGCCGATGGTGAACAGCGGCACGCCCTCCTGGCGGGCCCGCTCGGCGGCCTCGGCCAGCCGGGGGCCGTCGGTGGTGCGGCCGTCGGAGAGCAGCAGGATGGCCGTCGGCGGCGTGCCGCGCAGCTCCTCGAGCACGGCCGTCACGCCCGCCCCCAGCCGGCTCTGGGCGCCGGTGGGTTGCAGGGTGCGCAGGGCGGCGACGGCGGCGGCCACCTCCTCCGGCTTGCCCACCTCGGCCAGCGGCACGGGGGCCTCGGAGAGCCGGTACAGCTTGACCTTCTGCTGGCGGGAGAGCTCGCGGACGAGCCTGGCGTCGTCGCGGAGCAGCCAGCCGAGGCCGACGGCCAGGCGGTCGGGGGTCTCGCGGCCGGCGGCCTGCGCCAGGGTCCTGGCGGCGTCCTGGGTCTTCGGGTCGGCGTACTGGTCGACGACCTGGCCGCTGGCCGAGTCGTCGGCGAGGATCACGAACGTGGGCAGGCCGGTGCGCTCGACCGAGAGCACGGCCTCGGAGAGCAGGAACATGGCGAGCAGGACGGCGGCGATCCGCAGGCCGGCCAGCAGGGCCCGGTACCAGCCGGGGGCGGGCCCCTCGCGGCGGTAGAGCCAGACGATCAGGGCGACGCTCAGGCCGAGCACGAGCAGAAAGGCCCACTGAGGCCAGCCATGCTCGTAGCGGATGGTGGGCGCGAGCCCCTCGCCGGCGCGGGCCGGCTCGACCAGGTATCGCGCCAGCACGCGGGCGACGCCGTCCTCGACGGCCGCGAACGGCCGCAGGGCGCCCGCCCCGGAGCCCGAGCCGGCGGCGGTGCCCCACCACCCCACCCGGGCGCCGTACCGCGACCGCGCGCGCAGGCCCACGACCAGGGCGCCCAGCGCGGTCAGGCCGAGGACCAGCCAGGGGCCGCGGGCGGCGAGTCGGGGCGTCGGGGCGGGGGCACGGCTCACGGGCTCACCTGTCGCTTCGGGGACGCGGTCGGTCGATCGGGAGAGAGCGAGATGCGGACGTCAGGCGCGGGCGGGGGCCGGGGGATGGCCGAACCGCCAGGCGAGGATCGGCTCCAGCAGCAGCAGGGCGAGCAGGGCCCAGAGCATGGGCCGGTGCAGCTCGCCGCGCTGGCCGACGCTGGCGGCGTTCTGGGACAGGGGGCGCCAGTCGCTGTCGTAGTCGAACTTCCAGCCCGGCACCGCGCCCCGGAGGGCCTCGGCGTCGAGCTTCGCGGGGTCGCTCTCGGCCGGATCCGGGTTGGCGGCGAACCGGGTGCTCGTGCCCAGCGGCGGCCCGACCTCCACCCGGTACGTGCCCGACCGGGTCGTGGGTTCGAATCGTACGCGGGCCACGTCGCCGTCGGCGGCCGCCTTGAGGCGGGCGACCTGCACGTCCGACTCGGGCAGGGGCTCGTCGCGGTCGGGCCAGGTGACGGTCACGTCGGCGTTGGCGGCGGCCACCGGCAGGGTCTCGTCGATCGCCTGGCCCACCCGCAGGTTCCGCTCGTCGTTGCGCCCCGAGGCCGCCTGGAGCACGGCCCGCTCGACCACCGCCGGGTAGCTCGGGTGGATCGGCCAGTCGGTCCAGTCGCGGTCGGCGCCGGTGGCGAACAGGAGCACCCGGCCGCGGTGGTGCCGGCCCTCGACCACGGCGGCATCCGGCCCGAACTTCAGGGCCACGGTGGCGGTGCCGTCGGCGTCGGGGGTGAGCCGGTGGTAGCGGAACGTCTTGACGTTGGTGAGGCTGGCCTGCACCGGGTCGGAGGCCCCCTGGTAGTCGGCGACGATCGGGTGCTTGAAGCCGAGCGGGTCGAACAGGAACGGCGTCTCCCGGCGCTGGGGGTCGCCGACGGCCGGGGCCAGGGCGGCGGGCAGGAGGCCCTTGCCGCCGTCGTGGAGGATGCGGTTGTACGAGTCGACCTCGACGCGGTCGCCGGTGAAGACGACCAGGCCGCCCCCCTGCTTGAGGTAGGCGTCCAGGAGCCCGGCCTCGTCGGGGCTCACGCGGGCGACGTTGCAGAGCACGACGGTGGCGAAGCCGGACAGGTCGGTGCGGGCCAGCGCCGTGTCGGGGATGACCCGGGTGCGGATCGGGCCCGACTGGCCGGGCGACTCCCCCTCGGGGCTGAGGGCCTCGGCCAGGAAGGCGGTGTCGGCGGTGAAGACGCCGGGCTTGGGGTCGCCGTCGACGAGCAGCACGTCGATGGCCTCGCGGACCGGCACGACCTTGCGGGCGCGGTCGTCCAGCGGCAGCGGGTCGTCGTCGATGCGGACCTCGACGACGTGGTCGCCGGCGGCGGCGAACTCGTGGCCGAACTCGACCTCGGCCGCGCCGCCGGGGGCCAGCGCCGGCAGGTCGCGGCGCTCGGCGGGGATGATCCGGCCGTCGACGACGAGCTGGGCCCTGGCGGCGTCGAACGGCCGGCCGAAGGCCTGGATCTTCGCCTTCACCGCGACGGCCGAGCCCGTGGTGACCAGGGCCGGCTGCACGTCCAGGGCGACGACGGCGCGGTTGCCGGCGTCGGCGCTGCCCAGGTCGATGACCATGGAGCGGGCCTTCTTGGCGTCGATGCGGGCGAGCGTGCGCTGGAGCCGCTCGGCGGCGCCGGGGCGGTCCTGGGCCCAGCTGGCGCGCTGCAGGTCGGTCAGGACGACAACCTCCTTGCGGGGGATGTCGGAGGCCTCCAGGACCTCGTCGATGACGCGGAAGCTGCCGGCCAGGTCGGTGCCGCCGTGCGGCAGGACCAGGGCGTCGAGCTCCTTGCGGACGGCGTCCTTGCTGAAGGCCGGGGCCCCCACGACGGCGCGCGGCGGGTCGGCCATCAGGACCAGGCTGAAGGCGTCACCCGGGCGGGCGTCCTGGATCAGGCGGCGGGCCAGGGCCTTGGCCTGGGCGAAGCGGTTGACGTCGCCGGTGGCGCGGTAGTCCATGCTCAGCGAGCCGTCGAGCGCCAGCACCCAGTGGGTCCGCCGGCCGAAGACCTCGAGGCCGCCGAGGCTCTCCAGCGCCGGCTTGGCCAGCGCCAGGGCCAGCAGGGCGAGGATGGCGGTGCGGACGGCCAGCAGCAGCCACTGCTCGACCTGCACCCGCCGCTGGTTCTTGCGGGTGGCGGCCAGCAGGAACCGCATGGCGGCCCAGGGCACCTCGCGGTAGCGGCGGCGGTTCAGCAGGTGGATCACGATCGGCAGCGACGCGCCGGCCAGGCCCCAGAGCATCCAGGGGTTGGCGAAGGCGGCGAGCAGCGGTGGCGGCAGCATCGGCAACACGGCGGTCAGTCCTGCCTCTCCGGTTCGGTTCGCGGCGCCCGGCGCCCGGTCGCGGTGGCCGGCCTCAGCGCACCTTGACCCGGAGGTTGCGCGCGGCCAGGTAGCTGGAGAGCGCCTGGTCGAGCGACTGGTCGGTGCGGAGCCGGACGTAGTCGATGTTGGCCTTCTGGCAGCCGGTCTTGAGCTCGTCGCAGAAGGCGCCGATCTCGGCCTGGTAGGCCCGTCGCAGCCCGGCCGGGTCGGTGAGGACCTCGCCCAGGCCCTCGAGGCCGCGGAACAGGGTGGTGGAGCGGAACGGGAAGTCGAGCTCGGCGGGGTCGAGGATGTGGAACAGGATCACCTCGTGCCGCCGGTGCCGGAAGTGCCGCAGGCCGGCCAGGAGCCGCGCCGGGTCGTCGAAGCAGTCGGACAGGACGACGATCACCCCGCGCTTCTTGAACCGCTCGGCCAGGTCGTGAAAGATCGCGCCCAGGTCGGTCTTGGACCCGGCGGGCGCCGCGTCCATCAGGTGGAAGACCTCCTTCAGGTGCGACGGCTGTCCGCTGGGCCGGAGGAAGCGCTCCACCTTCTCGGCGAAGGTGGCCAGGCCGACGGAGTCTTGCTGCTGCAGGACGAGGTACGCCAGCGCCGCCGCGATGAACTTGGCGTACTGGAGCTTGGTGACGTTCCCCTCGCTGGCGTAGCCCATGCTCTCGCTGGTGTCGAGCAGCAGGTAGGCCAGGAGGTTCGTCTCCTCCTCGTACTGCTTCAGGTACAGCTTGTCGGTCTTGGACCAGACCTTCCAGTCGACGTGGCGGATGTCGTCGCCGGCGACGTACTCGCGGTGCTCGGCGAACTCGACGGAGAAGCCCTGGTAGGGGCTCTTGTGCAGGCCGGCCACGTAGCCCTCGACCAGCGAGCGCGCTTGCAGGTCGAGGCCGTTGAGGCTAGCCAGCATTCGCGGATCTAAATACCTTGGCGACTCGTCCACTCTGGTCCGCCTCGCTGGGGTTGACGGGGACGTGCTGGAGCAGGCGCTCGAGGATGTCGTCGGGGCTCAGGCCCTCGGCCTCGGCGTTGAAGTTGGTGACGATGCGGTGCCTCAGCACGGGCACGGCGACGGCCTGGATGTCCTCGATGCCGGCGGCCGTCTTGCCGTGCAGGGCGGCGCGGGCCTTGGCGGCGAGGACCAGATACTGGCTGGCGCGCGGGCCGGCGCCCCAGCTCACGAAGTCGCGGATGAAGTCGGGCTCGCCCCCCTGGCCGCGGCGGGTGGTGCGGGCCAGCCGCACCGCGTACTCGTTGGCGTAGGGCGCCGCCGGCACCCGGCGGACGATCTCCTGGAGCTCCAGGATGTCGGCCCCCGAGAGCACCTTGCTCACGCTCGCCTTGGCCGTCGAGGTCGTGAGCTCGACGATGCGGACCTCGTCGGCCTCGCTCGGGTAGTCGACCCGGATGTTGAGCATGAACCGGTCGAGCTGGGCCTCGGGCAACGGGTACGTGCCCTCCTGCTCGATCGGGTTCTGGGTGGCCAGCACGAAGAACGGGTCGGGCAGCCGGTGCCGCTCGCCGCCGACGGTCACCTGCCGCTCCTGCATGGCTTCCAGGAGCGCGGCCTGGGTCTTGGGCGGGGTGCGGTTGACCTCGTCGGCCAGCACGATGTTGGCGAATACCGGGCCGCGGAGGAACTTGAACTGCCGGGCGCCGGTGGCCTTGTCCTCCTGGATCACCTCGGTGCCGGTGATGTCGGCCGGCATCAGGTCGGGGGTGAACTGGACCCGGTTGAAGCTCAGGTTCAGCGCATCGGCCAGGGTGTGGATCATCAGCGTCTTGGCCAGGCCCGGCACGCCCACCAGCAGGCAGTGGCCGCGGGCGAAGATGGCGATCAGGAGCTCCTCGAGCACCTGGTCCTGGCCGACGATGATCTTGCCCATCTCGGCGCGGAGCCGGCGATAGGCGTCGCCGAGTCGCTGCACCGCGGCCAGGTCGTCGTGCTGGAGCCCCTCGCCGGGGGCCGGGGCGGTCGAGTCGTTCAACGGAGGGCCTCCACCAGGACTGGAACGGACGCTTGCACGGGGGGGGCCGGGGGCCGGCGCCCGGGGGACCGGGGCCGGCGGGCCGTCGCGAGACTCGACCCGGAGGGTCAGGGGATCTGCACTGGCTCCAGCCTAGCGACGCCCCCGGGGGGCGTCCACGGCCAGGCCCCTGGGCGCGGTCACGGTCGGGGCGATCCGGCCGGTCCGCCGGCCTCGACCAGGGCCCAGAACCGGCCCGGCGTGGCGACCACCGCCGCGCCGGCGTCGAGCTGCAAGGCCAGCGACCGCGCGGGCGCCGGGAAGACCAGACGTTGCAGCGGCGCGCCCGAGTCCCGCCGGCAGAACAGCACCGGCAGGCCGTCGGCCGCCGCCTCGCCCGATCGACCGCCCGCCGTCGCGGGGCCGGGGGCCGGGTACGCGGCCAGGCAGCGCTCGCCCAGGGCCAGCAACCAGCCGCGGTCGGGGCCGACCAGGTGCCGCTGCCAGGCGCGGGCGCCGTCGGCCAGGGCGTAGGCGGTGAGCGTGCTGCCGCTGGCGCAGTAGACCCGGTCGGCGTCGAGCGCGAACGCCTCGGGCCGCTCCGACAGGTCGCCCAGGCCCACCGGGCGCTCCCAGGCGGGGGTGCCGGTGGCCACGTCGAGCCGCGTCAGCACGTTGCCGCCGAAGAGGGCCACCAGCCGGCCCGAGTCGCTCCAGAGCCGGGGCGCCGCCGTGCGCGGCAGGGCCGCCGTGTCGCGGTACGTCCACACGTCCGCCCCGCGCTCCAGGTCGAACAGGGTCACGGTACGGGCGTCGCGCACCAGCACGATCCGGTCGTCGTCCAGCGCCAGCGGGTCGCGCACCCAGGCCTGCGGCTCGCCGTCGCCGGCGAACTCCTCGCGGAGCCGGCCGGTGTCGACGTCGAGCACGATCAGCCCCCTGGCCGGCAGGGCCTGCAAGACCACCCGACCGGGGGTGACCAGCAGGTGCGGGTTCAGGCCGCGCGCCCCGGGGTGGAACGCCCAGTCGAGCTGGCCGGTCTCGGCGTCGACGGCCAGCAGCTCGCGGTCGCCCCGCAGGCCAAAGACCCGCGCGCCGACCAGCCGGAAGCCGTGCAGCTTCGCCGCCGGCGCCGGCGCCCCGGCCCCGGCCCCGGCCGC
>CAZUZD010000248.1:0-9434 GCA_964624465.1 uncultured Isosphaeraceae bacterium
ATCGATGCGATCGCCCATGCCGAGCAGCAGCCCCACGGCCGCGCGGTCGGTGGTGGGTACGAGCTGGACGGCGTCCTCGGGCAGCCCGCAGGGGGCCAGGGTCGAGGCGAGCACGCGGTGGATCGCCTGGTTGGAGTGGAACGCCTCCTTGCCGCCGCGGAGGATGACCGCGTTGCCGCTCTTGACGCAGAGCGCCGCCGCGTCGGCCGTGACGTTCGGTCGGCTCTCGTACAAGAACAGGATCACGCCCAGCGGCACGCGGATCTGCTGAACTTCCAGGCCGTTGGGCCGTCGACTGGAGCGGATCACCTCGCCGAGCGGATCGGGCAGCCCGCGCACCTCGCGCAGCGCGGCGGCGACCTCGTCGATTCGCTGCGGGGTCAGCGTGAGCCGGTCGATGGCGGCGGCGTTCAGGCCGTAGCCGGGGGCCGCCTCGCGATCGAGCGTGTTGGCGGCGAGGATCGCCCCGGCGTGGGCCTGGAGCGCATCGGCCGAGCTGGCCAGCCAGCGATCCTTGGCCTCGCCACGCACGGTCGCCAGCCGCCGCGAGGCCACGCGGGCCCGGTCGGCCAGGTCGTGGCAGAGGTCGTTCAGGTCGGTCGAGCGGGCCGGTTCCGCGATGCTCATGAGCCAGTGTCCCATCCGCGCTGCGCCGTCCAGACCCGGATGGCGTCGACCATCGGGCCCACGTCATGCACCCGGGCGATCTGGGCGCCGGCCACCAGGGCGGCCAGGGCCGAGACGACCGAGGCGGTCTGCCGGCCCTCGCGGGGCCGCCCGGTGAGGATGCCCAGCATCCCCTTGCGAGACGTGCCGATCAGGACCGCACTGCCCAGGGTCGCAAAGCGATCCAGCTGCCGCAAGAGGCTCAGGTTGTGCTCCTGCGTCTTGCCGAACCCGATGCCGGGGTCGATGGCCACCCGCTCGCGGGCGATCCCGTGCGCCTCGGCGCGGTCGAGCTGGCGAGCCAGATAATCGTAGACCTCGGTGACCACGTCGCCGTAGCGGGGTTCATCCTGCATGGTCTGTGGCGTGCCGGCCATATGCATGATCACCACGGCCGCACCCGACCCGGCCACGACCCGGAGCATCTCGGGATCCCGGAGGCCGCCGACGTCGTTGACGATCGCGACCCCGGCCGCCATGGCGCGCCGGGCGACCTCGGGCTTCATCGTGTCGATCGACAGCGGACAGTCGGTCGCGGGGGCCAGGGCCTCCACGACGGGCAGCACCCGGCGCAGCTCCTCCTCGAGCGGGACCGGATCGGCCCCGGGGCGAGTGGACTCGCCCCCGATGTCGAGCAGGTCGGCCCCTTCGGCGCAGAGGTGGCGGGCGTGTGCCAGGGCGGCGTCGAGGGCCTGGTGTCGGCCGCCGTCGGAGAAGCTGTCGGGCGTGACGTTCAGGATGCCCATGACCCGGGGGCGGCCGTCGCCCGCGAGCAACCGCCCCTGCACCGCCCAGCGCGTCATCGTCGCGGCTCCGCCGTGTCCGTCTCCGACCGCGCCGATGCGGCGCGGTCGCCCCGAGCCCGTCATTCTAGCGACGGATCTGGTCGGCCGTCGGGTCCGATCCGGCGTCGTCGGCGGCCAGCTCGCGGTTCTGGTACTCGGGGCCCCAGGGCTCTTCCATCATGTTCACGATGTCGCGGACGATCCGCTGCATCACCTTCTCGAAGCCCGCCGTGGCCGACTCGCCGATCTCGGGGTTGAACGATCCGGACTCGTTGACCACCGCGGCGGGGAACGTGCGGGTGTTGGTCGCCTGGCTGCGGTTGTCGGTGAAGGTGACGTTCACGCTCATGGTGGCCAGGATGTGCCGCGGCAGGTTGTACGGGTTCTCGACGAGCACGTTCTTGTCGTCGAAGGCGACGGTGCCCTCGAGCCGCGCGTCGGCCTTGGCCGGGTCGCTCACGACCCGGTAGGGCGTGCGGCGGTTGATCTCCTCGATGAGCATCTGGGTGAGCTGGATGTTGAGGTCGGTGCGGAAGCGGTACGACTTGAAGACCGGCACGTAGACCGTGCGGATCGACGAGTTGTACGGCGGCCGCACGCTGTAGCCGCACCCGGCCACGGCCGCCGCCAGGGTGGCGACCGCCAGTCTCAGGCACTCCCGGCGGTGCAACGCGGCTCGCATGGTCCCGACTCCCTCCAGATCCGTCCGTCCGTCCGCTCACGTCCAAGGCCAAGGCCCACGGCCGGGCCCGATCACGGGCCCGCGCCGCCGCCGCCCATCGGCATGCCCATCATGCCGCCCGGCGAGGCGCTCATCGTGCCCGAGCTCATGCCCTGGCTGAACGGGTCCTGCGACCCGGGCGCGGTCATGATCTTGCTGGGCAGCACTTCCTTGCGCGGCATCTTGGCCAGCACGGCCATCTGTTCGTTGGCCTGCCTGGCCCACTCGCTCTTGGGCCAGCGGGCCTTGACCTCGCCATAGCAGAGCTCGGCGGCGCCGGGGTATCCGGTCTTGCGGTAGAACTCTCCGCGGCGGAAGGCGATCTCAGCCTCCTGGTCGTTGATCAGCTCCAGGCTATGGTCCAGGAACTCGCCGGTGGAGGCCCGGCGCTCGGGGAACATCAGCTCGGTGCGGCGGATGAGCTGGCGGGCCTGGTCGAGGCCGGAGGTGTCGTACTCGGGGCCGGCGTAGGCCTTGAGCTTCGACTCGACGCTCTTGAGGTGAGCGGCCCGCAGCAGCGGGCTCTTGGGGTGCTCCTCCATGAGCTGGTCGTAGTAGACGGCCGCCTCCTCGAAATCGCCGTTCTCGAAGTGGAAATCGGCGATCCGCATGGCGGCATCGTCGGCCAGCGGCCCGGTCGGGTCGTGGTGCCGGACGTGCTCGAGCACCTGGATGGCATGGCCGGTGACGTCGACCATCGGCAGGTAGCCGTTGAAGCGGTCGCCCCACTTCTCGCGCTTGTCGGCCGGGGCGTCGGGGGCCACGGCCGCCAGCCAGGTGGTGCCGATGGCGTACTCGCGCTCGGCGACCTTGTCGAGGTACTGCGTGCCGGGGAACGACGTCGCCAGCTTGGCGAACGTGTCGTTGGCGGCGACCAGCTTGCCCTGCCGGTACTGGGTCTCGGCCAGGTAGTACAGGACCGTCTCGCTCCAGGGGGCGCGGGCCCGCCGCATGTCGGCGATGTCCGACTCGCCGGACTTCGAGCCGAGCAGCGAGCCGCCGACCAGGCTCCGCGTGTCCATCTCCTTGAACGGGATGCCGGCGCCGACCTTGGGCAGGTTGGCCCGGACCTTCCAGCGCTCCAGGCGCGAGAGCTGCCGCTCGGCGTCGTCGAGCTTCCCCTCATCGAACAGCGCCAGGGCCGACTGGACCTCGGCCTGCGTCTGGTCGTCGGGCGCGGCGGCCTTCGGTCGGGTGAAGCGGCTGTCGTTGGCCGTGCCGGCGCGGACCACGTCGGAGTCGACGGTGCGCGAGCCATGCTCGGGGGTGAGCATGCGGGCCATCAGGCCGCGGCTGTCGCCGACCTCCTCGTCCGAGGGGGCCCTGGCCAGCACGTGGTCATCGGCGATCCGCCAGCGTGCCAGCGGCCCGCCCGTCGTGCAACCGGTGGCCAGCAGGACGATCGGCGCCAGCCAGGCGGCTCGACCGCGCGGGCCAGGGCGTCCGCTGTGGGCACTGCTCATGGAAACCAACTCCGACGGCATCGGACGGGTTCGGATTCGGGCCGGGTTGCTCGCGGGCCTCGGAGAGGTGGCCCGACGGGCGGCTGCGGGTGACGGTATCGTGCGGGCGGCGGCACCGGGCCTGCGTGGGCCGGCGGGCTCGCCGCCAGTCAACTCGACCCGCCGACGTACGGCAGGAGTCGGGGCCGGCGCCCGAGCAGGTGGCTGACCACCGCGCCCACCGTCGAGCGCACCGGCAGCAGCGCTGCTCCGGCGAAACGCTCATCACGCCAGGCATCGCCGGGCGCCGAGAGCACGCGGATCGTCTCCAGGGTCCGGCCCGAGAGGGTCGCGACGTGGGGCTGGCCCGGCCGGCAGCCGGCGCAGAGGACGCCGCCGGTGGCCAGGCCGAAGGCGAACGCCTCGCCCCGGGGGACGACCGTTTCGCCGCAGTGCACGCACGAGTCGAGGGCTGGCATCAGACCGAACTCCCGGAGACAGGCCAACTCGAACCGCAACACCCGACGGGCCCGCAACGCCGAATCGCCCAGATGGCGTAAGGTGACGACCGCGGCGTCGAACAGCCGCGGGTGCGGATCGTGGTGGTCGGTCAAGTCGTGCAGGAGTTCGGCGACGTAGAAGCCGGCGTACAGGGCCGCCAGATCGCGGCGAAGTGGCTCGAAGCGCTCGATCAGCACCGCCTCGGTCAGGAGGTCCAGTGCCTCGGAGCCCTTGTGGAGCAGGACAATATCGCAAACGCTCAGCAGGTCAAGGCCGCTTGCGAACGGCGATCGCAGCCGACGCGCTCCCTTGGCCAGCGCCGACACCTTGCCGAGGTCGCGGCTGAAGAGCGTCAGCACCCGGCTCGACTCGAAGACGTCAACCCCGCGGAGCACCAGCGCCGGCGTGCGCACGGCGGCCATCGCTCAGGGCCTCGCCGGGGTTACGGCCGGCCGCAGGTCCAGCTTCAGGCGGCGGATCGCGTGGTCGGCCACCTCGAGCACCGTGAAGGCCAGGGACCCCACCCGGAAGCTGTCGCCGACCTGCGGCACGCGGCCCAGGGCGTCGAACGCCAGTCCGCCGACGGTCGTGAAGTCGCCGTCGGTCGGCAGGCTCAGGTCGAGCCGGTCGTTGAGGTCCTCCAGCGGCAGCGAGGCGTCGACCTCGTAGAGCGTCTCGCTCAGCGGCACCACCGGGTCCTCGGGCGTCGGCACGTCGTGCTCGTCGTCGATGGCCCCGACGACCGATTCGAGCAGGTCCTCCAGCGTGATCAGCCCGACCACGCTGCCGTACTCGTCGAGCACCACCGCCATCTGCACCCGACGCCGCCGCAGCTCGTCGAGCAGCTCGGCGGCGTTCTTGGTCTCGGGCACGAACAGGGGCGTGCGGGCCAGGGTGCGCGGCTCGACGGCGTCGAATCCGTCCTCGAGCGTCCTGGCGAAGAGGTCCTTCACGTACAGGATGCCGACGATGTCGTCGCGGTGCTCGCCGAAGAGCGGGATGCGGCTCAGGCCCGTGTCGCGGAAGGCGCGGGCGGCGTCGCGGGCCGAGATGGTGGCGGGCAGCGTCCGCACGCTGCTACGCGGGGTCATCAGCTCCGAGGCGTCGCGCTGGGTCAGCTCCACGACCCGCTCCAGCCACTCACGGGTCGATTCGGGCAGCTCGGCCTCCAGCGCGTCCGACTCCTCCTCGGTCACCGGGTGATGGATCTCGACCTCGACGCTGGCCGGCCGCTGCGGTTGCCCGGCGCGGCCGGTGAGCCGCGACAGCAGGATCTCGAGCCCGCGCGAGGCGGCGACCACGGGGGCGAGGATCCGACCCAGCCCCAGCGCCAGCGGCCAGCCGGCATCGAGCAGCGGCTCGGCGAGCACCCGACCCGCCAGCCCGGCCGCCACGTGCGCGATCGCGCCCACCGCCATCGCCAGGCCCACGACCAGCTCACCCCGCATGCCGCCGGCCGCCAGCCGCACCGCGGCCGTGCCCAGCAGGGCCGCCAGGGCCAGTCCGGTGATCACGCCCAGGGCCTCCGCCGCCCGCTCGCAGCGCGGGCCCTGCATCGCCACCGAGTCGGCCCGGTCCGCCCGGCCGCTCGCCTCGCAGACCTCCTCCAGGCGGCTCCGCGAGTAGGTGCGCAGGGCGCGCGCCAGCGCCACCCCGGCCGCGTGCAGGGCCAGCAGGGGAAGCCCGAATCCGATCAATCCGCCCAGGGTCGAGCCGCTCACGACCGGTCTCCCTGCGGGCCGGGACCCACGCCAGGACGCTCGAAGGCATGCGCGATGCCGGCCGCCGTCAGGTGCTCCCGCTCGCGGCGCCGCATGACGGCCGCCGAGGCGTCGTCCTGGTCGTCGTGGCCGCAGAGGTGCAGCAGGCCGTGCACCAGGTACAGCGCCAGCTCGTCGGCAGGCCGGGCCCCCAGGTCGTGGGCCATGGTGCAGGCCATCTGGGTCGAGATGACCAGTTCCCCCACCAGGGGCCGCTCGTCGGGGTCGGAGAGCAGGAAGCTGATCACGTCGGTCGGCCAGTCGTGCTGGAGGTGCCGGCGGTTCAGGGCGTGGATCGTCGGGTCGTCGACCAGCGCGATCGAGACGCTGGCGGCGGCGACCTCCTCGGCCAGCAGCACGGCGCGCGCCAGCCTGGCCAGCGCATTGTGGTCGACGGTCAGGTGCGACTGCGTGTCAGCAATCTCGATCGCCAGCGCGGTCGGGTCGGGCGCGCGGGGCGTGGCGTTGGGTCCGGGGGCGTCGGGCGTGGGCATCGTGGAGTCTGGGGGGATCGGATCGGGCGGGATCAGGCCGTGCGCTGTTCCGGGTATTTCACGCGGCCGTGGTAGATGCCGATGAGCGACTTGATCAGGCATTCGCGGATCTCGGCGATCTCGCGGAGCGTCAGACCGCACTCGTCGAGCTGGCCGTCGTCGAGCCGCTTCTGGATCAGCTCGTTGACCAGGCTGTCGATCCGCGCCGGGGTCGGCTCGGTGAGGGTCCGGCTGGCGCTCTCGACGGCGTCGGAGATCATGAGGATCCCCGCCTCCTTCGACTGCGGCTTCGGGCCGGGGTAGCGGAAGGCACTTTCCTGGACCGTGGCGGCGTCGGGGTTGCCGTCGCAGCGGCGGGCGGCCTCGCGGTAGAAGTACTCGACCAGGGTCGTGCCGTGGTGCTGCTCGATGAGGTCGATGATCGGCTGCGGCAGGTGGTGCTGACGCGCCAGGTCGCTGCCGTCCTTGACGTGGCCGATGATGATCAGCGTGCTCATCGCGGGCGCCAGGTTGGCGTGGCGGTTGGTCGCCCCGGCCTGGTTCTCGATGAAGTAGTGCGGTTTGACCATCTTGCCGATGTCGTGGAAGTACGCGCCGATCCGCACCAGGAGCGCATTGGCCCCGATGCGCTCGGCGGCCGCCTCGGCGATGGTGCCGACGGTGACCGAGTGGTTGTGCGTGCCGGGGGCCCGCCGCACCAGCTCCTGCAGCAGCGGGTGTGTGATGTCGCCCAGCTCCAGCAGGCTGATGCCGGTGACGATGCCGAAACTGCGCTCGACGAACGGCAGGCTGCCGCCCAGGAAGAAGCCGGCCATCAGGCCCCAGCCGGCGCGCCAGAAGGCGTCGTTGGCGACCATCTCGACGGCCTGGTCCTGGAACATGCCGACGGCCCAGGTCAGGGCGAAGTACCCGAAGGCCGCGTACAGGCCGACCAGGATCGGCTTGGTCCGGGTGCGCACCTCGCGCAGCGGCAGGACGCAGGCGGCCGTCCCGCCCATCAGCACGATGAAATGCCCCAGTCCCATGCCGAGCGCCAGGCTGGTCAGCACCGAGAGCGTGAAGGCGAAGACCAGGGCGAACTGCGGGTTGTAGGCGATCGCCAGGATCATGGACGCCAGTGCCACCGGGATCAGCTCGGCGTCCCAGGGCTGCAAGGCCAGCAGCCGCGAGACGCCCATCGTCAGGGCGGCCAGGACCCCGAGCACGGCGACCCGGCGGGTGCTGGCGGCGATCTTCGGCTCATGCCGAAGCACATAGTAGCTCAGCAGGGCGAAGACCGCGGCCACCAGGATGACCACGGCCACCCCGCGGCGGAGCCGATCACCGATCGTGAGCAGCGCATTGGCCACCTCGTGCTCGAGCCGGAGCACGGAGAGGTGGTCCTCCTTGATGCTCTCGCCCTGATCGACCAGCACCTCGCCCTTGTGATAGACGCGGAACTCCTCGGCGACGGAGTTGTACGCCTGCTCGCGCTCGAGCTTGGTCCGGTTGTCCTCGTACCGCAGCGTGGGGGTGCCGGCGAGCTTGTCGTCGATCAGGTCGAAGAGGCGGCGGCCCACGTTCGGAGCGCTGAAGTTGCGGGCGAACGCCGTGGCCACGACGCCGTCGGGTTTGCGGATCCGCTCGGGCAGGATGTGGTCGCGGGCGACGTCGTGCAGGGTGCCCGGCTCGCCGTCGATGAAGACGCGCACCGTGGGCCGCGACTGCTCCTCGCGCGGGAGGGTGTCGGGCCCGAGCACGCCGTCGGCGATCAGGGAGTTGAACGCCGTCTCGATCTGGCGGTGCAGGTCGTCGCGACGGGTCTGGCTATCCGCAGCGGCGCGGATGTCCAGGAAGGTCGGCTCGTCGAGGTCCCACGAGGTCGTGAGGTTCTCGTCGAGCTGCTCGCGGCGCGAGACCTTGCCGATGGCGTCGACGAGGTCGGACAGCGCGACCGAGAGCTCCTTGATCCGAGCCGGGGTGTTGCTCAGCAGCGGGGTGACGGCCTCGGCCCGCGACCGCCGCTCGGCGTTGGTCTTGACCGGGTCACGGCGGCTGAATTCCTCGACGCGCACGAGCACGGGCCGACTCGGGCGCTGGCCCAGCCGGAAGGTGAACGGGGGCCCGGAGCCGTGGACGACCGCGGCGGTGGCGAGCACCGCGACGGCGAGGATCGCGAGCCGCGCCAGCCGGGTGCGCTGGCGGGCCTGTCGGGACTGCTGGATCGCCAGCGGCGCGGGCCGCAGCTGGGCCCGGGGGGTCGACCGGGGCCGACGTTTACCAATGCTCATGGATGGGCGTCTCGGGCGGACACGCTCCCTGGCGGGGCCGGGGGCCGCGTCGGAATGCACCGCGCCGACGTCGGCGCGGCTTCGTCCCGGGCTCCGGCGCTCACCACCAGGGCGAGCACCGGCCGGGACCCGCCTCACTCCAGGGCGGACAATCCGGCCGACACCCGCGGGACCGCAGGCTCCGACACCGGTGGGGGCACCACCGGCGGCGGAGCCGCGGCCACGCCGGGCGTCGCCGGCACGTGTTCTTCGTAGGCATCGACAATCGACTGCACCAGGGGGTGCCGCACGATGTCGCGCCGGTCCAGGGTCACGACCCCCACGCCGGGCACCCGGCGCAGGCGTTCGACGGCGTCGACCAGGCCGCTGACCGTGCCCGGGGGCAGGTCGTTCTGGCTCGGGTCACCCGTCACCACGATCCGGGCGTTCTGGCCCATGCGGGTCAGGAACATCTTCATCTGGGGCACGGTCGCGTTCTGCCCCTCGTCGAGGATGATCACCGCGTCGTTGAGCGTCCGGCCCCGCATGTACGCCAGCGGGGCGATCTCGATCAGGTCGTTGCCGATGTAGCGCCGCAGCTGGCCGAAGTCCATCAGGTCGTGGAGCGCGTCGAGCAGGGGCCGCAGGTACGGGTTGATCTTGGCCTCGAGGTCGCCGGGCAGGAACCCGAGCCGCTCGCCGGCCTCGACCGCCGGCCGCACCAGCACGATCTTCTTCACCGTTCCGGCCCGCAACAGGCTCACCGCCCAGCCGACGGCCAGGTACGTCTTGCCGGTGCCGGCCGGGCCGACGCAG
>CAZUZD010000249.1:0-367 GCA_964624465.1 uncultured Isosphaeraceae bacterium
CAAGGCCAAGGGCCTGACCGCCGTCTCCGGACTCTGCTGGCGGTACCACAACCCCCGCCGCGAGACGATGAAGCGGGTCCACGACGGCGCCATCGGCGACATCGTCGCCGTCGAGACCACCTACAACTCGGGCGGCGTCTGGGACCCCCGCAAGACCCGCGAGGAGTGCAAGTCGGAGATGGAGTACCAGATGCGCAACTGGTACTACTACGACTGGCTCAGCGGCGACCACATCGTCGAGCAGGCGATCCACGGCATCGACACCATGGCCTGGGCCCTCGGCGACAAGCCCCCCCTGCGCTGCTTCGGCGTCGGCGGCCGCCAGGTCCGCACCGCCGAGCGCTACGGCAACATCTACGACCACTTC
>CAZUZD010000249.1:377-9164 GCA_964624465.1 uncultured Isosphaeraceae bacterium
CTCGATCGTCTACGAGTACCCCAACGAGGTCCGCGGCTACCACCAGTGCCGCCACTGGCCCAACTCCGAGAACCGGGTCAAGGACTTCATCCTGGGCTCGAAGGGCACCTGCGACGTCTTCGGCAACCGGATCCTCGGCGCCAACCCCTGGAAGTACAAGGGGAAGAACACCGACATGTACCAGGCCGAGCACGACGAGATGTTCGCCGCCATCCGCGCTGGCAAGCCGATCAACAACGTCGAGCGCGCCGCCTCCAGCACCCTGCTCGGCCTGATGGGCCGGATGGCCGCCTACACCGGCGACGTGATCACCTGGGACATGGCCATGAACTCGCAGGAGGCCCTCGTTCCCACCGAGTTCGCCTGGGGCGACGCCCCCAAGCGCCCCGTGCCGATCCCCGGCTCCAAGCGCTTCTCCTGATCGGGGCAGGGGCCCGACCCATCGTCCTTCAAACCCATCTCGTAGGGTCCGCTGTGCGGACCGTGTTTCCCATGGTCCGCACAGCGGACCCTACGGGCTCTGGACCGCGATCTCTCGTCAGCGGAGCCCGTCCATGGTCGCACTGCGTCGCGTCGGTCTGGCGTTCTGGTGCTGTCTCGGTCTGACGCTCGCGACCGGCACGGCCCGTGCTCAGCAGGCGGCCCCCGCCGCCGCTGCGGTCGACCTGCTGGCCCCCGGCCTCAACGCCTGGAAGGGGCCGCTGCACGACTGGGCCCTGGCCGACGCGGTCGCGACCAGCCCCGATGATCCGAAGCTGCTGGCGGGCTCCGGCTCCGGCCTGGTGCTCTGGAACGGCAAGACCGGCCGCACGCCCAACATCCTCACGAAGGGCCAGTACGGCGACGTCGTCATCGACGCCGAGTTCCTGGTCCCGAAGGACTCAAACGCGGGCATCAAGCTGCACGGCCACTACGAGGTGCAGATCCTCGACAGCTATGGCCATGAGCGCGTGACGGCCAGCGACTGCGGCGGCCTGTACCCCCGCGCCGAGATGCTGCCCCGCTACCACCACATCGACAACGGCTACCCGCCCCGCGTCAACGCCAGCAAGCCGCCGGGCGAGTGGCAGTCGCTGCAGATCGTCTTCCGCGCCCCCCGGTTCGACGCCCAGGGCCGCAAGGTCGCCGACGCCGTCTTCGAGCGCGTGACGCTCAACGGCCAGGTCGTGCACGAGAATCAGTCGATCCCGTGCCCGACCGGCCACAACTGGCGCAACCGCGAGCTGGCCCGCGGCCCGATCCTCCTGCAAGGGGACCACGGCCCGGTCGCCTTCCGCACCCTCACCGTTCGCGAGCTCGCCCCCGGCGCCCCGGCCCCGGCCGCCGCGCAGGACGTGCCGCCGGCCGTCGATCCCGAGATCAACAAGAACTTCGAGAACCCCGACGTCGCGTCCTTCGTCAAGCGGTTCGAGACCGAGTCGCGCGAGGTCTTCGCCCAGCGGCAGGCCATCACCGCCGCGCTGAAGCTCCAGAAGGGGGACTCGGTCGCCGACATCGGCGCCGGCACCGGCCTCTTCACCCGCCTGTTCGCCACCGAGGTCGGACCCGACGGCAAGGTGATCGCCGTCGACATCGCCCAGCCGTTCCTCGACCACATCGCCGCCACCGCGAAGCAGCAGGGTCAGCCGCAGATCGCGACCCTGAAGGGCTCGCAGACGAGCACGAACCTGCCCCCCGGCTCGATCGACGTCGCCTACCTGGCCGACACGTACCACCACATCGAGCACCCCGCCGCCGTCCTCGCCTCGATCCACCAGGCCCTCAAGCCCGGCGGCCGCCTCTACCTCGTCGAGTTCGACCGCGACTCCGCCAAGAACGCCGAGTTCATCAAGAAGCACGTCCGGGCCGACAAGGCCACCTTCCTCAAGGAGATCGAGGCGGCCGGGTTCGAGCCGATTCCGATCGAGGACGCCCCGAAGCTGGAGGAGAACTTCTTCGCCGGCTTCCGCAAAGCCGAGCGACCGGCACGGGCGGGGCGCTGAGGGAGGCTGCAATCGGTCCTGCTGGCATCAGTGGCTCTGGTCGAATCGAGACTCCATCGGCGGCGCGGGTCCGCCGGGTCGGTGGCCGGGGCGTGCTCCGAAGGGAGGTCGGGATGAAGATCGCGGGGATCGTGTTGGCCGTCCTCGGTGGGTTGATGATCCTCAGCGGGCTCAATCTGGCCCGCACCCAGTACGATCTGGGGTCCAGCCACGACCTGAGCAAGTTCACCAGCAGCCTGGCCCTGTCCACGTTGATCCTCCTCGGCGGGATCGTGTTGATCCGCAAGTCTCGGTCAAAGCCCTGAGGCCGTCCGGCTGACCCCGAGGCGCCGGTCGCGGGGCTGGCGGGGGTGCGGGTCTGGGCCGATTGCAATTGAGCACACGAGGGCGGTCGAGCGGGCCTCCCTCGCCGGTTTCCGCCAGCAGGAGCGGCCCAGCGGGCCGGGTCGTTCATGGCCAGCACGTCCGGGACCGCGGCAGATCAGGCTCACCCGAACCCGGCGACCGGCCCGGCGCCGCCGGCGGCATTCGGGCTGGCGACGGCGACGTTCGTGGTCGTGGCGAGCATGGTCGGCAGCGGGGTGCTGACGACGTCGGGGTACACGACCCTGTCGGTCGACAGCAATGCGCTCATGCTCCTGCTCTGGGTCGTCGGCGGGGTGATCGCGGTGTGCGGGGCGCTGACGCTGGCGGAGCTGGCGGGGATGCTGCCGCACTCGGGCGGGGATTACGTGTTCCTGTACCACGCCTTCGGGCCGCTGGCGGCGTTCCTGTCGGGCTGGGTGTCGTTCCTGATCGGCTTCGGCGGGCCGATCGCCGTGGCGGCGTCGGGCTCGGCTCGCTACCTGCTGGCGCCGTTTGACCTCGGGTTCGTGGACCGCACGCTGGCGCAGCAGGTGCTGGCCAGCGCGATCATCGTCGTGCTCGGGCTGGCGCACGCCTGGGGCCGGGGGCTCTCGGCGCTGGTGCAGGGCTCGACGACCACGTTCAAGCTGGTGGTGCTGGGCGGCCTGGCGGTCGCCGGGCTGCGGGCCGCGCCGTGGCGCGAGGCGGTGCTGGCCGACTGGCCGAAGCCGAGCACCGATGTCGGGTTCTCGGCGCTGTTCTCGCTGGTCTACATCGGCTACGCGTACACGGGCTGGAACGGGGCGGGGTACATCGCCGGCGAGGTCCGCAACCCGCGGCGGAACGTGCCGCTGGCGATCCTGCTGGGCACGGCGATCGTGACGACCCTGTACCTGGCCTTGAACCTGTTCTACGCGGCGGCCCTCTCGCCGGCCGACCTGAAGGGGCGGGTGGCCGACAGCACGGCGGCCGAGCAGTCGCGGCTGGTGGCCGAGGGGGTGCCGGCGGCCGAGGCGGCGGCGCGGGCCGAGGGGCTGGGCCGCGAGGCCGTGGCACCGATCGCGGCGCTGGCGGCGGCCCGCACCATCCGGCCCGAGGCGGCGCGGCTGCTCTCGCTGGCGGTGGGCATCACGCTGCTGGCCTCGACCAGCGCGTTCATCCTCACCGGCCCGCGGGTCGCCTTCGCCATGGCCCGCGCCGGCCAGTTCCCCGCCTTCGCCGGCCGGCTCTCGCGCCGCACCGGCACGCCGGCGGTGGCGGTGGCACTCCAGGTCGTCTGGTCGCTGGTGCTGCTCTGGACCGGGTCATTCGAGCAGCTGCTCATCTACGCCAGCGTGGGGCTGTCGCTGTTCTCGCTGCTGACGATCGCCTCGGTCTACCAGCTCCGCCGCCGCCGGCCCGACCTGCCGCGGCCGTTCCGCACGCCGGGCTATCCGGTGACGCCGGCCCTGTACCTGATCGTGACGACGCTGCTCACGATCGAGGCGTTCCGGCACAGCCCCCAGGCCTCGCTGATGGCGCTGGGGAGCATCCTGGTGGGGGTGCCGGTGTACTGGCTGATCCCCCGCCGGCCGGCCGAGTTCGTCACGGCCGCCGACCCGCCCCGCTGAGCCGGGGCGGTGGCCGTCGGGGTGGCGGTGGCTCAGGGGCGCTGGAAGGTCGGGACGCCGGCGCCCGGCACGGAGCGGATCGGGTCGTCGCCCGAGAGCTCGCGGGCCATGTTCTGGAACTCCATCTGGCAGCGGACCTTGGGGCCGTCCTGGCCCTTGTGCTCGGGGCGGCGGTACGAGCCGTCGGCCTGGAGGAACCGGGTCTTGACGTTGTCGGAGAGGTACACGCCCAGGATGCCGTCGATGAGCCGGTTCTTGAGCCGGGGCTCCTCGACGGGGAACATCAGCTCGACGCGGCGGCGGAAGTTCCGCGGCATCCAGTCGGCGCTGGTCAGGTAGACCTCGGGGTCGTCGCCGTTCTGGAAGTAGCTCAGCCGCGAGTGCTCGAGGAAGCGGTCGATGATCGAGAGCACGCGGATGTTCTCGGAGACGCCCGGCACGCCGGGCCGCAGGCAGCAGATGCCGCGGACGATCAGGTCGATGCGGACGCCGGCCTGGCTGGCGGCGTAGAGGGCCTGGATGATGCCCGGGTCGACCAGCGAGTTCATCTTGGCGATGATCCGCGCCGGCCGGCCGGCGCGGGCGTGCTCGCGCTCGCGGTCGATGAACTGCGTCACCCGATCGGCCAGGTACTGCGGCGCCACGATCAGCTTCTTCCAGTCGTGGCACTGCGAGTAGCCGGTCAGCAGGTTGAACAGGGCGCTGGCGTCCTCGCCGAATTCGGGCCGGCAGGTAAAGAAGCTCAGGTCGGTGTAGAACCGGGCCGTCGACGGGTTGTAGTTGCCGGTGCCCATGTGCACGTACCGGCGGATGCCGTCGATCTCCCGGCGCACGACCAGCACGGCCTTGCAGTGGGTCTTGAGCCCGACCATGCCGTAGACCACGTGCACGCCGGCCTTCTGGAGGGCGCGGGCCTTGACGATGTTGTTTTCCTCGTCGAGGCGGGCCTGGAGCTCGACCAGCGCCGTGACCTGCTTGCCGTTCTCGGCGGCGCGGGCCAGGGCGTTGATGATCGGGTTGTCCTCGGCGGTGCGGTAGAGCGTCTGCTTGATCGCCAGCACCTGCGGGTCGTCGGCGGCCTGCTCGATGAACTGGATGACCGCCTCGAACGACTCGTACGGGTGGTGCACCAGCAGGTCGCCGTCGCGGATCGCCGAGAACAGGCTGGCGCGGCTGGTGAGCACCGCGGGCATCTGGGGCTCGAAGGGCTGCTCCTTGAGCTCGCGGTACCCCTCGATGCGGCACAGGCCCAGCAGCGCCGTCAGGTCGACCGGGCCGGGCACCTTGTAGACGTCGCGCTCCTCCAGGTCGAGCGCCGAGCGGAGCAGGCTCAGGAAGCCGTCGTCGGCGGTGTCGGCGATCTCCAGCCGGACCGCGTCGCCCCACTTCCGCTGCCGGAGCGTCTCCTGGATCGTCGAGAGCAGGCTGCTCTTGACCTCGTTCTCCTGGATCGTCAGGTCGCTGTCGCGGGTCACGCGGAACGCGGCGCGGGCGGCGACCTTGAAGCCGCCGAACAGCGAGTCGAGCCGCGGCCCGATCACGTCCCGCAGCAGGATGAACCGCCGCTTGCCGTCGCCGGCGTCGGGCAGGTTCACCAGCCGGTTCAGGATGCCGGGCACCTGGAGCACGGCGTAGAGCTGCCGTGGCGAGTCGTGCGCCTGCGACTCCAGCCGCAGGATCAGGTTCAGGCTCTTGTTGTGCAGGTGCGGGAACGGGTGCGCCGGGTCGATCGCCAGCGGCGTCAGCACCGGGTAGATCTGGCTGTCGAAGTAGTCGTCGAGGAAGGCCGTCTGCGCGGCATCCAGGTCCTCGGGCTCGCAGAGCAGGACGCCGTGCTGCTCCAGCGCGGGGCGGATCTCGGCCTGCCAGGTCTCGTACTGGCGGGCGACGAAGTCGTGGGCCCGCCGCGAGATCTCGACGATCTGGGCCAGGGGCCCCAGGCCGTCGGGCGGGGTGTCCTGCGGCTCCAGGCTGTTGTAGAGCTGCTCCTGGAGCCCGGCGACGCGGACCTCGAAGAACTCGTCGAGGTTCGACGCCGAGATCGTCAGGAACCGCAGCCGCTCCAGCAGCGGCACGCTCGGGTCGCGGGCCTCCTCCAGCACGCGCTCGTCGAAGTCCAGCCAGCTCAGCTCACGGTTGAAGTAGAGCGCGGGGTCGCCCAGGTCGGGCCCGGCGGCGGCCGTGGCGGCGGCGTCGGCCGCGGACTTCCGGGCATTCCCCTTGGCGGTCGGGCCCGAGGCGGCCGCAGACCCGTTCGGCGAGCGTTCCGACATGGCTTCCGGCCTTCCCGTATGCCTCAGGCGCGACGGCGGGTCGGCCTGGTGGGGGTTGCGATCAGGCCGCGGAGCACCCGCAAATTCACGACGTCGAGGTCCTCGTCGCCGACGCGGCCCTTCGGCGTCTCGAGGATCATCCGGGCGTGTGCCAACCGGGGATCGTTGACGATGTGACCGAACGGCCCGAGCCCCAGGTGACCCAGGCCGATGCCAGCATGGCGATCGACCCGGCTGCCCAGGGGCTTGAGGCTGTCGTTGAGATGCCAGACCCGGACCCGCGCCAGTCCGACGGCGGCGTCCAGCTCCGTGACCGTGGCATTGTACGCCTCGATCGGGTCCAGAGAATAGCCCGCCGCGAAAACGTGGCACGTGTCGACGCAGACGCTCAGCCGCTCGGGACTTGCGACCCGGGCCACGATCCCGCCCAGGTGCTCGAACCGGTGGCCCAGGCACGTCCCCTGGCCGGCCGTCGTCTCCAGCGCGATCCGGGTCGCGAAGCCCGCCGTGCGCCCGTGGATCACGTCGAGCGCCTGCGCGATCCGGTCCAGGCCGGCCGCCTCGCCGGTGCCCATGTGGGCGCCCGGGTGGGCGACCAGGTCGGGGATGCCGAGCGCCTCGGCCCGCTCCAGCTCGATGACCATCGCGTCGATCGACTTCTGCCAGAGGGCGTCGTCGGGGCTGGCCAGGTTGATCAGGTACGAGTTGTGCGCCACCGGGTCGGGCATGCCGGCCTCGGCCAGGGCGGCGCGGAAGGCGGCGACCTCGGCGTCGACCAGGGGCCGGGCCTTCCACTGGTTCGTGCTCTTGGTGAAGACCTGGACCGTGTCGTAGCCGGCCGCCCGGGCGGCGGCGACGGCGCGGTCGTGGCCGCCGGCGATCGACATGTGGGACCCGAACCGCACGGCCATCCGCTCGACCCCCTCGCTGTTCCCTGGGACCACACGGCCGGGGAAGGAATCCCCCGTCCGGGCCGAACACCTTGCCGATCGGCAGGCGGCGGCCTTAGAATCCATTGCAATTGCCATCCCACGCCGCGCGCCGCCGTCCGAGGCCTCGGACATGCCGCTCCAGTACCTCTGGGCCACCCTGCTGCCCGTCTGCGGCCTCGCCGCCTGGCTGGTGCTGCGCCGGCCGATCCGCATGCTCTTCGAGGACCGCGACATCCTCCGAGCCCGGGCGCTGTTCCGGATCCGCCGCGAGGGGCTGGAGGCCCGGTTCCTCACCGAGCTGTCCCGCCGCGACCCGGTCGAGCGGCTCCGCTGGGAGGAGGCGCGCTGGGCCAACGAGGTCGTCTGGGCCCGCGACCGCCAGTCGCGCCGGCTGCTGGCCCTCATCGGCGTCCGGTTCGAGGCCGAGCCCGTCGAGGGGTTCGCCCCCGAGCCCGCCCGCCACGCCACCGCGCTGTTCGAGTACCACCGCGGTGCCTGGCGCACCGACGGCCGGCACATCGACGAACTCGGCCCCGACGAGGCCTTCCGCCGCCACCGCGAGTTCGAGCCCGTCGCCCCGCCCGGCCGCCGTCACTGAGCCAGGGGACCCATCCGGCCAGTCCACCGCCCCCCGTTCCCCGCTCGCGCCACTCCGGTAGGGTCCGCTGTGCGGACCGATCCGGTTGCCGGGTCGGGAGATCGGTCCGCACAGCGGACCCGACGGAAGCGGAAACCCGGCCTCGGCCTCACTCGTGGATCTTCGCCTTGGCCTGCGACCGCAGCGTGATGTAGCGCTCCAGGTCGAAGTCGTCGCGGCGGCACTCCTCCAGCAAGGGACGCTCCATCGCCTCGACCCGGCGGCAGGCCTCGGGCAGCCGCTCGGCCACGGCGTGCGGGATCAGGCAGACGCCGTGCTTGTCGGCGTGGATCAGGTCGCCGGGCCGGATGTCGACGCCCGCCAGCCGCACCGGCTTGCCGAAGTCGACCAGCCGCACGTAGGCGTGGCTCACACAGGGGTTGCGCCCGAAGAGGTGGAACCCCAGCGCCGCCACCTCGTCCAGGTCGCGCGGGCAGCCGTCGGTGATGTGCCCGACGCACCCGAGCTTGCGGTGGATCGTCGCGTTCACCTCGCCGAACTGCGCCCCCAGGCCCGACGGCACGTCCAGGTCCTGCCCCACGGCCACCTTCGGGCCGGGCTGGGCGGCCACGTACCGGAGGTAATCGCCGTTGAGGTCCGGACCGGCGCCGGCCTCGGCCGGCTTGTCGGCGCGGGTGACCGAGGTGACGGCGTAGCCGACCATCACGCCCAGGTCGGGCAGCAGGCAGCGGATCGGGTGCGGCAGGAACCCGACGTGGTGCTCGCGGACGCCGAACAGCTCGATGGCGTTGGCGATCGTCGGCGAGTTGAACCGCCGCAGGGCCTCGATCGTCTCGGGCGGCAGGACGGGGTACGGTGACGACATGTCGACAGGGCTCCGGCACGGTCGTGGAGAGGGTCGGCGCCGGGGCTGCCGCCACGGCCGCGGCAGTCTAACCGGGCCCGACCCGACCCACCAGGGCCGGCCCCGGCCGTCGCGGCTCAGGCGAGGATGCCGTGGGCGACCCGGCCGTGCGCTTTCACGAAGACAAGCTGCGCCTGCTGCGC
>CAZUZD010000249.1:9174-9416 GCA_964624465.1 uncultured Isosphaeraceae bacterium
GACGTCGGTGAGGCGGAAGTCTGGTAGGGTCCGCTGTGTGGACCGGGTCGGGACTGGTCCGCACAGCGGACCCTACAAAAACGGGAACCAGCGATCGGCCCGACGGGTCGCGGTTCAGGCCAGGATGCCGTGGGCGACCTGACCGTGGACGTCGGTGAGGCGGAAGTCGCGGCCGGAGTAGCGGAACGTGAGCCGCTCGTGGTCCAGGCCGAGCAGGTGCAGGATGGTGGCGTGCAGGTCGT
>CAZUZD010000250.1:0-9395 GCA_964624465.1 uncultured Isosphaeraceae bacterium
CGGCGCGGCTCGGGGTTCCTCCGCGAGGAGCCCGCCCAGCGCTGGGCCCGCCAGGCGCTGTTCTTCCTGGTCTGGTCGTGCCCGAGCCCGGTGGCGCGGGCCTCGATCCGCGACCTGGCCGGCCTCTGCGCCCTCTGAGCCGGCCCGGGGCCGGGGCAGGGGGAGGCGTCCCGGGCGTGGACCAGCCGGCTCAACCGCCGTCGGGACCCTGATCGGCGCGGGCGGCAGGACCGGCAAGTCATGCCGTGGACGGGTCAGGACCCGCGCGGTTCGGTCGATGCGGGCGCCAGCGGGTGCCGAAAAGAGGGGAGACGCGTCCGAATAGCCGAGGCGCCGGCGGCGTCCACGCCAGGGCGGGATCCCCGATCCCCCGCCTGTCCGTGGACCGCCCCGCACCGCGGGCCGGCTGGACGCGACGTCCGAGACCCCTTCGCCAGTTGTGTCCACGGCCCCCGGGCCCGCCCGGTTCGCGAGCGCTCCGGACCCGACCGCGGCCCCGACCCGATCCCCCGAGAAAGGTCATCCCCATGCGGAAGCGACCGTACGGCCCGGCCTGGGCCCTGCTGCCGGCCGCGGCCCTGTTTGCCTGGTCGTCGCTCGTGCCGGTGCGGCCGGTCGCCGCCCAGGCCACGCTCGATCTCAAGCCGGCCGCCAGCGCCGAGTCCGTCCCCGTCACCGGCTCGACCGTCTCGATCCTCGACGCCCAGCGCGCCGGCGACCTCGACGTCTCGATCCGGGGCGCCGGGGCCGACCACGTCAAGTTCACCGTCAAGAACAAGTCCGACCGCCGGCTCAACGTCGTGCTGCCGCCGGGCCTGGTCGCCTCGGCCGCCACGGCCCAGGGTGGTGGCGGGTTCCAGAGCATGGGCCTGGGCACCCTGACCGACCAGCCCGGTCGGTTCGGCCAGTTCGCCCGCGGCCCGGTCGAGACGGCCCCCGGCTTCCGCTCGGTGCCGGCCGATGCCTCGATCCCGGCCGCCGCGGCCCCGGCCGCCCGCTCCACCGAGGGCGTGGGCGTCGGTGCCGGCCAGACCGTCGAGTTCAACCTGCCGTCGGTCTGCCTGAACTTCGGCGCCCCGACCCCGACCCCGACGAACGTCTTCAGCCTGGTGAGCGTCGACGAGTACACCCAGGATCTGCGGGCCCGCAAGGCCCTGCGGAGCCTGGCGCTGCTGGGCACCAGCCAGGGCGTGGCCCAGGCCGTCGTGTGGAACGTCTTCAACGGCATGACCGCCGAGCAGATGATCCGCCAGGCCAGCAAGTACCTGAACGCCGGCGAGATCAGCGTCGCGGCCCGGTTCATCGAGGCCCTGGACGCCAGCGGCAGCCACGACCCGGTCGACGCCGCCGCCTTCCGCGAGGGTCGGGTGCTGGTGCGGGTCCGCGGCGAGGGGAACCTCGGCAAGGTCGCCGCCCGCCTGAACGACGAGCTCAAGGGCACCCAGATCTTCGGCCTGCCGGTCCAGGTCGTCACCGAGGGCGACGCCGCCCAGGCCCGCCCCGCCTCGGTGCTGCTGGACGTGATGCTCAGCGGCGGCGAGAACGGCAAGGCCCGCGGCCGCGTGCTGGTCCGCACCAACTCGGCCCTCTCCGGCTGGACCCGCCTCGGCGGGGTCGACCTGGGCGGGAACCTGAACCTGCTGGCCGTCACCGGCGAGTCGCTGGCCGACGTGCTCGACCGGGCCGTGGCCGCGCAGTTCGTCACCGCCACCCCCGGCCGCCGCGGCGCCGGCACGGTCCAGTTCCGGATCGTCAACAAGCTGCCGCTGACGCTCGAGGACGTGGTGGTCCGCACCGGCAAGGACGAGGACGCCGCCCTGGTGACCCTCGAGGACCTGGGCGTCGGCCCCAACCGCGCCGCCCTGGCCCCGATCCGGGCCGCCGCCGGCCAGGTCGAGCGGGTCACCTTCAACGGTCTGTGAGCCGGTCCCGGCCACCGACCCCCTGAAGCCCGTCCCGGGGCCCGTCCGACGCGATCGGGCGGGCCCCGTGCCATTGACCGCGCCGGAATCGCCCAGCTTGCCGGCCCCCGCCGGGCGGGGCTACACTGACAGGATCAGGGGTCGTCCGGGCCAGGTCCGGGCGACCCGCCGAGCGAACCGACCCGGGACCGGCGCCGTGGCGATCCAGACCGAACGACGGCGGTGGCAGTACTGGGGCCGGGTGCAGGGCGTGGGCTTCCGGGCCACCGTCCGGCGGCTGGCGACCGGCTTCCCGGTCACCGGCAGCGTCCGGAACCTGCCCGATGGCTCGGTCGAGGTGGAGGGTTTTGGCGCCCCGACCGACCTGGACCGGTTCGAGCGGGCGATCGAGCTGGAATTTCGCGCGAACATTCATGACCGCCGGAGCGAACAGGCCCCGGCGGATGCCCCGATTCCCGACGACTTTACGATCCAGGCCTGACGGCCAGGGCGGGCCGCCCCCGGGTGTCGGCCCGGTCCGCCGGCGTCACGATCTCTCCCGCGCCCTCATCCTCCGGACCGAGCTGCTCGCATGATGAAGACCTTCAGCATCGCCCTGTCCACGGCCAAGGAGGCCGTCCGCCAGCCGGCCTTCTGGGTGATCGCGGCGATCGCCGGCCTCTGGCTGTTGATCTCGATCTTCCTGCCGTACTTCACGTTCAACGAAGACATCAAGATGTACAAGGACACGGGGCTGGCGACGATCTCGTTCGCCGCCCTGATCCTGGCGCTCCTGACGTCGAGCTCGACGGTGGCCGAGGAGATCGAGGGCAAGACGGCCGTCACCATGCTCTCCAAGCCGATCAATCGCCGGCAGTTCATCCTGGGCAAGTACCTGGGCATCGAGCTGGGCGTGCTGGCGCTGTTCGTGGTGCTGGGGGCGTGCTTCGCCCTGGGCGTCTACTACAAGTCGGGCTACGACCTCCGTGAGAGCGCCGGCGGCGCCGAGGAGCTGGCCAGGGCAGGGGCCCACGTGCTCCAGATCCTGCCGGGCCTGGTGCTCGGGTTCCTGGAGGTCTCGGTGCTGGCGGCCATCAGCGTGGCGATCTCGACCCGGCTGCCGATGCTGGCCAATCTGGTCGTCTGCATCGCGATCTTCTTCCTGGGCCACCTGACCCCGGTGCTCGTCGAGGCGACCAGCCAGGCCGGTGCCCAGCGCAACGAGCTGGTGGCGTTCATGGCGCAGCTGTTCGCCTGGGCGTTGCCGTCGCTGGAGTTCTTCAACGCCGGCCCGGCGATCTCGACCGGGGCGGTGATTCCCTGGGTGACGTACGTGCTGCCGGCCCTGGGGTACTGCGTGTTGTACACTGGAGCAGCGCTGCTGTTCGCATTCCTGCTGTTCGAGAACCGCGACGTGGCCTGATTCCGGCCAGGTCTTCGCCCCGCGCCCGGCCCTGGGGCCGGACCGGGGCCGGGGCCAGCCGGGCGGGTCACGCGCCCGCGCCGGCCGTCCACGGGTCGGGACCGCCTCGCCCGACCGACGGCCGCCGGGACCCTCCGCCCGAGGCCCTCGTCATGTCCCAGGCCGCTCTGGCACGTGCCCGCAACCTGATGCGGGCTCGACCCGGTTCGATCGTGCTGCTGCACGCCCTGGCGGTGCTCGACGCCCTGGTGCGGGTCGGGATCGGGGTGGTCGCCGCCCTGCTGCTGGCCCTGGTCGCCTCGCGGGGCATCACCCACCTGACCGAGCGCCACCTCCAGACGGGCGAGCTGACCGCCCAGCCCGGCTGGATCCGCTCGCGACTGCCCGACTACGACACGGCCCAGGGCCGGTTCGTGCAGGGCCCGTCGCGCGAAACCTGGCTGGCCGACACGGGCCTGTACCCGGTCGTCGCCGACGCCCGCTTCAGCCCCAACCCCGTGCGCCGCTGGGGCGGTCAGGTGCTTGGCGGCCTGGTGCAGCGCCTGCGGCCCCTGCGCTCCAACCAGAGCGCCCTGAACACGCTGCTGATCGCCGGCCTGATCCTGCTGCTGGCCGCCTGGGCCCTGGGTAGCCTCCGCCGCGCCCGGGCCGCCGCCGCCGCCGGGCGGGCGGCCTGGAACCTCCGCAACCAGGTGCACCGGCAGGCCTACCGCCTGGGCGAGTCGGCCCTGCCCACCGAGGGGGCCGGGTCCGTGGTGCCGCTGTTCACCGACCAGATCGACCAGGTGCGCGACGGCTTGCAGGCCGAGCTGATCACCACCTGGTACGCCCCGGTGCTGGCCGCCGGCCTCCTGGTCATGGCCCTGTTCCTGGCCCCGGTGCAGGCGGTGTTCCTGGCGTCGCTGGCCGGCCTGGTCGGTCTGGCGGCGCTCTACCTGGGCCGGGCCCGCCGGGCCGAGGCCAGCACCGCCGCCGTCGAGTCGGCCGGCCAGCTGGCGCTGCTGGAGGAGGACCTGGGCCTGCTCCGCACGGTGCGGGTCTTCAGCATGGAAGCGGTCGACCGCCAGCGGTTCGAGTCGCACCTGGACGGCTACCAGGACGCCGAGGCCCGCCGCCTCCAGGCCGAGGCCCGCGGCGGCCCGAGCACCCTGCTGCTGCTGGGCTCGGCGGGCCTGATGGCCGCCGGCCTACTGGGCTCCAACGTGCTGCAAGGCCGGCTGAGCCTGGCCACGGCGCTCTCGCTGGTCGGCACCCTGGCGGCGCTGGCGGTGCCGGTGTACCAGTGGCTGCGGGCCCGCGCCGAGCTGGCCCGGGCCGCCGAATCCGCCGGTACCCTCGACGCCTTCCTCGAGCGCCGGCCCAACCTGCAGATGGGCGTCAACGCCCGGTTCCTGCCGCCGCTCCGCGACCGGATCCGGTTCGAGAACGTCGCGATCGAGGCCGCCGACGGCCGCACCCTGCTGGCCGACTTCTCGGCCGAGATCCCCGTCCGCGGCCGGGTGGCGCTCATGGGCCTGGACGACGAGGCCAAGCACGCCGTCGCCTGCCTGGTCCCGCGCCTGGTCGACCCCAGCCGGGGCCGGGTGACCATCGACGGCGTCGACCTCCGCGACGTCACGCTCGACTCGCTGCGGGCGCAGGTCGCCCTGGTGCTCCAGACCGACCTGGTCTTCACCGACACCGTGCTCCAGAACATCGGCCTGGGCAATGAGAGCTACACGCTCCCCCGGATCGTCGAGGCCGCCAAGCTCGCCCACGCCCACCAGTTCATCCAGGAGCTGCCGCGCGGCTACGAGACGGTCATCGGCGCCCAGGGCCACCCGCTGAGCGCCGACCAGCAGTACCGCATCGCCCTGGCCCGTGCCGTGCTGCACGACCCCTCGGTACTGATCCTCGAGGAGCCGACCGAGCCGCTTGACGACGCGGTCAAGCCCCTGATCGACGACACCCTGGAGCGGCTGGCCGCGCAGCGCACCGTGCTCGTGCTGCCGCACCGGCTGTCGACGATCCGCAAGTGCAATCAGGTCATCATCCTGCACAACGGCAGGGTCGAGACCGCGGGCGCCCCCCGCGACCTGCACGCCCAGAGCAAGCTGTTCCGGCACCTGCAGTACGTCGAGTTCAACCAGTTCGCCAACGGCGAGCTGGAGGCCGGCCAGATGGGCTGAGCCGGTTTTCCGGCCGGGCCAAAGAGAGTTGATCGAGTTGCCGATAGGAATGGCAGGTCGACCCGGACCCCGCTCCCAGGATGGGCGGCGGGGCCCGGCTCGTCCGTGCGCGGGCCCCGGGCCCGTCGGTGCCGTCCATCGCGACGGAGCCGGCGGTCCAATCCCGGAGCCGCGCCCGCAGGGCCGCGAGGTGGCGGCCACGACCTCCAGGAGGGATCGGTCATGCTGTGGATGGAAACCCGGGGCCGGGCAGGGCAGGGTGGACGCTGGATCCGGTGGGCGCTCGGCCTGGCGTTGGGGCTGGGGGCGACACAGCCCGCGGCGGCCCAGTCGCCGATGCCGCCGGTGCCGGCGGCCGCGGTGCCCGGCGGCGACGGCTACGCCGTCGCACCGGACGGCCTGCCGCTGCCCGCGTTCCCCCCGTCCGCCCCGGCCCCGACGATGCTGCCCGGGCAACCGAGGCCGTTCGCCGAGCTGGGCGGGGTGCCCGGCGTCGCGCCCCCCGCCCCGGGCACCCCGGTGCGGGTCGAGACCGGGCTGCTCGACACCATCAGCGAGTCGCTCTTCGGCGACCCCTATGCCGAAGGGCAGTGGCGGCCGCTGTCGCTCGACACGTTCTTCAGCGAGGGCTGGAACGAGCCCTGGGTCGGCGCCCCGGCCGGCGCCGAGGGCACCACGCCGCGGCACGGCTGGCTGGGCGCCTTCGACGGCGTCTTCTACCGGCTCTGGTTCGCGACCTTCGCCCAGGGCGTCAACATGAACACGCCCCAGGGTGGCCAGAGCTACCTGGGCGACTTCAACATCTTCCTGCCGTTGTCGCGGCGCTTCGACCTGCTCATCAACGCCCCGATGATCGTCTCCAACGGCACGACGGACCCCAGCCGCGGCTACCAGAACGCCTTCGGCGACCTGACCATCGCGCCCCGGTTCCTGCTCTCCGAGTCGGTGCGCACCACCCAGGTCCTGCACCTGGCCGTGCGGCTGCCGACCGGCGTGGCGGGCACGGCGGGCGGGGTGATGGCCCTGGCGCCTCGGTACGAGTTCTGGACCAACCCGTTCGGCTCGTGGGTCGCCCGCGGCTCGTTCGGTGCGCTGGTCCCGCTGAACCAGGACGCCAACGGCGTGCAGACCAGCCTGATCGGCGGCCTGGCCATCGGAAAGTACCTCCGCCCCCACGACGTGCCGTTCGGGGACCTGGTCATCTACGCCGCCTCGAACTTCACGGTGCCCCTGGAGGGCGCCGCCGAGAAGAACACGGTGGTCACCCTGGGCCCTGGTTACCGGTTCCACCTCGGCAACAACTACTTCCTGATGAACTACTGGGGCGTGCCCGTCGTTGGCCCGAAGCCGTTCGAGCTCGACATGCAGTTCGCCCTGCTGAAGGTCTTCTGAGCCGGGATCGGGATCGGCACGACACGGCGGGGCAGGGGGCCGGACGCGACGGCCCCGGGACGCCTCACCCCGAAACACCGCGAGCCGCGCCACCCTCGTCCGGGTGCCGCGGCTCGCGGGCGTTCGGGGATCGGATTCCGACGGGAACCCGGCGTCAGTGCGCGGGGGCCGGGCGGAGCGACTCGACCGTGCGGCGCAGGCCCTCGGCGAAGCTGACCAGGGGCTCGTAGCCGAGCACGGCCTGGGTGCGCTCCAGGCTGGCCAGCGAGTGCGGCACGTCGCCGGCGCGGCCGGGGTGGAACTCGGGCTCCAGCCGGGTGCCCAGGATCTGGTTCAGGGTCTCGACCAGGTCGAGCAGGCTGATCCGCTGGCCGGTGCCGACGTTCAGGACGGCCCCGCCCAGCGGCTGCTCCGAGCGCATGGCCCGCAGGTTGGCCTGCACCACGTTGGCCACGTAGGTGAAGTCGCGGGTCTGGCTGCCGTCGCCGAAGATCCTGGGACGGCGGCCGGCGAGCATGGCGGTCACGAACAGGCTGATGACACCGCTGTACGGGCTGCTCGGATCCTGGCGCGGGCCGAAGATGTTGAAGTAGCGGAGCGAGACGCCGTCGACCCCCATCGTCTGGGCATAGACGCGGATGTAATGCTCACCGGCCAGCTTGCCGGCGGCGTAGGGGCTCAGGGGCCTGGGCAGCATGTCCTCGTGCTTGGGCAGTTCCAGCCCGTCGCCATAGGCGGCGCTGCTGGCGGCGAACATGACCCGCTTCACTCCGGCCTGGCGGGCGGCCTCGAGCACGTTCAGCGTGGCCGTCGGGCCGCTCTCGTGCGACTCGATCGGCTCGGCCACCGAGCGGGGCACGCTCGGGATCGCCGCCTGGTGGAAGACGTACGAGGCGCCGGCCAGCGCCTGCTGGGCGACATCGAAGCGGGCCAGGTCCCCATCGACCAGCTCGTGGGCGCCGTTCAGGTGCGCCAGGTTGTGGCGGTGCCCGGTCGCGAAGTTGTCCACGATCCGGACCCGATAGCCGTCGGCCAGCAACGCCTCGGCCAGGTGCGAGCCGATGAACCCGGCCCCGCCCGTCACCACCGCCAACTCACCCTTGCTCACAGCGCACTCTCCCCCAGGATCCACCGGACGTGTCCGGCAAGTGTACGCCAGGCGCCCGCAGCTCCGCCAGCGGAGCGTGGCATGGCCGCCTCAGACGTCGCCGGGGCCGGGGGCCTGGCTCAGAGCAGCTCGCGGATCGGCTCGCCGCCGTGGGGCACGATCGGCATCGGCCGCTTCAGTCGGTCGTCGAAGCTCGTCCGGGGGTCGAGCCCCATGCGGTCGTAGATCGTGGCGATCAGATCCCGCGGCGTGACCGGACGCTCGCGAGGGACCTCACCGCGGGCATTCGACTGCCCGACGACCACGCCCCCGCGCAGGCCGCCGCCGGCGACCAGCACGCTCATGACGTTGCCCCAGTGGTCGCGCCCGGGGACCTGATCCTGCGGCAGCCCCTGGTTGATCTTGGGCGTGCGCCCGAACTCGCCCATCACGATGACCATCGTCGACTCCAGCCGGCCCCGGAGCCGCAGGTCGTCGACCAGGGTGGCCACCGCGGCGTCGAGCACCGGCAGCACCGAGTGCATCCCCTTGTCGAGGCTGGAGTGGAAATCCCAGCCGCCGAAGGTGAGGGTCACATACCGCGTGCCGGCCTCGATCAGGCGCCGGGCGAGCAGGGCACTCTGGCCCCACTGGTGGCGGCCGTAACGGTCGCGGAGCCGGGGGTCCTCGGTCGAGAGGTCGAAGGCGCGCCGGGCCTCGGCGCCGGTGAGCATCCCGAACGCCTCGGCCGTGAACTTGTCGACGTCGTCGGCCTCCGACTCGCTCGCCCGCCGGGCCGCGTCGAAGGCGCCCAGCAGGCCGCGGCGGTCGCCCAGCCGCGCGGCATCGAGCCCGGCCGGCAGGGTCAGCTCGGGCACGGCGTAGCCGGGGGAATTGGGGTCACCGTCGGCCATGAACGGGTCGTAGGCGACGCCCAGGTAGGCGCCGCCGTGGTAGCCGGGCTTGATGCCGACGGAGTGCGTGTTCGGCAGGCCGACGTACGCCGGCATCCCCGGCGTCCTGGGGCCCTTGAGGCGGCTGATGACCGCGCCAGCCGAGGGGTACAGGGGCGTCTGGTTCACCGAGTTGGCGCCCAGGTAGCCGGTGAGCATCCAGTGCGCGGCGGCGAAGTGGTCGCCGTTGTCGTGGTGCATCGTCCGGATCAGCGACATCTCGCGCATGAGCCGGGCGTGGCCCGGCAGCAGCTCGGAGACCTGCACGCCCGGCACCGCCGTCGAGATCGCTCCCAGCGGGCCGCGGAAGTCGCTCGGGGCGTCGGGCTTCGGGTCGTACGTCTCGTGCTGCGGCGGCCCGCCGTCGAGCCAGATCAGGATCACGGAGAGATCGTCGGCAGCCGCCCGCCCCGGCACTGGCCGCGCCTGGGCCCGCGCCCGCAGGGCATCGGCCAGGCTCAACCCGCTGAG
>CAZUZD010000251.1:0-9350 GCA_964624465.1 uncultured Isosphaeraceae bacterium
CGGGATGGCGACCGAGACCGGCATCGTCATGCTCATCTACCTCCGCGAGGCGATCGCCGACCGGGGCGGCCTGGAGGGCATCGGCTCGGAGGAGGAGCTGCGCACGGCGATCCTCGACGGCGCCATTCATCGCCTGCGGCCCAAGCTGCTGACTGAGGGCACGACCATCATCTCGATCGCCCCGATGCTCTGGGCCGACGGCGTGGGCGCCGAGGTCATCCGGCCGATGGCCGCCCCCGTGCTGGGCGGCCTGCTCGTGGCCGACGAGGTCATCGACATCTTCCTGCCCGTGCTCTACTTCGCCGTCCAGAAGTGGCGCTGGCGGCGCCTGCACGCCCATCGCCCGCCCGCGCCAGCCCCCGCGACCGAGGCCGCCCCGGCCTGACCAGGAAACGGGCCCCGGATCGCGTCCGACGGATCAGCCGCCCACGTCGGCGGCGAGCACGAGCAGCGTGTCCCCCTCGGCCAGGGGCGTGTCCCGGTCGCGGACAAAGCGGTCGCCGTTGAGGCTGACCCGGTAGGCCCGGTGCAGGCTCCCGTCGGGATCGAGCAGCGCGGCGAGCGCGGGATGGGCCCGGACCAGGCCGTCGATCGCCCCGCCCAGGCGACGGGCCCGCAGCACGACCAGGTCCGTCCCGGCCCGCAGCCGGGGCACGCCGAACAGCTCGCAGCGAATCTCGGGCGCGTCCTCGGCCACCGGCTCGAAGCCCAGCTCCGCCAGGGCCGCCGCGTACTCCTCCGGGGTGTTCAGATTGCGCAGGGTCGCGAGGCCGGGGTCGACGGTCGCCAGCTCGGCCGCGCCGACCACTCGCGTGGTCACCTCGTCCCGCAGGAACACCGGTCGCAGGCGATCGGCCGCGAGCAGCCGGTCGATGGCCGGACGGACGGCCTCGACCCGATACAGGGCCGCCAGCGGCTGGTCGAACCCGCCGACATGCGGCAGCACCAGGTTCGCCCCGTCGGCCAGCTCGACCAGGCGATCGATCCAGGCAGGCCGGAGGAACGGGGCGTCGGTCGAGGTGGCAAAGGCGAACGTCGCCCCGACCGGCAGCGCGGCCAGCCCGGCCGCCAGGCCCTGGAGCGGACCACGATCGCTCACGGCGTCGCGGACGACGCCCACGTCGGAGGGCAGGGGGGGCAGCTCCTGATCGGGCGCCGCCACCACCACGATCGGACGGGCGGACGCACCCACCAGCCGGACGACCCGCTGCAGCAGGCACTCGGGCCCGAACGGCAGCCAGGCCTTGGGACGGCCCATGCGTCGGCTGCGTCCGCCACAGAGGATCACGGCGGCCGTGGGCATAAATCCTCCGCTCCCGGATTCGCGACGGCTCTGCCCATGGCGAGCCCCGGGCCCGCACGGCGACAGTGGCCAGGCGGTCCCGCCCGATTGTAGGCCGTGGCCCGACCACCGGGATAGCCGCTCACAGCCTGGACCGCCCGGCCGGGTCGTGAGCCGGGGCTCGCGCCCTGGGCCGCCCCTGGTATCATCGACGGTCGAGGCGTGATGCGAACGGCCGGGTGAGTGCTGGGGGAGAGTGGCGCGTGTCCGTGGCGAGCACCGAGGCACCGGTCGTCCTGATCAACGCCGTGGGCCTGACCGGCCGGCTCCTGTCGCTGGCGCCCCGGCTCGGCCGCCTGGCCGGATCCGGCTGGCAGCGGCCCCTGCGCGAGCCCCTGCCGGCGGTCACCTGCACCGCGCAGGCCACGATCCTGACCGGTCAGCCGCCCCAGGGACACGGGATCGTCGGCAATGGCTGGCTGTTCCGCGACACGGGAGAGGTGCGGTTCTGGCAGCAGTCCAACCGCCTGCTCCAGGCCGAGCCCCTCTACGCCACCGCCCGTCGGCGGGCCAGGGCCGCCGGCCGGCCGTTCCGCTCGGCCCAGCTCTTCTGGTGGTTCAACCAGGGCGCGGCCGTCGACCTGAGCGTGACCCCCAAGCCGTACTATGGCGCCGACGGCCGCAAGGCGTTCGGCATCGCGGGCACCCCGTTCGGGCTCACCGACCGGCTCGAAGCGACGCTCGGTCGGTTCCCGTTCCCCAGCTTCTGGGGCCCGATGGCGGGCCTGCCCTGCACCCGGTGGATCGCCCGGTGTGCGGCCGAGGTGCTGCGGGCCGAGCGGCCCGAGCTGACGCTCGTCTACCTGCCCCACCTGGACTACGACCCGCAGCGGTTCGGTGTCTCCGGCTCCGACATGGCCCGCCTGGTCCGCGAGCTCGACGACGCCTGCGCCCCGCTGCTCGACGCCGCGGCCGCCGCCGGCGCCCGGGTCTGGGTCGTCAGCGAGTACGGCCACTGCGACGTCTCCCGGGTCGTCGAGCCCAATCGGATCCTCCGCCGCGCGGGCCTCCTGGCCGTGCGCCCGGGGCCGTTCGGCGAGGTCTTCGACCCGTTCACCAGCCGAGCCTTCGCCGTCTGCGACCACCAGCTCGCCCACGTCTACGTCGACGATCCGGCCGACCGGCCCCGGGTCCGCGAGCTGCTCGCCGGCACCCCGGGCGTCGCCCGGGTGGTGGAGGGCCCGGAGCGTGGCGAGCTGGGCCTGGATCACCCCCGCTCGGGTGAGCTGATCGCCCTCTCGGAGCCCGACGCCTGGTTCGCGTACCCGTTCTGGCTCGATGACGCCCAGGCTCCCGACTACGCCCGCACCGTCGACATCCACCGCAAGCCGGGCTACGACCCCTGCGAGCTGTTCCTCGACCCGACCCTGTTCGCCCCGAAGTTCCGGGTCGCCCGCCGGCTACTCCGCAAGGCGCTCGGGTTCCGGATGCTGATGGACGTGATCCCGCTCGACGCCAGCCTGGTACGCGGCAGCCACGGACTGCACGCCGCAGCGGCCGCCGACCGGCCGCTGCTGATCGGCGACGGCCCCGCCCCACCCGAGGGCACGCTGGCGATGGAATCGGTCCGCGACCTCGTGCTCGACGCCCTCGGCTTGGGCGACGGGCCCGCCTGAGCGATCCCTACCCGACTCCGGCCACTCCCGCTACGATGGCCCGATTCCGGCCGGTCCCGGGGCCAGGGTCCGGGACGCTTCCCCCGCTGCCTCTCACGCCCCCGAGGTGCTCCTCATGCCGAACCGCCCCCGAGCCTCGACCCTCGTGCTCGCCGCCCTGACCCTGGCGCTCGGCGCCGGCTGGATCACCCGCGAGGTCGCCTTCGCCCGCCAGCAGGCTCAGGCGCTGGCCTCGAAGACCGTCACGCTCGGCCAGGTGGCGATGAAGGACTACCAGGTCGAGTCGGGTGAGACCGTGGGGCAGGTCGGCGTGTATGTCGACGGGGACACCCCCGGCAGCACGAAGTTCGTCACCGGCCGCTTCGTGCTCCAGCCAGGCAAGAGCCCGCACCCGCCGCACCAGCACGTCGAGGAGGAGGTCATGGTCATCGAGAGCGGCACCGGCGAGATCTTCGTCGACGGCAAGACGACGCCGGTCGGGCCCGGCTCGGTGATGTACACGACCCCGCAGGCCTCGCACGGCATCGTCAACACCGGCGCCGAGCCGATCGTCTTCTACTTCATCAAGTGGGCCGGCAAGCCCACGCGCTAAGGCATCCATCCTCATGGCATTGCTCAGTCTCCGCGGGGTCACGCTCACTTTCGGCGGCCCCCGCCTCCTCGATCGGGTCGACCTGCAGATCGAGCGCGGTGATCGCCTTTGCGTGCTCGGGCGCAACGGGGAAGGCAAGACGAGCATGCTCCGCCTGTTCGCAGGGGAGCTGCGCCCCGACGAGGGGCTGGTGGAGCGGGCCACGGGCCTCCGGGTCGCGATCCTCCAGCAGGATGTGCCGGAGGATCAGCGCGGGACGGTGGCCGAGATGGTCGCCCAGGGGCTCGACGATGGTCGCGGGCATGCCGACGACTTCCGCGTCGACAAGGTCCTCTCCCATGTCGGGCTCGACCCTTCCGCGGCGTTCGGCGATCTGTCCTCGGGCATGAAGCGCCGCGCCCTGCTCGCCCGATCGATCGTGGCCGAGCCCGACATCCTGCTGCTCGACGAGCCGACGAACCACCTCGACATCGACTCGATCCGATGGCTCGAAGGGCACCTGCTCCGCCAGGGCGGCACGCTCGCGTTCGTGACCCACGACCGCGCCTTCCTGGCCCGGCTCGCCACCCGGATCGTCGAGATCGACCGTGGCCAGCTCTACGACTGGGCCTGCGATTACCCGACCTTCCTGAAGCGCCGTGAGGAAGTCCTGCACGCGGAATCCCGCCAGCAGGCGCTCTTCGACAAGCGGCTGGCCCAGGAGGAGGTCTGGATCCGCAAGGGCATCGAAGCCCGCCGCACCCGGAACGAGGGACGCGTGCGGTCGCTCAAGGCCATGCGCGAGGCCCGCCAGCAGCGGCGGGAGCGCCAGGGTACGGCGAAGGTCCAGATCCAGGAATCCGAACGGACGGGCATGCTCGTGATGGAGGCCAAGGGTGTGGCCTACGGCTACGGCGACACCCCGGTCATCACCGACCTGACGACGACCATCCAGCGCGGGGACAAGGTCGGGATCATCGGGCCGAATGGGGCCGGGAAGTCGACCCTGGTCCGGCTGCTGCTCGGCGAGCTACCGCCGCAGGCCGGCACGATCCGGCACGGGACCAACCTGGAGGTGGCGTACTTCGACCAGCTCAAGGCGGGCCTCGACGAGGAAGCGACCGTCCAGCAGAACATCAGCCCGTATGAAATGATCCCGATCAACGGCCAGTCGCGGCACGTGCTCGGCTACCTGCAGGACTTCCTGTTCCCGCCCGAACGTTCGCGCACCCTGGTCAAGTTCCTCTCGGGCGGCGAGCGCAGCCGGCTGCTGCTGGCGAAGCTCTTCACCCGGCCGTCGAACGTGCTGGTCCTCGACGAACCCACGAACGACCTCGACATCGAGACGCTGGAGCTCCTCGAAGGGCTGCTGGTGGACTACCCGGGGACCGTCCTCATGGTCAGCCACGACCGCGCCTTCCTCGACGACGTGGCCACCAGCCTGCTCGCCGTCGAGCCGACCGGCGTGGTCCGCGAGTACGACGGTGGCTACGAGGACTACCAGCGGGCCCTGGAGCGCCAGGCCGAGCAGGCGCAGGCGCCCAGGGCCGCGGTCTCAGGGACCGCCGCGGCCACGACCGCCGCTCCGGCCCGCCCTCGCAAGCTCAGCTACAAGGAGAAGCAGGAGTTCGAGTCGCTCCCCGCGAAGATCGAGGCCCTTGAACAGCGGATCGCCGCGGCGCACGACGCCATGGCCGATCCCAGCTTCTACCGCCGCGAGAAGTCGGAGATCCAGGCCGCCAGCACCGCCCTGGAGACGGCGGAACGCGAGCTTGCCGACGCCTACGCTCGCTGGGAGGCACTCGCCGAGCTCGCCGACTGACATCGGCTCACCCACAGCCTCTGGAACCGGTTCGGCCCTCGCGGAGGCGCCGGGCGTCTGGCCGCGACTCCGGGCCCGACGCGCCGGGCCCGATGCGGCGGTCGGCCGGACGGATCAGTCGCCGTAGCCGTCCGGGTGCGACCGGTGCCAGGCCCAGGCCGAGGTGACGATCGGCTCGATCCCGACGAACTTCGGCTCCCAGCCCAGCACCGACCGCGCCTGGCGGGCGTCGGCCACGAGGGCCGGGGGATCACCGGCGCGGGGCCCGACGACCCTGGCGGGGATCGCGTGGCCGGTGACCCGCCGGCAGGCGTCGATCACCTCCTGCACGCTGGTCCCCTGACCGGTGCCCAGGTTCAGCTTCAGCTCGACGCCCGGCTCCAGCTTCGCGAGCGCGGCCAGGTGGGCCGTGGCCAGGTCCTCGACGTGGATGTAGTCGCGAATGCAGGTCCCGTCCGGTGTCGCGTGCTGATCGCCGAAGACCAGGATCTCGCTCCGCTTGCCCAGGGCGACATCGAGTACCAGCGGGATCAGGTGCGTCTCGGGGTCGTGATCCTCGCCCAGCGAGCCATCGGCCGAGGCGCCCGAGGCGTTGAAGTAGCGGAGGGCGGCGTAGCCCCAGCCATACGCTTTGGCGTAGTCGGCCAGCGCCTGCTCGATCACGAGCTTGGTGAACCCGTACGGGTTGATCGGCCGCTGGGCCTGGTCCTCGGCGATCGGGGTCTTGTCCGGCTCGCCATAGGTGGCGCACGTGCTGGAGAAGACGATCCGCCGGATGTCGGCCGCTCGCATCGCCTCCATCAGGCTGAGCGTGCCGACGACGTTGTTCTGGTAGTACTTCGCCGGGTCCGTGACCGACTCGCCGACGTAGGCGAAGGCGGCGAAGTGCAGGACCGCGTCGATCTCGTGCTGACGCATGGCCCCGACCAGGCGCTCCCGATCGATCAGGTCGCCCTCGATGAGCCGGCCCGCGGGCACCGCCCCTCGGTGGCCGTACACCAGGCTGTCATACGCCCACGCCTCGTGACCGGAGGCCTGCAGCAGCCTCAGCGCGAACGAACCGACGTAACCCGCCCCACCCGTGACCAGAATCCGCATCCGCCTGACCCCACAGACTGGTGTGGCCGGATCGCAGCCACCGACCCGCGTCGTCCCCGGTCGATCCTGCCCGGACGCCTTGACCCTACAAGCCTACCAGCCGCCACCCACCGGAGCCCAGCTCTGATCCCGCCAGACCACCATCCGGATCACGGGCGGTCGGCCGTCCCGGAGGCCGCTCAGGCGAGTCCTTCGGCCACCGGCGGCGCAGGCGCCTCCCCGATTCTGGCCAGATGGAGGTGATGGTCGATCGTCCGGAACAACGTCTCGATCGATACCGGTTTGGTCAGGTAGTCGGTGCAACCGGCCCGGGTGCAGCGCTCGCGGTCGTCGGACATGGCGTGGGCGGTCAGCCCCACGATTGGCCCCGGAAAGCCGCACTGACGCAGCGAGCTGGTGGCGCCATAGCCGTCGAGCTCGGGCATCTGCATGTCCATCAGGATCAGGTCGAAGTGACCGGATCGCGCCATCTCGACGGCAACGCGACCGTTGTTGGCAACCTCGACGTCGTAGCCGGCCCGCCTGAGGTGATAGAGCAGCAACTTCTGGATGTCCGGGCTGTCCTCTGCGAGCAACACGCGCCCGCCTTGCCGCCCGCCGGGGGCCAGGAGCGGCTCGACCTTCACGCCGGAGCGACCAACCTGGTGGGGCTCCGTCCACTGGACCGAGCCAGGCGGTGCCAGGATCGGGACCACGAGCGTGAAGACACTCCCCCGCCCGGGCTCGCTCTCGACCAGGATGTCCCCGCCCATGGACTCGGCGATCCGCTTCGAGATCGTGAGGCCCAGCCCCGAACCGCCATATTTGCGGGTCGTCGAGGTGTCGGCCTGCTGGAACGGCCGAAAGAGCTGGCCCAGCTCCTCCGGGCTCATCCCGATCCCTTCATCCTCCACGACGAACTTCAGGATCGGCAGCCCCCCGGTCCGGTCCAGCTCCGACGACATCCGGACCGCGATCCGCCGGGTCGTCGGCGTGAACTTGATCGCATTGCTCACCAGGTTCAGCAGGATCTGGCGCAACCGCGTCGGGTCGCCGTCGATGACTAGAGGGACCCGGCCGACCGGCAGCGCCTCCAGCCGCACCCGCTTCTCCTTGGCGCGGACGCCCAGCAGGCTGACCACCTCGAGGACCATCGACCACGGCTCGAACGCGATCCGCTCGAGATCCATCTTGCCCGCCTCGATCTTCGACAGGTCGAGGATGTCGTCGATGATCTGCATCAGATGCTCGCCGTTCCGGCGGATCGCCTGGAGGGCCTGGTCGCGCTCGGCCTGGGCCAGGCCGGGCGATAGCAGCAGGTCGGCGTAGCCGAGGACCGCCGCCATCGGGGTCCGGACCTCGTGGCTCATGTTCGCCAGGAACTCGGATTTGGCGCGACTGGCCGCCTCGGCCAGCCGCTTCGCCTCGACCAGCTCGCTGGTTCGCTGCTCGACACGCTTCTCGAGCTCGTCATGCGCCCGGATCAGGCCTCGGTTCGCCTCGAAGAGCTCGCGACTCTTGACCTCGAGGATGGCCTCGGCGTCCTTCCGCGCGCGTCGTTCGCGTTCCAGGGCCCTCCGGAGCAGGGCCGGGTCGTCGACGTCCATCAGTCGGCCCCCTCCTGGCCGGCTGCCCGGCGTTCGAGGCGGAACCGCACTCGCGACTCTCCGGCGACGTCCGGAAGGTCCTCGCGTTCAATCGCCACCGAATCCTCGAAATGGAGAATGCAGCCGCGGATCAACCCCTCCGCGAAGTCGCCGAGCCCGCGACGCGATTGATACTCCATCTCGAGCTGGTCCGGCCCCGGCCTGTGGAACAGGAATCGCGGCAGCTCGGCATCGGGGTAGATTTTGAGCACTTCCACGTGAATGTGGTCTTCGATCTGCACCAGAAACTCGAATGAGTTCCGCGAGCCGTGAACGAACCGCGGATAGAGGGTTGCAAACCGCGAAAAGATGTACTCGCCGAACGCCCGGTACAGTCCACTCGGTGGCAGGCCGGTCTCCTCGGCGAGGCTCGCCACCAGGCTCAACAACTCGACATGGTCGTACGTGCCCACCGCCGTGTAGGCCCCGCCCGACGCCACGCCCGACTGACCGATGATTCGATCGGCCATCGAGAGCCCGAATCGATCCTCGACCATCTCCAGGAATTCTGTGAAAACCATCCCCTTCATCGGACCACCGCCCCTGTGGAGTGTCTGAGCCGAAGCGTCCCGGATGTCCCACGAGCCGACCTCCCGGCGCTCCACCCGGCCCTCACGGGAGCTTATTTGACAGCGCATTTATCTCCATGTCGACAAACAATCGATGGAATTTGGACTCGCAGCCGCTCCACCGGCCGACTCCCCGACCCGGATTCTTCCCTCCACCCGATCGGTTCCCACCTCATTTTCCCCCGCTCGCTGGCCCGAGATCGGTCCCGAGACGCCTCTTCCAGGCAGCCTCCCCTCGCACCAGCCCGGCTGCGGCGAGTGCCACGGTCGGGCTCCGGCGCTCACCCCTGGGGCATAACCTTGAGCCGGGTTCGGCACACGCCCTTCAGCGGAGCCCGCACCCAGCTGACGGCCTCATCCGCGGTCACGTTCCACCCGTCGTGCGAGCCATCCACGTAGGATCGGCCCTGCGCTGAGCGGGAGCCAGGCGGCTCGGCGAATCCGCGACTCGGGAGATCGGTGACTGGCGGCCCCGACCCGCGCCTCCGTGGCCCAACCCCATCCGATCAAGTGAACGACCGCCTCCTCCCGTCCTGGAGCACGGTTTCAATCCGCCGCCCCTGACCCTTGATTTCTCTCAGGCGACCACTATGATCTCACTCGGGACCAACGGCCATCTGGCCCGATCCCATCGCACCACCCGCGGGCGTAATTCAGTGGTAGAATGCCAGCTTCCCAAGCTGGACGTCGTGGGTTCGAATCCCATC
>CAZUZD010000252.1:0-9328 GCA_964624465.1 uncultured Isosphaeraceae bacterium
CCGCGCCAGCGCCCGCGCCACGCGGGCCAGCCAGCCCGGCGCCCGCGCCGGATCCCCCCGCTGGGCCCGTTCCACTCCCGCCTCCCGACCGTGGCCGATGCCACACAAGCGGCATTGTCGCGAAACTTCGCTCAACCAACTAGGCCTGGATTTGTCAATTTAGGGGCCTTGGGTGTTTTCTTCCGAAAGCGGGGGACGTATGCTAGGCGCTGTCCGGGTGGTCTTACCCGGGTCCCGTCGTCGCCGCGACGGCGGTGACACCTTCCAAGTTGCCGATCCTGATTGCCACGGAGTGAGCCTCTCATGCGACGTCACCTGAGCATCCTGACGCTGGCGGGTCTGATGGGCGGTCTGGTCCTGGCTGGCGACGCCAGCGCCTGCCACAAGAAGAAGGCCTGTGCGACCCCGGTCGCCTGCGCCGCCCCGGCCCCGGTGGTCTGCGAGCCGGCCCCGGCTCCGGTCTGCGCCCCGAAGAAGAAGTGCGGCCTGCTCGGCGGCATGAAGGGTCACATGGGCGGCCTGAAGGGCCGTCTCTGCCACAAGAAGGCCGCCCCGGTCTGCGCCCCGGCCCCGGTCTGCGCCCCGGTCTACGAGGCCGCCCCGGTCGCCTACGCCTACGCCGCCCCGCAGACCTACGAGGTCACCGCCGCCCCGCAGGCCACCCCGGTCGCCCCGGCCAAGGCCATCCCGCAGGCCGCCCCGGCCGTCCCGGCCAAGGGCATGCCCCAGCAGTGAGCGGTCTCCGGGCTTGAGGCGGTGATCGGTCCCTGACGGGGCCGAGCCACTGCCCGCCGGGCGCCCCGCCCTCCGGGCACGCGAGGTTCGCCAGCCGGCGTCCCTCGCGTGCCCGGTCTCATTTCCCCCCGGACCCCGGCCCGGTCCGCCTCGACCCGCGACGACGCCCGGGCCGCCAGGTAGACTGTCGGCATGTCGCACGCACCCCACCCGCCCACGGCCCACGCCCGCGACCGGGCCGGGATCGCGGACCTGTTCGTCTGCCCGGCCTGCCGGGGCCCGCTCGAGCCCGACGCGGCGTCGGACGGCCTGGGCTGCCGACCCTGTGGCGCCTCGTACCCGATCCAGGGGGGCATCCTCCGCCTGGGCGGGCAGGCGTACGTCGCCAGCTTTGGCCGGCAGTGGAACCGCTACGAGGTCGCCCGGCCCGAGGAGGACGCCGCCGTCTTCCGGGTCAAGACCGGACTCGACCCGGCGAGCCTGGCCGGCCAGCTCGTGCTCGACGCCGGCTGCGGCGGCGGCCGCTACGCCCGGCTGCTGGGCTCGCTGGGCGCGCGCGTCGTGGGCGTCGACCTGAGCTCGGCCGTCGACGCCGCCGCGCGGCTCTGCGCCGACCTGCCCGACGTCCAGATCGCCCAGGCCGACCTGCTGGAGCTGCCCCTGGCGCCGGGGCGGTTCGACGTGGCCTTCTCGATCGGCGTGCTGCACCACAGCCCCGACCCCCGCCGCGCCTTCGCGCGGGTGGCCGCCTGCGTCCGCCCCGGCGGCCGGCTGGCGGTGTGGCTGTACCGCCGGAACACCCCGCCTCAGGAGTGGCTCAATTCGGGCCTGCGGGCCGCGACCACCCGGCTGCCGGCGCGCGTGCTCGAGGGCCTCTCGGCCGCGCTGGGGGTCGTCGGCAGCGTGCCGGTGCTCAAGCAGACCCTCAACAAGGTGGCCAACTTCTCGAACCACCCCGACTGGACCCTGCGGGTCTGCGACAACTTCGACTGGTACGCCCCGAAGTACCAGTCGCACCACACCGTCGCCGAGCTGATGGGCTGGTTCGCCGAGGAGGGGTTCACCGACCTCGTCGAGCTCGCCCCCGCCAAGGCCGGCCCGGTCTACGACTGGGCCTACCGCCACGACCTGATCATCGGCAGCGTCGTCAAAGTCGCAGTCACTTAGCGCGCCTGACGCCAGGGAGCCCGTCTCGGCGTAGGGCGGATCAGCGCAGCGTCATCCGCCGGGCCGGGTCGGTGGCCATTGTCCGGACCGGTCGGACGGGCCAATCGCGAGGCCGCCCCTCCGGTCGCGGCGGATGACGCTGGCGCTGATCCGCCCTACGCATCCACCGGATGGCCTCTCCTCCGGGCGCGGCGGATGACGCTGTCGCTGATCCGCCCTACGCATTCCTTCCGACCCGAGACTCAGCGGCGGGCCGGGGCGAGGCGGTGGCCGCGGAGGTTGGTGGGGACGCGGTACAGGCTCTTCCCGGCGGTGATGTAGAGGGTCGAGAGGTCGGGGCCGCCGAACTCGACGTTGGTGGGGGTCTCGGGCACGGGCAGGAAGCCGACGGGGATGCCCTTCGGGTCGGAGACGGTGATGCCCGCCAGCCGGCCGGCGCCGGCGGTGGCGACGATCAGGCCGTCGGCGGTGATCGTCATGCCGTCGATGCCCCGGCCGTCGCCGAAGTCCTTGAGCACCTTGCCGGGGGCGGTGGCCTTGCCCGCCGCGTCGAGGGGCACGGCCAGGAGCACCCGACGCTTCGGGCCGTTGTCGGCGACGTAGAGGGTCTGGCCGTCGGGGCTGATCACCAGGCCATTGGGCTTGAAGGCGCCGGTCTCGACGCGGGCGACGGTGCCGTCGGGGTCGATGCGATAGACCGACTCCTCGGCCAGCTCGCGGGGCTCGTCGCCCACGTAGCGCGGGTCGGAGACGTACACCCGGCCGGCGGCGTCGAGGGCGACGTCGTTGGGGCTGTTGAACCGCTTGCCGTCGAAGCGGTCGGCCAGGGTGCGCACGGTGCCGTCCTTCTCCGTGATCGAGACCCGCCGGCCGCCGCCGGTGTTGGCGCCCTCGGCGGCGACGAGCCGGCCGTCGGGCGTGAACAGCAGGCCGTTGGCCCGGCCGCTGGGCTCGCGATCGACGGTGACGGCCTTCGTCGCCGGGTCGAACCGGAGGATCCGGTTGCCGATGTCGGAGAACAGCAGCGCGCCGTCGGGCGCCAGGGCCCCGCCCTCGGTGAACTCCCCCTCGGCCCAGAGCCGCTCGACGACCGCGTCGGGCTCGAACGGCGGCCGGGCGGCGGCGGGCTCCTGCGCGGGGCTCACGGCCAGCAGGGTGCAGAGCAGCAGCAGGGGCGTGGGCATGGCGGTCGCGGCTCCCTGGGGGCGGGGGTGGCGGTCGTGGGCCAACGCTACGGGCGTCCCGGGCGGGGGTCAAGGGGCGGGATCGCGGTCGGGCCGGTGGTCGCGGTCCTTTGCAGGAGCCCCCCGGTTGCCTATCATGGGCAACCAACGACTGCCGGGCCCGATTCGGGGCGCCGGCGCGGATCGCCGGGGGAGGCTGCTCGCGATGGGACTCAGGCACGCTCGATCGTCGCGGGGCAGCGCGGTGTGGTGGCTGGTCGGGCTGCTGGCCCTGGTCGGCGCCGGCCTGTTCGCGTACCGCTACCGCCAGATGACGCTGGCCAACGCGCTGCCGGCCACGATCGTCTCGGGCAACGGCCGGGTCGAGTCGGTGCAGGTCGACGTCTCGGCCAAGGAGCCCGGCCGGGTCAAGGAGATCCGGGCCCGCGAGGGCGACCTCGTGCAGCCCGGCCAGGTGCTGGCGGTGATGGACACCGTGACCCTCGAGGCCGAGCTGGCGCGGGCCAAGGCCAACGTGGCGCAGCAGCAGGCCGCGGCCATCGAGGTCGAGAGCGCCATCGCCAAGGCGGACAGCGAGCTGAAGCTGGCCCAGGTCGAGTACACCCGCACCAAGAACCTGCTCGCCCGCAACGTCGCCACCCGCGAGGACTTCGACCGCCGCCAGACCGAGGTCAAGCGGGCCGAGGCCACCTTCGAGGGCCAGAAGGCGCGCCTGAACACCGTCAACCAGTCGGTCGAGGCCAGCCGGGCCGAGGTCGCCGGCATCCAGTCGCGGATCGACGACGCGACCCTCAAGGCCCCGGTCCGGGGCCGGGTGCTGTACCGGCTCACCGAGCTGGGCGAGGTCCTCCCCGCCGGCGGCAAGGTGCTCACGCTGGTCAACCTCGAAGACGTGTACATGGAGATCTACCTGCCGGCGCAGTCGGTGGCGAAGGTCGCGATCGGGGCCGACGCGCGGATCGTGCTCGACGCCGCACCCGAGTACGCGGCGCGGGCCAAGGTGAGCTTCGTCGCCCCCGAGGCGCAGTTCACCCCCAAGCAGGTCGAGACCCGCAGCGAGCGCGACAAGCTCATGTTCCGGGTCAAGCTCACCCTGCCGCCCGAGCGGATCTTGCCCTACATCGAGCGGATCAAGACCGGCATCCGGGGCGTCGGCTACGTCAAGCTCGACGACGCCACCGAGTGGCCCGAGCGGCTCAACCGGCCGTTCCCGCTGCCGCCCGCCACCGCCACCGCCACCGCCGCCGCCGCCGCGCCGGCAGCGGACGCCGCCCCGACGACCGTTCCGGCCGCGTCCGAGCCCGCCGCCACGCCCGCCGCGGCCCCCGCACCGGCAGCCCCCGCCGCGGCGACCTCCGGGTCCTGAGCCAGAGGACCCCGCGATGTCGATCACGTCCCCTGCGCCCGCGCCTGGCCCGGCCGGGATCGTCGCGCCGCCGGTGGTCACCGTGCGCGGGGTCTCGCACCGCTACGGCAAGGCCATCGCCCTCGATGGCCTCGACCTGGAGATCCCCGCCGGCGTGATGGTCGGCCTGGTCGGGCCCGACGGCGTCGGCAAGTCGACCTTGATGGGCCTGATCGCCGGCTCCAAGCGGCTGCAATCCGGGTCGGTGCAGGTCCTGGGCGGCGACATCGCCAGCCGAGAGCACCGCGAACAGGTCTGCCCCCGGATCGCGTTCATGCCGCAGGGGCTGGGCAAGAACCTGTACTTCGAGCTCAGCGTCACCGAGAACATCGACTTCTTCGCCCGCCTCTTCGGCGTCCCCGACGCCGAGCGCCCCGGGCGGATCCAGGCCCTGCTCGACGCCACCGGCCTGGGCCCGTTCCCCGACCGGCCCGCCGGGAAACTCTCCGGCGGCATGAAGCAGAAGGTCGGCCTCTGCGGCGCCCTGATCCACGACCCGGACCTGCTGATCCTCGACGAGCCGACCACCGGCGTCGACCCGCTCTCGCGGCAGCAGTTCTGGGCACTCGTCGATGACATCCGCGCCCAGCGGCCCGGCATGAGCGTGCTGGTGTCGACGGCCTACATGGACGAGGCGCAGCGGTTCGACTGGACGATCGCGATGAACGCCGGCCAGGTCATCGCCACCGGCACGCCGCAGGACCTCATGGCCCGCACCGGGACGAACAACCTCGAGGACGCGTTCGTCGCGCTCTTGCCCAACGCCCCGCCCGGCGGTCGCCCGGTCCTGGAGATCCCGCCCCGGGTCGACCCTGGCGGGACGCCGGCGATCGAGGCGACCGACCTGACCAAGCGCTACGGCAACTTCACGGCCGTCAACCGCGTGAGCTTCCAGATCGGCCGGGGCGAGATCTTCGGGTTCCTGGGGTCGAACGGCTGCGGCAAGTCGACGACCATGAAGATGCTCACCGGCCTCCAGCCGGCCACCGAGGGCACCGCGAAGCTCTTCGGCAAGCCGGTCGACGCCGACGACCTGGCCACCCGCAACCGGGTCGGCTACATGTCGCAGGCGTACTCCCTCTACGGCGAGCTGTCGGCCCGGCAGAACCTCGACCTGCACGCGCGGATCTACCACCTCGACCCGGCGAAGGCCCGCGAGCGGATCGATTACCTGGTCGACCGCTTCGGGCTGAGTGCGCACCTCGACGGGCCCTCCGATGCGCTGCCGCTGGGCCTGAAGCAGCGGCTCTCGCTGGCGGTGGCCGTGCTGCACGGGCCCGAGATGCTCCTGCTCGATGAGCCGACCTCGGGCGTCGACCCGGTGGCGCGCGACGAGTTCTGGGAGCTGCTGGTCGAGCTGTCGCGGAAGCAGGGGGTGACGATCTTCGTCTCGACCCACTTCATGAACGAGGCGCTGCGGTGTGACCGGATCTCCCTGATGCACGCCGGCACCGTGCTCGCCTGCGGCACGCCGACCGAGCTGATGCAGAGCCGCGACACGACCGACCTGGAGACGGCCTTCATCGGCTACATCGCCGACGCCGAGGCCGCCCGCCAGCAGGCCAGCGGCGATCACTCGAAAGCCCAGGCCCCGCCGCCGCGCACCGCGGCCGATGCGCAGGTGGTGACGGCCGGGGCGCCGGCGCCGTCGGCCTCGCACGCGGCGCCGTCGAGCTTCAGCCCCGGCCGGCTGCTGGCGTACAGCCGCCGCGAGGGGCGCGAGATCGTCCGCGACCCGGTGCGGTTGCTGTTCGCCTTCGTCGGCTCGGCGCTGATGATGTTCGCCTTCGGGTTCGGGATCACCACCGACGTCGAGAACATCCGGTTCGCCGCGCTCGACCTCGACCAGACCCCCGAGAGCCGCGCCTATCTGGCGGCCTTCGAGGGCTCGCGCTACTTCATCTACCGGCCGCCCTCGCAGACGCAGGACGCGCTGATGGCACGCATGCAGTCGCACGAGGTCGAGGTCGCCCTGGAGATCTCCCCCGGGTTCGGGCGGAACCTCAAGCGCCGGAACGTCGCCGAGGTCACCGCCTGGGTCGATGGCGCCGCCACGAACCGCGCCGAGAGCCTGAACCAGTACGTGGCCGCGCTCACCAACACGTTCCTCCAGGAGCAGGCCGACATGGCCCAGGGCGTGATCGCCCCGAAGGCCCGCGCCGTGGTGCAGACCCGCTACGTCTACAACCCGACCTTCGAGAGCATCTACGCCATGGTGCCGAGCGTGCCGGCGATGCTCCTGGTGCTGATCCCGGCGATCCTGATGGCGGTGAGCGTGGTCCGCGAGAAGGAGCTCGGGCAGATCATCAACTTCTACGTCACGCCCACCAGCCGGGTCGAGTTCCTGGTCGGCAAGCAGCTGCCGTACATCGTCATCGGCATGATCAACTTCGCCGTGCTCACGATGATGGCCGTGGTCGTCTTCGGCGTGCCGCTGAAGGGCAGCGGCCTGATGCTCGCCTTCTGCGCCCTGCTGTACGTGACGGCCACCACGGCGCTCGGGATGCTGATCGCGACGTTCACGTCGAGCCAGGTGGCCGCCGTGTTCATGACGGCCGTGCTCACGATCCTGCCGACGACGCAGTTCTCGGGCATGCTCCAGCCGGTCTCGACCCTCGACGGCGGGGCCCGGATCGTCGGCACGCTCTGGCCGACGACCTACTACATGCACGCCAGCGTCGGGGCCTTCACCAAGGGCCTGGGCGCCGCCGACCTGGTGGTCGACGCGCTGGTGCTGGCGCTGTTCATCCCCGTCCTCATCGGCCTGAGCGCCGCCGGCCTGCCCCGGCAGGAGGTCTAGCGATGGCACGCCTGGGCAACATCTTCTGGCTGGGTGTCAAGGAGCTGCGGAGCCTGGCCAGCGACCCGGTGATGGTCGTCTTCATCATCTACGCCTTCACGTTCTCGATCATCTCGCAGGCCAAGGGGATCAAGTCGGAGGTCAACAACGCCAGCCTGGCGATCATCGACGAGGACCGATCGGCGCTCTCGCAGGCGGTCGTCGACGCCTTCTACCCGCCGCGGTTCCAGACCCCGGTGCGGATCGAGCCCGGCGCGGCGCTGACGGACATGGACCGCGGCCGGTTCATGTTCATCATCGCGATCCCCCCGCAGTTCGAGGCGCAGCTGCGCCGCGGCCGCACCGCCGACGTGCAGGTGAACGTCGATGCCACCGCCATGCAGCAGGCCGGCGTGGGCGCCGGCTACATCCAGAACATCCTCAACGACCGCGTGCACGCCTTCCTGAGCCGCAGCGACGCCCGCGCCGAGGTGCCGCTGCGGGTCGTGATCCGCAAGGCGTTCAACCCCAACGGCGACAGCGCCTGGTTCGGGTCGATCGTGGCGCTGATCAACCAGATCACCGTGCTGACCGTCGTGCTCACCGGCGCGGCGCTGATCCGCGAGCGCGAGCACGGCACGATCGAGCACCTGCTCACGCTGCCGCTGACGCCGTTCGAGATCGCCGTGGCCAAGGTCTGGGCCAATGCGCTGGTCATCCTGCTGACGGTGACGCTCTCGCTGCTGGTCGTCATCCGCGCCATCCTGGGCGTGCCGCTGGCCGGATCGCCGGCGCTGTTCCTCTCGGGCGTGGCCCTGTACCTGTTCTTCGCCACCGCGCTGGGGCTGTTCCTCGGCACCGTGGCGCGGTCGATGGCGCAGTTCGCGCTGCTGATCATCCTGGTTGTGATCGTGCTCCAGTTGCTCTCCGGCGGCAGCACGCCGGTCGAGAGCCAGCCGGAGTGGATGCAGACCCTGACGCTGTTCCTGCCGTCGCGGCACTTCGTGAGCTTCTCGCAGGCGATCGTCTTCCGCGGCGCCGGCTTCGCGATCGTCTGGCCCCAGTTCCTCGCCGTCGGCGTCATCGGCCTGGCCTTCTTCGCCTTCAGCCTGGCGCAGTTCCGCAAGTCGGTCGCCGTCGCCAAGTAGCCGGGCCGCATTGCTCTCGTAGGGCGGATCAGCGCAGCGTCATCCGCCGGGCCGGGGCGGTGGCGGTGCGTTTGACCCGACCCGAGGGTCGAATCGAGGGCCTCCCCTCCGTGCCCGGCGGATGACGCTGCGCTGATCCGCCCTACGACTGCGGACGCTGCGCCCATCCGCCCGGCATTTCATCACTTGCTGGCGCGGGTGAGGACGAAGGTGTGGGCGCCGGTGGGCTTGCCGGCGGCGTGGCCGGTCCACTTCGCGACGACGGAGCCGTCGGGCTTGAGGGTGATCGTGCCCTCGTGCATGTGGGGGTCGCGGGCGGGGTCGAAGTTGGTGCCGCCGTCGAAGGCGAGCACGAGCGAGTCGGCGGTGGAGGCGTCGCGGTCGAGCTTGAGGCGGGGCTGGTTGCCGCCGGCGCAGTAGTGGGTGAGGCGGAGGTCGTCGCCGTCGAGGTGGTAGACGGTCATCATCTCGTGGTCGGTGCCGGCGAACAGGGTCTCGACCACGGCGGTGCCGGCGGCGGTGAGCCGGTACGTGACCCGCTGCGGGGCGCCCGGGGCGGCGTCGACCGCGGCGTCCCAGGTGCCGGCCAGGCCCTTGAGCCGGTCGAAGGCGGCCCTGGCGCTGACCGGGCCCTCGTCGGCGGCCGTCAGTCCGAGCAGGCAGGCGAGCAGGGTGGCGGTGAGCATCGGCGGGGCTCCGTCCGGGATCGCGTGGGGAAGCGTCGAATCGGGGGAACGCGAACGGTCCAGCGGGCCGGGACACGTCGGACCCGGCCCGCTGGACCATCGTCAGGGCGCCGGCACGTCGGGGCGTGACCCGATCCGGGCAGCGAGATCGGGCCGGGGGTGGGCAGGGGGCCCTCGATCATGACCCCGTTGCGCTCGATCTTGCCGTTGACGCCGCGGCTGGT
>CAZUZD010000253.1:0-9323 GCA_964624465.1 uncultured Isosphaeraceae bacterium
AGGTCGACCGGCAGCAGGTTCACGATGCTGAAGGCGACGGCCGTGCCGCCCAGCAGCACGCCCAGGAAGTTGCAGAACCCGGAGTACAGCACCGCCGGCGTGGGCTTGAGGGTGCCGGTGTAGATGACGGTCGTGACGGCGTTGGCCGTGTCGTGGAAGCCGTTGATGAACTCGAAGGCGAAGGCGACGAACAGCGCGAAGGCGAAGCCGAGCTGGTGCTCGAGCGAGAGCCCGCGGAAGGCGTCCCAGAAGGACAGGGCCATGGGGAGCTCGGCTCGATCCCGGGGAGAGGGTGCCAGTGACCCGCCCCACGCGCCGGGGTGCCGCGGGGTCGGAGCGGCCGTGCGTCCCGCGGCCTCGGGCCCGTCGTTCGTTGGCTTACCTCGTGACCTGCCAACGAGTTGCGGCCCGATTCGGGTTGCGACCCACCAGCGGTCGTCTGCTCCAGTATGGCGGACCATCCGGGAGGGTCAAGGTCACAGGCGGTTTCCGGCCCCCGGGCCACCCCGGAGGCCAGTCCCGACCGCCGTTCCCGGTCATGCCGGTCGGGCGCCCGGCCGGCCGGCCTCGACCTCGAACCGAGCCCGCTGCACCGCGGGGGCGCCCGGCCGGGTCACGTCCTCGACCACCACGTAGTCCGACCGCCAGAGGCCGGGCGTGACCGTGCAGCGGACGTAGCCCCGCTCGGCGTTGTGGTACCGCACGCCGGGATTCTCGGAGAGCAGGGTGGGCAGCGACTTCGGCTCGGCGGTGCCGTTGCCGCCGCTGCTGATCGAGGTGCCGACGAACTCGGTGGCGACCACCGGGGTCTCGGGCTGACGGTCATCGACCCGCAGGTCGTTGACCCAGTTGGAGTGGATGTCGCCGGTGAGCACGACCGGGTTCGGCACCCGGCGATCGGCCAGGAACCGCAGCAGCTCGATCCGCTCGTTTGCGTAGCCGGGCCACTGGTCCATCGAGTACTTCGTCGGGTCGCCCGGGTTGCGGTCGACCATGCCCATCATGACCTGCTGCGCCAGCACGTTCCAGGTGGCCGTGGAGCCCAGCAGACCGGCGCGGAGCCAGCCGGCCTGGCGGGCGCCCAGCAGCGTGTTGCGGCGGTCGAGCGCCGCGTCGTTGAGCTCCGAGGCCTTGTCGCCGTTGGGCTGGTCGGTGCGGTACTGCCGGGTGTCGAGCACGAACAGGTCGGCGAGCCGGCCGAACGGGGCGCGGCGATAGAGCTGGAGGTTCGGCCCCCTCGGCACCGACCGGGCCCGCAGCGGCATCATCTCGTAATAGGCCTGGTAGGCGTTGGCCCGGCGCTCGAGCAGCGTCTCGGGCGCCACGTCCTTCTCCTCGGAGACCGCATTGGCGTAGTTGTTGTCCACCTCGTGGTCGTCCCAGGTCACGAACCAGGGGCAGCGGGCGTGCGCGGCCTGGAGCAGGGCGTCGGAGCGGTACTGCGCGTGCCGGGCGCGGTAGTCGTGCAGCGACTGGATCTCCTGGCCGTGATGGCGACGGACCCGGTTCTCCATGCCCTCGCGTTCGTAGATGTAGTCGCCCAGGTGCAGGACGAGGTCCAGCTCGTCGGCGGCCATGTGCTGGTAGGCGGTGAACAGGCCGGTCTCGTAGTGCTGGCACGAGGCGAACGCGAATCGGAGCCGGTCGGGCTGGCTGCTGGGCGCCGGCAGGGTGCGGGTCCGGCCCACCGGCGAGGTCGCGTCGCCGAGTCGGAAGCGGTACCAGTACCAGTGGTCGGGCTTGAGGCCGTCAACCTCGACGTGCACCGAGTGTCCGAGTTGCGGGGTGGCCGGCGTCACGCCCTGGCGCAGGATCCGCCCGAACTGCTCATCCTCGGCCAGCTCCCAGGCCACCGGCACGATCTCCGGGCCCATCCCGCCGCCGGGGGCCAGCGGCTCGGGGGCCAGGCGGGTCCAGAGCACGACCCCGCGCGGGCCCGGGTCGCCGCTGGCCACGCCCAGGGTGAACGGGTCGACCGCCAGGGCTCGTCGCGCCGTCGCCGCCGCCACCACGCGGGGCCTGGCGGCGGGCAGGGCGGCCAGGGTGGCCGCCGTGAGCAGGAAGCCGCGGCGGTCGAGGCGGTCGTCGAGACGCGGGAAGTCGGACCGGTTCATGGCGCGTGGTTCCAGGGCCGGGAGGGAGGGAGCGGGAGGTCCGCCGGGAGACGTCGAGTCCCGGCGGAGGTGCGCGGCGGCGGACGATCGATCCCGCCCCGCGCCGGCATCACTCGAGCTCGAAGCTGAGGTGATTGGGCGAGCCGGCCTGGACCGTCGCCTTGAACGGGCTGGTCGCCGGCTCGCTGTACTTCTTGAGCGCCGCCGGGACCGCCAGCCCCTTCGCCTTCGGAGCCGGCTTGCCGTCGGAGTTCTCGACATCCGCCTCGACATCGGTGCCAGGCGCGACGACGGTGACGGTGTACTCGCCGGCCGGGATGCCGTCGTCGGCCAGGTACGTGCTCATGACGAACTTCCCCGCCTCGTCCGTCTCGGTGGTGAGCATGACGGTGGGGGCCTCGACGCCGGCGGGGGGCTTGAGCAGGTCGGGGTCGACCGGGTGGAACCGGACGTACGCGTGCGGCAGCGGCTTGCCGGCGCGGGTCACGATCCCGTCGGTCGGGTGCACCGGGAAGCGGTACACGCCGTCGCCGCCGCAGCCCGGCAGGACGCCGGTGGCCAGCAGGAGCCAGAGTCCGGTGTGGAGCATTCGCGATCGCAGCATCGTTGGAGAGATCCTGGCCAGGGGGACGGGAATCCGGTGGAGGACGGGCCTCCTGCCCCGGCCCCGCGATCGGGGCCGGGCGGGGGGCGAGAGGCCCGTGATCGGGGGCCGCACCCGCGCGACTCAGTACGAGTCGGCGGAGACCACTTCGCCGCCGTCCCGCGACAGCAGCTTGGCGTAGAGCCGGATCGGCAGGGTCTTCTTGAGGAACCGGACCGAGCCGTCGCCCATGAGGTAGTTGCCGCCGCCGGGGTGGAACGAGTAGTCCTCGTTGCCGTTGTAGCAGCTCGTGAAGCACGGGCCGGGCGTGCGGCGACCGTCCTCGGTGTAGCTGTGCAGGGTGTAGCCGGTGTCGTAGTCGGCCCAGCCGCCAGCCGAGCCTTCGCCCGGGGTCACCGCCAGGTCGAGCATGCCGTGGCCGCGGTACAGGTTCGGGCGGCCGGCCGACTCACTCATGAGGATGGTATTGGAGAGGCCGTCGGAGACCTGGGAGTGGTAGGTGACGTTGTTCGGCTCGCCGCCGGTGACGTTCCGGAGCATCGAGTACTGGCCGGCGTCCTGGATGTCCACCTGGCCCGAGGCGACCAGGCCGGCCTCCACACCGTTGTTGATGGCGTAGTCGGTCACCGCGGTGCGGACCCCCTTGTACGGCCCGCCGGTGTTGGACGAGTCTCCCTGGTTGTCGTCGAAGGTGTGGAATTTGTTGGCGTTGGGCGAGGTCGGGCAGAGCAGGCTGGCGATCGGCGTGGCCACGGCCGTGGAGTTCTGGGCGCGCCGGAAGTCGAGGGTGATGTTGTACGCGTTGTAGATCGGCGACTGTTCCATGTACGGTAGGATGTGCGTGAAGACGTAGCTGGAGGCGCGCTGGCCGTTGGGCAGGATGGCCCCGTTGGGCCCGACGTTGATGTTCATCGGCTGGCAGATGCCGGAGCCGCGGATGCCCGAGGGGGGGAAGAAGCCGTTGGAGCTCTCGAAGTTGTGGAGTCCCAGCCCGATCTGCTTGAGGTTGTTGGTGCACTGCGCCCGGCGGGCCGCCTCGCGGGCGCTCTGCACGGCCGGCAGCAGCAGCGAGATCAGGACGCCGATGATGGCGATGACGACCAGCAGCTCGATCAAGGTGAAGCCGGCACGGCGCCGGCGGTCGGTCGAGATCATGAGTCCGATTCCTGCCCTGAGGGGATGATGACGCCGCGGTGGCCGACGAGGCCCAGCCCGCGGCACCCGGCCGCGACCTCCGACCCGGCCGCGCTGGCCGTCGGAGACACTGAGTAGGCTAATCACCTCCCGTAAAGATCTCGTGAATGTTTCGTGAGCGTCCGGGAAAACTTCGTCAGGGGCCGGTGAAGGCCGCCGGGCCGGAGCGGCAGGGCTCGGGCCCAATCTCGGACCGGTCCGGGCGAAGACCCTGGCGACGCCTTCGGCGGGGGGCCGACGCGTGGCGGCCCCCGGCGCGACCGGTCACCAGCGAGGATGAACATGCCCGCGACACCTGGCCCTGAGCACCCGACGCCGCCCCACGCGGTCGACCCTGCGAACCGCCGCCACGACCTGGACGCCTTGCGGGCGGTCGCCATGCTGCTGGGCATCGGCCTGCATGCGGCGCTGTCGTTCGCGACGATCCCCTGGATCGTGCAGGACACGCAGCAAAATGGCCTGTTCGGCCTGTTCTTCGTCGCGATCCACGGCTTCCGCATGCCGCTGTTCTTCCTGATCAGCGGCTACTTCACCGCCATGCTCTACCGCCGCCGCGGGCCCGCTGCCCTCCTGAAGCAGCGGGCGCAGCGGATCCTGCTGCCGCTGCTGCTGGGCCTGGTCACCATCGTGCCGGCGATGGACGCGATCTCCGCCTGGGCCGTGCAGTCGCAGCCGAAGGCGACTGCGGTCGACGACGGTACGATCATCGGCGCCCTCCGGATGGGCGACACCGCGGCCCTCGACGCCAGGCTGGCGGCGGCGACCGCGCCCGGGTCCGACCCGGCGCTTCGCGAGGGGCTGAACCGCGTCGATGCGTACTTCGGCGTCTCCCCGCTGGCGTGGGCCGCGCTGCGGGGCGACGAGCCGGCCGTGCGGCGGCTGCTCGACGCCGGCGCCGATCCCGGCAGCCCCAACCGCGACCAGAACACCCCGCTGCACGCCGCCGCCTTCCTGGGCCACGACACCATCGCCGCGCTGCTGGTCGAGCGGGGGGCCGACCCGAACCGCCGCAGTCCGACCGGCGGCACGGCCCTGGCCTCGACCGAGGCCGATCTGGAAACCACGAAGTACCTCGCCGACTTGCTGGCGTTGCCCCTGCCCGCGCCCGAGGCGCTCGCCGAGGGCCGGGCCGCCGTGCGGCGTCGCCTGGAGCCGCTGACCACGGCCGTGGACCCCGCCGCGACTGGCGACCCCGGCGCGATCGCGCGGGTCCGGCGCTGGTATCACGAGAACCTGGATGCCCCCTGGCTCGACCGCAAGGCCGCCGCCGGCGGATTCCACCTGATCAAGACGGACGTCTTCCACCACCTCTGGTTCCTGTGGTTCCTCTGCTGGCTGGCCCCGCTGTACGTGCTGTTCGCATGGCTGGGCGACCGCGCCGGCGGCCGGCCGGGGGCGCGGCCGTGGCTGGCGCTGGCGTTGATCCCACTGACCCTGATCCCGCAGCTGCTCATGGGCGCCGACGGGCCGTCGTTCGGGCCCGACACGGCCACCGGCGTGCTGCTGCCGCCCCACCTGCTGCTGTACTACGGCCTGTTCTTCGGCTTCGGCGCCCTGATGTACGACGCCGGCGACCTGGAAGGCCGCCTCGGCCGCGGCTGGCGCTGGATCCTGCCGCTGGCCCTGTTCCTGGTGCTGCCGCTCGGCCTGGCCACGATGGGCGATCGGTCGACCAGCGCGGTGGCGCAGGTGGCCTACGCCTGGCTGATGAGCTTCGGCATGATCGGCCTGTTCCGCCGCCACGCCAGTGGCGAACGCCCCGCCGTGCGCTACCTCTCCGACGCCGCCTACTGGCTGTACCTGGCCCACCTGCCGCTGATCATTGCCGGCCAGGCGCTCATCCGGACCTGGCCCGCGCCGGCGTCGTTGAAGTTCCTGCTCCTCTGCACCGTCGTCACCGGCCTGCTGCTGATCGTCTACCAGCTCGCCGTCCGGAACACCCCCCTCGGCACCCTGCTAAACGGCCCCCGCCGACCCGCCTCGAAGGCCACCTGAGGATCGATCCCTTCCCGGCGGGGCGGAGGCTGCGGAGCGTCATCCGCCCCGCACGGCGAAGCGCGGCCACGACGGCGTGCCGGTCGGCGTCGGACAGGTCCTGGACCAGCGGGCATGATGCCGCGGTCCAGTGCCTGCTCGCTGGCGATCGGTCGATGGCTGGAACCGGGCGGGCAGCCGCACGGGCCAGGACCCGCGCCGGTGACCAGGACAGGAGGGGCACTCAGCGGATCACGGCGCTCTCCGGGGACCCGTGCTGCCGGCGATCGCCGACCCGATGCGGGAGGATGAACCTGGGGTGGGGTGGGCCCGGCCGGTCGGCGTCAGGGGCGATCGTGAAGCCGCTTGCGGTCCGGGTCGTGCCTCGGCGCCCGGAGGCGCGCCGGGGGGCGTGACCCGGCGGGGAGCACCCCGGGCGGCGAGGGTCTGGAGGGATTCTGGGGTTGACTCGTGTGGGATTGGGTCGAGTTTGTCGCTTGTGCGGGTTTTCTTGCAGCCGGGGTCCTGGATGGCCGAAAAGGCTGATGGTGAGATCGATGTGTGCTTTCCAGCGGACAGTGTCGCCGGCCACGGGCCGGTGGCCGGTCGCGACGGACCGGGTGGCCCCTCGACGGTGTCGGTCGGGGGAGGGCGCGCCCGCGACTGAGGACTCGTGACAATGACGTCTTCCCCCCCCAGGCGGCTGCGGCGATCGCTGGCGCTGAGCTCGGGCCTGCTGCTGGCCCTGGCCACCGGCGCAACGGCCCCCGCCCAGGAGCCGGTCTCGTTCGGGTCGCGCTGGCTTCGCTGGGCCCCCCTGGAGGCCCCGGCCGGCGAGCCGGAGCCGGAGTCGGAGGCCGAGGAGCGCGAGGAGTTCCTGGAGACCGACCGCAACTCGTTCACCTTCGCCCCGTTCACCCCGGGGGCGGGCCGGACGATGCTGGAGGCGGCGTACTCGAACCTGAACTTCGGCCACGAGGGGGTCAAGCACAGCTTCCCCGAGCTGGTGCTGCGCCACGGCATCGGCGACCGGCTGGAGCTGCGCGTCGGCTACAACTACGAGACGGGTGGGCCCTCCGAGGTGGCCGAGGGGGACATCGCCGGCAACTTCGGCATCAACGCCGAGCAGCAGGTCTTCTACGGCTTCAAGTACGCCGTCAGTCGCCAGCGGCCCGAGTTCCGGCTCTTGCCCCACAGCGCGATGCTCGTGCAGGCGCACACGCCGATCAACTCGGCCGAGGGCCTGACCCAGGCGCGGCTGGGCTACGTCTGGGGCTGGGTGCTCCGCAACGGCTGGACGCTGGACCAGGCGATTCGGTTCGGCACCGACCGCGAGGGCCACGACGGCTACACCCTCTGGGCGCCGTCGGCCGTGCTGCGGATCCCGCTGGGGGTGGAGAAGCGGTGGTTCACGCATGTGGAGTACTTCGGGGTGATGTCGCAGGCCAAGGAGCACGACTTCTCCAAGCAGTTCGTCGACACCGGCCTGCACTACTTCATCACGCCGAACTTCGAGGTCGGCGCCGTCATCGGCTTCGGGATCAACGAGCAGTCCAGCGGCACGATCCTGAACGCCGGCTTCGGCGTCCGGTTCTGAGCGGAGCCCCCCGGGTCCGGCCGCCCGTCGGCCCCCGATCGATCTGAGCTGGCCCGAGGGGCCATCGCGGAAGGAGTTCTTGAGATGCAGAGTCCGAGCACGCGGCGAGCGCCCTGGTTGGTCCTGGTCGTGGCCCTGATCACGGCCGGATCGGCGCAGGGGCAGGGGATCGTGGCGCCGGGCGCCGGCCCGATCAACCGGGCGATGGCGGGGGCCTCGACGGCGGCGGCCGTCGACTTCGGGTCGAGCTACTGGAACCCGGCGACGCTCAGCTTCCTGGAGCGCGACGAGGTCTTGCTCGGCTCCGAGCTGATCCTGCCCAGCATCCACTTCTCGAGCGCGCTGCCGGCCGGCGCGATCAATGGCACCCTGCCGCCGACCAGCCGCTTCGGCACCTCGCGGAGCGACAGCGGGGTCCTGAGTAACATCGCCGTGGGCGGGTCGTTCAAGATCAACCCGGAGTCGCCGCTGACGATGGGCCTGGGCATCTTCGGCCTGGCCGGCGGCGGCGTGAACTTCCCCGGCGGCGGCGCCCCGGCGCTCGGACCCCGGCAGCCGCCGAACTGGTTCGGGCTCGGGCCGGTCTACGCCAACGTGGCGCTGCTGTCGATCAAGCCGATGGCGTCGTACCGGATCAACGATCGGCTCTCGCTGGCCGCGGCCCCGGTGGTGACGACCGGCACGGTCCAGTTCAACTCGGCGTTCTTCGCCCCCGGCCCGGTCGACCGGTTCGGGATCGCCACCTTCCCGGCGGCGACCAACTCGCGGCCGTTCTGGGGCGGCGGCTTCGAGCTCGGCCTGTACTACGAGGTCAACGAGTCCTGGAACGTCGGCTTCTCGTACAAGAGCCCGATCTGGCAGGAGCGGTGGTCGTACAACAGCGCCACGCCCGACCTGGCGGCCCGCCGGATCAGCACCCAGGCCGACATGCCTGCGATCTACTCGTGGGGCGTGGCGTACAAGGGCATCGAGCGGCTGCTCGTCGACGTGGACCTGCGGTACATCGACTATCGCAACGCCGCGCTCTGGGGCGATTCGCTGGCCAGCGGCGGCCTGAACTGGAACAGCGTCTTCGCCGTCGCCGTGGGCGGCCAGTACGAGCTGTCCGACCGCCTCACGCTCCGCGCCGGCTACCTGTTCAACCAGAACCCGATCAACGAGGTCCAGACGCTCTTCAACATCCAGGCCCCCGGCTTCATCCAGCACACGCTCTCGCTCGGGGCGTCGGTGCGGCTCAACGAGAACATCCTCTTCAGCGCCGGCTGGGTGCACGGGTTCCGGGGCGACATCGAGGGCCCGATCGCCCAGATCCCCGGCTCGTCGGCCCGGATGGACGCGCAGACCGACTCGATCCTGGCCGGCCTGACGATCCAGTACGGGGCCCCGAAGCGGCGTGCCGCCGCGCCGGTGGGCGTCGCCGCCGAGCCGCCCGTCTCGCTCACCCAGTGAGCCGGACCCGGCGGCCGGCTATCGCGCCGGCGGGGCGCCGGGGTACAACGGAATGCGGCCGCCGGGCCCGTGCCGGCCGCGGGCCGCGTCCGGCCTGCCCGGCCCCGCGGCGTCGAGCGGCCGACTGATGCCCCACCCTGACGACGAGCGGACCGGGTCCGGGCTCCTGCGCCGCGAGGCGTCCGCGCCGGTGGGGGGCCGCGATGAATCCGCCTGACGGGCTCGATGAGACGGTCGACCAGCGCGGCGACTCCGGCCCCGAGCCCGACGCCGACCCCGTCGACGCGCTCGCCGAGGAGTTCGCGGCGAGCTGGCGACGGGGCGAGGCGCCGACCGTCGCCGAGTACGAGGCGCGGCACCCCGAGCTGGCCGACCGGCTCCGCCGCCGGCT
>CAZUZD010000254.1:0-9262 GCA_964624465.1 uncultured Isosphaeraceae bacterium
CCCCCCCCCCCCCCCCCCCCCCCCCCCCCCCCCCCCCCCCCCCCCCCCCACACCATGGCCCGTCAGGGCGGAGTGGTCGAGAGAGCCCCGGCCGGGGTGCCCGGGTTCCGTCCGCGGAGCCCGGATCCCTGGCCATGGCAGACCAACGTCGTGGCGGCGGCCGCAACTGGCGGGCGGGGTCAGGCGCCGCCGGCGATCCCGCCAGCCGGGTATCGCTGCGGGCGGCGAGGCCTAGCGCCTGGGGGTCGGCGTGCCGCAGTGGGGGCAGACCTCGGCGCTGAGGTGCAGGGGCTTCAGGCAGGCGGGGTTGGGGCAGGTGCGCAGGCCGACCTCGACGCGGGCGGATCCGACGCCGCTGCGGGGGGCGAGCTCGGCGGTCTTGGTCTCGACGGCCATCGGGTCGAGCCGGGTGGTGCTGGGCTCGACGCCCGAGCTGGTGGCGCGGGCCAGGTGGTCGCGGGTCCAGCGCTCGAGGTTGGCCAGCTCGGCGGCCGAGAGCTCGGCGGTGGGCGTCTCGGGGTGGCCGGTCGGCAGGGCGCTGGCGCTGGGGCGCGGGATCGGCACGATGGCGCCGCAGTCGGGGCACTGGCCGTGCGGCGGCGGCTCGGTGGCGCTGACCTTGAGGCGACGGCCGCACGGGCAGCTGAACCGGAGGAACCCGTCGGACGGCAGCGCCGGCGCCGAGCCCGCGGGGGGCGTCGCGCCGGGCGCCGAGGGCCCACCCGGCCGCACCCGCACCCGGGCGCCACAGCCCGGGCAGACGATCCGCACCGAGTCGCCCGGCGGCACCTCCAGCGTCTGACCACAGCGGCAGATGGCCCGCGGCATGGGATTCGATCTCGGGGCGTGGGAGAGGGAGAGGGGGCGAGCTCCGGGGCGTCGGCGCCCCGGGTCGGCGATCGGCGGCGGCCTGGATCCTGGGTGCCGCCGATCGGGGCCGGCTCAGCTCCGGGCGGCGACGCGGGCGGGGATGTGCAGGCTCTCGAGCGGGACCATCGTGTTCAGGCTGCCGGAGCGGAAGCCTTCGAGGTCGAGGGTGACGAACTTGAAGCCGAGCGCCTTGAAGGCCGCCACCAGGGCGGTGCTGACGGCGGGGTCGGCCAGCCGGGGCAGCTCCTCGACGGGGACCTCGACGCGGGCCAGGTCGCCCTTGTGGTAGCGCACCCGCAGCAGCCGCAGGCCCTGGCGCCTGAGCCACTGCTCGGCGGCGTCGATCATGCGGGTGCGCTCGGGGGTCACTTCCTCGCCGTAGGCGATCCGGCTGGAGAGGCACGGCGTGGCCGGCTTGTCCCAGGTGGGCAGGCCCCAGGCGCGGGCCAGGGCCCGCACGCTGGCCTTGTCGAGGGCGCACTCCTGCAACGGGTGCCGCACCCCCTGCTCGGCGGCGGCCCGCATGCCGGGGCGGTGGTCCCCGGCGTCGTCGGCGTTGGCCCCCGAGGCGATCACGTCGGCGCCCAGCTCCCCCAGCAGGCCGGCCAGGCGGCCGTACAGCTCGCTCTTGCAGAAGTAGCAGCGGTCGGGGTTGTTGCGCAGGTAGTTCGGGTCGGCGAACTCGTCGGTGCGGATCACCCGGTGCGCGATCCCGATCTGCTGCGCCAGGGCCGTGGCCTCCTCCAGCTCGCCGCTGGCCAGGCTGTCGGAGACGGCCGTCACCGCGATCGTCTGGTCCCCCAGCGCCAGGTGCGCGGCCTGGGCCACGACCGCGCTGTCGACGCCGCCCGAGAAGGCCACCGCCACCCGGCCATAGCCGCGCAGGGTGTTCAGCAGGCGGTCACGGGTCGCAGCCAGTTGCGGGTCGTTCCAGTCGCTCAAGGCACACCTCCGCGGCACGGGCCAGGGGCCAGACCCAGGGGACGAACCGTCGCGATTGCACCCCCTGATCCGGAGCCAGCCCCGGGTCAGCCATTGTAGGGCCCCCCCGCCATGGCCTCAAGCGCCGCCCCTGGGCCGGACCACCGCCAACAGCCCCACGGCGTCCGATTACCGGGGTTCGGCAACCACCTCACCACCGTCGCGGGTGGCCAGCGCCTGCCAGGGGCCGGCCGGCGGAATCCGGGTCCAGGCGCCTTGCGGGTCGGTCTCGCTGCCCCGGGGGAATCCGGTCCCCGGCTCGAACGGCCAGGTGGCGATCGAGTCGGCGACGAACCGCACCGAGCCGTCCCCTCGCAGCGTGTTCAGGCCGCCGGGGTGCAGGCTCGACGCCGCCCTGGCCTGCCAGACGCCCCCCCCGCCGGAGATGCGCCGGTGCAGGTTCGGCGGCAGGAAGGCGGTGACCAGCGTGTCGCCCCAGTTGCCGGAGACCATCCAGCCGTAGCGGAGCGCCGGCTCGCGGCCCGGCTGGCCCTCAGCGTCCGATTCCGCGGCCCGCAGGGGGGCCAGGGCGCGCTCGGCGACGACGATCGTCTGGCTCAGGCCGTCGCGGACGTCGGCCAGGCGGACCGGGGCACCGTCGTGGAAGCTGCCGTTCTGCTGGGCACGCACGCTCGCCGGCACCTGACAGCCCGTGTCGGGCCGCGGCACCGCATTGACCATCAGCGACCCTTGCATGCCGGCGTAGCTGGCCCGACCCACCGGGTACGGGTCGTCGGGCGCCTGCAGGCCGAACGAGATCATCAGCAGCGACACCCCGCCCGGCCGCGCCTGGGGACTGGCGTCGGGGTCGGTCGGGCACAGGTACGACGCCACGGTGGCCACCCGCACGGTGCGGTTCTCGTGGCCGAAGATCGTCAGGTCCTGGTTCAGCGCGTCGTAGAGCGGCCCCTGCTCCAGGCCGGGCAGGATCCGCACCAGCAGGCTGCGGTCGACGAACGGCGCCGAGCACGGCGGCCGGTCGCCGGCGAACCGGGGGTCGTGGGTCATCACCCGCCCGGGAGGCAGGCAGCCGTGCTGCGCCTCGTAGGCGTGCAGCGCCAGGCCGATCTGGCGGAGGTTCTGGGCGCAGGTGCTGCGGCGGGCCACCTCGCGCGCCGCCTGGACCGCCGGCAGCAGCAGCGCCAGCAACAGCCCGATGACCGCCAGCACCACCAGCAGTTCGACCAGGGTGAACCCGGGCGCGGCCGTGGTGGGGCCCGGCCGCCCCGATGTCTCAGGATGCGGATGCCTGGGCCGCAGCCGCACCGTCGGGGGCACTGGCATCAGGCTCCGCCTCCAGGATGACCCCGTGCACGGGGAAGACGAACGTGGGCTGCTCGGGCCGGTCGGTGTAGATCGTGATGTCATCGGCCAGGGTCCCCGGCACGCGGGCCTCGATGTGCAGGGTCACGACCGCACGCCCCCCCGCTGGCACGGTCAACGGCAGCCCCCGGACCGCGTAGCACGACCCGCCGCAGTACTCCAGCGCCCCCAGCAGGCGGGCTGGCTCGTCGCCGTCGTTGCGCACCTCGACCGGAAAGTCGTACGGCTCGCCGGACCGCAACACCGCCGGCGGCTCGAACGCCCCGCCCGGCCCCGCCAGCGCCAGCGGTGGCCGCTCCAGACCGCTGGCGCCCGACCGACGTCCCTCCAGCACGGTCGCCCCGGCCACGGCCAGCGCCCCCACGCCCACCACCAGCAGCGCCGCCATCAACAGCCGTCTCATGAGACCTCCGGCGTCGCGCGGTGGCGCAGGGATCGCGCCAGCCCAAACGAGATCAAGGCTGTCACCAGCGAACCCCAAAGCCAGGGGCTGGACCATGTCAAGATTCGAGCTCTGGGCCTAGGCGTCAGCGGCAGGTCGGGCAGACCGTAGCCCGAGAGCCGGAACCGTTCGGCGGCAACCGGCCCGACCGTCGCCTGTGCCACGTCCAGGATCTGGCGCTGGCGGCTGGGCTGCCCGACAACCTGAATCTCTGCCACCGTGTGCTTCGGGAATGGAATGCCCCCCGGAAGCTCGGTGTACTGAACCTCGGTCTGGACCCGCAGCGGGCTCGGTGGTGGCTGCGGTGGGTCCGACGGCGCGGTCGATTCGGGGGGCTTGGGGGTCAGCACCACATCGGTCCGACGGATCGCCCACGACCGCGCCGGGTCGAGGTCGATGGTGCCGGTCTCGTCCCCCTCCGGGCTGGCCCAGCGGAAGACGACGCGCACGGAGGCGTTCTCCGGCTCGGAGGCTTGATCGACCGATTCGATGCGAAACCCAGGGGATTGGAGCCGCTGCTGGAGGGAGTGCCCCCGGAACCCCGTCATGTTCAGGACGCTGTCCCGAAACGTCCCTTCGAGGAAGGTGTCGTCGCGGGGGCGGCGGGCCTCATAGTTCTGGATCAGATAGGGGCCAGTCGCCGACGCTCGCCTGAGCTGAAAGGTGGCTTCGGGTGTGACACATTCCACGCGCGGCAGGTTGAACTCACCCACCTTGCCGGACTGGTAGTCGCGCTGGTAGGCCAGCACGCGCTGCCCGGCCGTGGCCGCCATCTGGAACTGCCGATCACGCGCCACCTCGCCGCTGAAGAACTCGAAGCGGAACTCGCCTTCGAGGGCGAACGATTTCAGAGCCTTCTCCAATCGCTGGGCGGCCGCCGGGTACTCCCGCCTGAATCGCGCTTCCAGCTCGGGTTCGCCATGGCAACCGATCACAAGCAAGAGCAACACCGTTTTCATGGCGCTCGAAGGACCTGCTCGATGGACACTCGGAATAGGGTGCGACGCCACACGCTCTCAATCCCACCAAGGATTGGCTTCTCTGGACCTTGGGTCAGAGCGGCTTGCAAAGCCAGGTGGCGTTGATCCCGAAAGAGCAGTTGCAATTGCAAGTGTAGTTCAGGCAGCTCCGGCCACTGTTGGATTTGCGGCAAATCTGATCGTTCTGGTTGCAGGCGCAGCAGTCTTCGCAACTCCGCGCGATGCCAGGATCGAGGGGGTCCTCTTCGGCCTGACTCGCCGTCGCGAGCACGGTACCCACCAGGAGTAATACGAAAACCGTGTAGCTGATCGCCTCGACGAACTGAAGGCAGCGGTACAGCATATGAGTCTTCTCGTTTCTTGGACGGGCCGCGACCCGAGCGCAACCCTGTGTTCTGCCGTCAATTCAATCCAATCCGAACTCAGCGGATCGCTCGGAATCCATCTCAGGAGACCTCCACCGCCTCACGGCGTCGCAGGTACCGCAGCAGGCCGAACGCGACCAGTGCGGTCCCCAGCGAGCCCCAGAGCCAGGGGCTGGACCAGGCGAAGGTTCGGGCCTTGGGCCTGGGCGTCAGCGGCAGGTCGGGCAGGCCATAGCCGCTGAGCTGGAAGACCGAGTCGGGCGGTGGGCCGAGCTTGACGTCATCGATCACCAGCTCCTCGACCTGGATCTTGGACGTATCGCCGATCTGGGTCGAGGCGTAGGTGCGCTTGGGGAACGGGGTGCCATCCGGCAGGCGCTGATACTCGACCTCGGTCCGACACCGCAGCGGCTTGGGAGCGGGCGCGGGCTCGCCACCGGGCTGGCCCGGAGGTGTCTGACGGGAGGTGGTCACCACCTCCGAGCGCCGGATCGCCCATCCCACGGTCGGATCGAGGTCGAAGCTGCCGGCCTCCTCCCGGTCCTCCGGGTCCCAGCGGTACGTGACCCGGTACAGCGTGCGGCCATCCTCGGCAACCGGTACGATCGACTCGACGTGAAACCGGTCCGACTCGAACCGGGTGCGCAGGTCCTTGCCCTCGAACCGTGAGACGCGGCCCAGCGTTGCATCCAGGGTTGATTGCGTAATGGTATCGTCGTCGGGCTTGCGGACACCATGATTCAAGATCAGATACGGGCCCTGATCGGAATTCTTGCGCAGCTGGAACGCGTAGTCCGGAGTGTACACCTCGACCCGGGGGTGCATCGGGGTGCGCTCGGGGGGTTGGGAACTCCGCTTTTCGAACACGGTGGCGATCCGGTCCCCATCTCGCAGAATCTGGAACCGATCGCTACGGCCGACCGTCCCGCTGAAGTATGTCACGGAGTATTTGCCGGTCACCTGATAGGAGGTGATCCGGGACGGGTTTGCACTGGACTGCTGGAGGATCTGGGCCCTGAGGGTGTCGAGATCGAGGAGATCCCTGGGGTTCTGCCACGCCAGGCATAATAAAATTAATTTTATTTTCATTATTATGTATAATTGTTAGACCTTAAAGCTGCAAAGCCAGATTTGAGTCCCTTCTTTTCGGTAGCACTGGCATTTGTCGTTGCAGTCAAACATGTTGCATCCTGTTCCTGAGCTTGTGTTTCGGCAGGTAATCTTGTCTTGGTTGCAACCGCAGCAATTTATGCAATTGGCGGTTTCCGGTGTAAGTTCTGTCTCGGCAAGAAGATTCGAACTCAACGCGGTTCCCAGCAGCAGCATCGCAAAACAGCTGCTGCTCGCCGACAAAATCAACTTGACAAGGCTCTGCATGAGTTCCTCCGGAGTATTGAGCGGGATGGAACGCCTGGATTGCCGCGAATCCGTTCGTTATTCCGCCGGGGCCATGACCTTGCCTTTGAGAACAACTTTCAGATTCGGCGCTGTCGGGTGATCGGTGTAGTAGGTCACGCTTTGCTGAAACGGGCCCACGAAGCGACCGTCGAGTTTGACCGCGGAGCGGAGGACTGCAGATTCGCCGGCAGGGATCTTGAGGGGAACGCCCTCCGTCGTGACGCAATCGCAGGAAACCGAGGCGCCGAGCACCGTCACGGTTTCCGAGGAGAGGTTGTGAATCGAAACCTCAGCCGTCCGCGACTCTCCGACCTGCCCGTCCGGCAAATCGACCGCGGTGCGATCGAGCGCCACACGCAGACCTTGCGCGTAGAGCAGGCTGTTCTTCAGTGAGCCAAAACGACCGTAAGACCAGGTGAGTGCGACGCCGATCACGACGGCGACCCCAAGCACTGCCGGCAGCACAGACCCGCCGTTCCTCACCCGGTTCGTACCGGTGGTCAGTTCTGGGATCGTCGAGTTGCTTGCAGAGTCCATGAGCCGCATGCCCCGTTGAGATGCTGGCGTGCACTTCGAATACTGCAGCCTGGTGGCGCCGCGCCGGATGGCCCAGCCCCACTGCATCCCGCGCCATCAGAACGCGATGGTGATAACCAGATATCGAACGTGAAGGTAGTATTAGTCAGATTCGGTTTCCGTTTGTCAATGGGTCATTGGATCTGGTCCATGGGACTGGTTTTGGGTCGACGAGCGGTGGGGCCCCAACGGTGTCTGGGTGCGAGGCGGCTGGTGGTGCCTGGGCCTGGGCCGGCGCTGGCGAACGGGGGCCGCAACCGGGTCCCGGCCGGGAAAAGGTGATACGCGGGCGGCCGGGAACGGAAGATCTCTGTGGCTGCCGTGAGACCGGCCGCGAGGCGGCTCGGGAGCCACCGGGGAGCCCACGAGCCGGGGCCGGATCGGTCCGGTCCGGGGGACCGGGTATCGGTCGTCGGGATCGGGGCAACCGTACCCGAGGTTCTTGGACCCAGGAGACGCCGGAGCGCCCGCGCCGCCACCGGGGCTGGCTGTCGCTCGCGATCGCGGCGGCGGTCGGTCCGGGGGAGACCGGCGCCGTGGAGGGGAACGGATCGCGCCGGCCCAGAAAGGCATGTTGACCTGATGTCTCGCCTCCGATCTGCCCGCGACCGCCGCCGTTCGTACCGACCCCGCGGCTTCCTGATGCCGTGCGCCCTGCCCCGCTCGGGCGGCTTCGGGCCGGTCGAGCCGCAGGCCGCCCCGCGCGCCCGCCGACCGGCCGGGCCCGAGCTCAACGGCACGTTCCTGCCCGACGCCGAGGCGCTCGAGCCCTCCGCCGCCTGGGTGGAGGCGGAGGCCCCGGCGAGCCCCGCGCGGGGCCGGACGAACCCCGGGCTCGCCGCCGACGAGCTGGTGTTGCAGACCCTCTCGGCCCGCGCGGCGAGTCGGCACCGGGCCGGGCCGGCGGCCGGCGGGGGGGCCGATCCGGAGCTGATCCTCGACGACAGCAACCTGCTGCCGTTCGAGTTCCTCCGCAACGGCGACCGCGTGGGCCGCGCGGTGGTCAAGATCGAGCGGGCCGACGGGGCCAGCGGCACGGCGTTCCTGGTGGCGCCCGGGGTACTGCTGACGAACCATCATGTCCTGCCCGACCCGACGATCGCGGCGGCGGCGCGGGTGCTGGCCAACCACGAGGCCACCCCGGCCGACGACCCGGCGGGCCGGCCGGCGGTCGTGCCCCTGCGGCCCGAGGCGCTGTTCCTGACGCACGAGGCGCTCGACTTCACCTTCTGCGGCGTCGCCGGCCTCGACCACCTGGGCGCGATCCCGCTGGGACGCGACAGCCTCGACGTCGTGCGCTCCGAGTACGTGAACATCATCCAGCACCCGCGCGGCCGGCCCAAGGAGGTGGCGCTCCAGGACAATCAGGTGGTGAAGGTCGACCCGGTGGTCCTGCACTACTCGTGCGACACCGAGCCGGGGTCGAGCGGCAGCCCGGTCTTCAACAATCGCTGGGAGCTGGTGGCGCTGCACCATGCGTCGGTGGCGGCGGCCGCGCGCGCCGGCGGCCGGCGGGCGGTGGGCCCCGCCGGCCGGGGCCGGTTCCTCAACGAGGGGATCCGGCTCTCGGCGATCGCGCTCTGGCTGGAGTCGGCCGAGGCCGAGGCCCCCGCGCTGCGGGCGGCGTCGGCGCGGGTGCGGGGCCTGTTCGAGGGGGCCGACCCGCAGGCCGGCTACTTCGGGGCGCTGGGGCGGCGGTCGTCGGGCCGGGCGGCGTCGCGGTTCGTGCGCGAGTGCTACCGCGGCAGCGACGGCGTGCTCGACGTGGCCGCCTGGGACCTCTCGGGCGCCTCGGCCGCCGACCGCGACGAGCTGGGCTGGGCCCTGGCCGCGCTGGCCGCCGACCTCGTGTTCCTGCCCGGCCTGCCCGGCGACGCGGCCGCGGCGCTGGCCGACCACCTGGAGAGCCACCACCGCCTCGACTGCGAGGTCCTCCGCGCCGGCGCCGGCGGCACCCCCCTGCTCGCCCGCCGCGGCCGGTGGGACTGGTCCGTCGCGCCGGCCCGCCCCCACGCCCCCGCGCAGGTCGTGGCCCGCTCGCGCGCCCACCCCGCCCGGGGCGCCCGTCTGGTGCTGGCCACGGGCCCGGAGCGGGAGGCCGATCCCCTTGGCGCCCCCGACCCGGATCTGCCCACGCTGGGCCTCGCCCTCGGCCCCGACGACGGGGCGCTGCCCACGGAGGGCCGGCCGGTGGCCGACGGCCCCGAGGGGCGGCTCTGGATCGCGGGCGCCGCGGCCGGCGGGCTCGCGCGGGTCTACGTCTCGCCGAACCTGGCGCGGGCCGACGGCGCCGGGATCGAGTCTGACGCCGACGCCGGGGCGGGGCC
>CAZUZD010000255.1:0-9155 GCA_964624465.1 uncultured Isosphaeraceae bacterium
GACGACGCGACCCGCACCCTGCACGCGGCGACGGCTGCCGCGGCCGAGCCCCCGGGCCGGTGCCCCGCTCGCCGGCGGGTCGCTCCCCCGTGGTCCCGGTTCCGACCCAGGTGTCCCGGGATCGGCCGGCTCCGTCGCATCGCCTCCGGGGACTGCCGCTCCGGGTCCGCCACCTCGTCACGCCGAGGGGTGAACCCGCGTGGCCCGCAGTCCGCATCGGGACGGCCATGTTCGGGACCGGACGGGCTCCGCCGGGACGCCACGGTGGCCGGATTCGCGGCGCCGCCGCGAGCCGGCTGGAGTCGCGAGCGATGTCGATCAAGAGCCTGCGGGAACAGCACCTGGCCGTCCTGGATCAGCTCCGCTGGGAGCCCGACCTCGACGAGTCCCGGATCGCCCTGGCCGTCGGGGGCGGGGTCGTGACCCTGACCGGCACGGTCGCCAGCTACGGCGAGAAGCTCGCCGCCGAGACGGCCGTGCTGCGGGTGCCCGGCATGCATGCCGTCGCCAACGACATCGAGGTCCGCCCCCCGGGCGAGACCCGCAGCGACACCGACCTGGCCCGCTCGGCCCTGGTCGCGATCCGGTGGATGGCCCTGGTGGACGACGATCGGGTGCGCCTGAGCGTCTCCCGGGGCTGGGTCACCCTGGAGGGTTGCGTGGACTCGGATGACCAGCGCCGCACCGCCGGCGAGGCCGTGATGCGGCTCTTCGGCGTCATCGGCATCACGAACCTGATCACCGTGGCCCTGGTCCCCGTCGCGACCGGCTGACGGGCCGTCGGCCCGGGACGCCTGGCCACCGGCGGCCGGTTCTGGTCAGATCCCCTGCGAGCACGGGCCCGCCCGGACGGCCGGCCGGGCTCGGGTTCGCCCTCAGTCAGGAGTTCGCATGGACGGGACGTCGAAGCGGGTGGTCATCGTCGGCGGGGTGGCGGGCGGGGCGTCGTGCGCGGCCAGGGCGCGGCGGCTCGACGAGGCGGCGTCGATCGTCGTCTTCGAGCGCGGGCCGTACCCGTCGTTCGCCAACTGCGGGCTGCCGTACTTCATCGGCGGCGTGATCGCGGACCAGCAGAAGCTGCTCGTCGCCGGCCCCGAGCTGTTCCGCGAGCGGTTCCGCGTCGACGTCCGCACCGAGCACGAGGTGACCCGCATCGACCGCGAGCGCCAGGTGGTCGTCGTGCGCGACCTGGCCCGCGACGTCGAGTTCGAGGAGCCGTACGACGCGTTGGTCCTGGCCACCGGCGCCGCGCCGATCCGGCCGCCCTTGCCCGGCATCGACGGCCCGGGGCTGTTCGCGGTGCGGACGATCCCCGACAGCGTCCAGATCCGGCGCTGGCTCGACGAGCGGCAGGCGCGGTCGGCGGTGGTCGTCGGCGGCGGGTTCATCGGCCTGGAGATGGCCGAGAATCTCGCCCATCGCGGCCTGAAGGTCGCCATCATCGAGGCCGCCGACCAGGTGATGGCCCCGCTCGACCCCGAGATGGCCGAGCCCGTGCACGCGCACCTCCGCTCGCGCGGGGTCGACCTGCACCTCAGGACGCCCGTCGCCGCCTTCGAGACCCTGCCCGGCGACCGGGTCGCGGTCCTGACCGGGACCGGCCTGCGGCTGGAGGCGGATCTCGTGATCCTGGCCATCGGCGTGCGCCCGGAGGTCGGCCTGGCGCGCGCGGCCGGGCTGGCGATCGGCGGCCGGGGCGGGGTGACCGTCGACGCGCAGATGCGCACCAGCGACCCGCACATCTGGGCCGTGGGCGACATGGCCGAGGTCCACGACGTGGTGACCGGGGCGCCAACCCTGCTCGCCCTGGCCGGCCCGGCCAACCGCCAGGGCCGCATCGCCGCCGACGCCATCTTCGGCCGCGACACCTCGTTCCGGGGCGTGCAGGGGACCGCCGTCTGCGGCGTCTTCGACCTGACCGTCGCCTCCACCGGGGCCGCCGCCAAGACCCTCCGGCGCATCGGCCGGCCGTTCGCCGAGGTGTACCTGCACCCGAACCAGCACGCCGGCTACTATCCCGGCGCGCAAACGATCCACCTGAAGCTCCTGTTCGACCCCGGCGACGGCCGGATCCTGGGCGCCCAGGCGGTCGGCACCGAGGGGGTCGAGAAGCGGATCGACGTGATCGCCACCGCCTTGCAGTTCGGCGGCACGGTGCACGACCTGGAGGCCGCCGAGCTCTGCTACGCGCCGCAGTACGGCTCGGCCAAGGACCCGGTGAACCTCGCCGGCATGATCGCCAGCAACGCCCTCCGCGGCGACGCCCCGCTGGCCGACTGGTCGAGCCTGGCCGATGAGGCCGGCCTGGTGCTCGACGTTCGCGAGCCCGCCGAGTTCGCCGCCGGCCACCTGCCGGGCGCCGTCAACATCCCCCTGGGGCAGCTCCGCGACCGCCTGGCGGAGATTCCCCGCGACCGGCCCGTGCGTGCCTACTGCAAGGTCGGCCAGCGCGGCTACTACGCCGTCCGCGCCCTGCGGCTGCACGGCCTCGACGCCCGGCAGCTCTCCGGCGGCTACCTGACCTATCGCATGCGCGCCGGCGCTGCCGGCCTGGCGCCGGAGGGACCCACCGTGTGAGGCGAGCCGGCGGACGGGCTCGCCGGTGCCGGGGGCCGCGCCTACAAGACGGGTCGCCCCGACCGTCCGCCCCTCGCACGGACCCGATCGCCCCATGGCCCCGCTCGCGAACCCGCCCTCCGACCCCACCCTGGCCACGCCTGACTGGACCCCGACCCGCACCGCGGCGCTGGCGCGGCTGGGGCGGTTCCTGCCCCGCGCCGGGCGGGCGTATGCCGACGATCGCAACTTCGACCTCGGGCCCGAGGACCGCTCGAACGTCTCGGCCCTGTCGCCCCATGTACGGTTCCGGCTGGTCACCGAGGCGGAGCTGATCGCCGCCGCCATCGAGCGGCACGGCCCGCGCGCGGCCGAGAAGTTCGTGCAGGAGGTCGCCTGGCGCACCTACTGGAAGGGCTGGCTGGAGCAGCGCCCGGGGGTCTGGACGGCGTATCGGGCCGAGCGCGACGGCCTGATCGCGCGGCTGGATCGGGACCCCGACCTGAGGCGGCGGTACGAGGCGGTGCTCGCCGGTGAGTCGGGCATCGCCTGCGTCGATGCCTGGACGGCCGAGCTGATCGCGACCGGCTATCTGCACAACCACGCGCGCATGTGGTACGCCTCGCTCTGGAGCTTCACCCTCGGGCTCCCCTGGACGCTCGGGGCGGACTTCTTCCTGCGACATCTGCTCGACTCCGACCCGGCCTCGAACACGCTCTCGTGGCGCTGGGTGGCGGGGTTGCAGACCGTGGGCAAGACCTACGCGGCGAGCGCCGAGAACATCCGGCGCTACACCGCCGGCCGGTTCCACCCGACGGAGCCATTCGCCCCGTTCGCCGGGCCGATCGCCGGCCCCGCGCTCCCGCCGGCCCGCCCGCTGCCGCGCCCGGGGCTGGTCCCGAAGGCGAGCGACGGCCCGATCGGACTGATCCTGACCGAGGACGACCTGAACCCCGAGAGCGGCCCGGTCCCCGAGGGCACCCCGATCGCCGCGATCGCCGGTTCTCACGCCGCCCGCGACCGCTCGCCGGGTCCCTTGGGCCGCCCGGCCCTGGCGTTCGCCGAAGGCGCCCTGGCCGACGGCCTGACGCGGGCCTCGACCCACTTCACGGCCCCGGCCACGACCCTGGATCCGGCCCAGCCCGACGCCTGGCGGGACTGGATCGAGGCGCACGGCCTGCGATGCCTGGTCGTGGCCGAGCCTCCCATCGGCCCGGCGCGCTCGCGCCTCGACGCGCTCGAGCTGGCGTTCACCGCCGCCGGCACGCCGCTGGTCCGGCTGCGACGCCCCTGGGACGACACCCTCTGGCCCCACGCCACCCGGGGCTTCTTCCCGTTCAAGGAACGCCTCCCCGAACTGCTCGTCCGCCTGCTCCCCTGATCGCCGCTCCACGCCGCCGGAACCCGGCCTCGGACGGAGCCCTCGGGCGAGGGTTTCCCGCTTTCCGTAGGGCGGATCAGCGCCAGCGTCATCCGCCGCGACGGGTCGGAGGCCTGGATTCTGGCGTGGTGGATTGCGCCGCATCCTGCGGCTGATCCACCCTACAAGAGAACCCGCTGACCCAGGGTGGATCAGCGCCAGCGCAATCCACCGGGACGGGTCGGAGGCCAGCCGCCCGATCAGCCTGATGAGCCAATCGAACGGCCTCCCCTCCGAACGCGGCGGATGACGCTGGCGCTGATCCGCCCTACGGGAAGTCACGATCCAGGTTGGGGTCGGGTCGGAGGTCAGCGGGGGTCGGGGGCGTCGGTCTCGGTGATGAGCCGGAGGGCGCGGCCGACGGCGCCACGGACCTCGGGGACGGGGTCGTCGGCCACGGCGCGGAGGGCGGGCAGGGCGTCGGAGGCAGCGGGGCCGGCCTGGCCGAGGGCGGCGGCGGCGGCGGTGCGAGCCTCGGGATCGGGGGACTTCAGGGCGGACATCACGACGGCGCGTGCCTCGGGATCGAAGCGGGCCAGGACGTAAAAGGCGGTGAAGTGCTGCGGGTGGGCCGGGTCGGTCGCGGCGGCCAGCAGCCGGGGTCGGGCGGGGGCGGCGGCGGGCAGGCCGACGGTGCCCAGGGCGTGCACGGCGGCCTGGGCCGGCTCGGGGGCCGGGTCGTCGAGCAGCTCGATCAGGCGGGGCACGGCGGCGGCGACCTGCCAGTCCCCGAGCGCGGTGGCGGCCGATTCCCGCACGCCCGATTCGGGATCGCGGGTGGCGGCGATCAGCGCGGCGACGGCGTCGGCGGGTACCGGCTCGGGCCGGGGTTTCACGGCCCCCAGCGCCCCGGCGGCCAGGCTCCTGGCGGTCGCGTCCGGGGCCTTCAGTCCGGCGACCAGCGCCGGCACGGCCTTCGGGCCGATGGCCGCGAGGGTGTTCATGGCGTTCATCGCGTTGCTGCTCTCGGGGTGCCCCTCGGCGTCGCCCAGCAGCTCGACCAGCCGCGGGATCCCGGGCTCGGCGGCCGGCCCGTACTCGCGGAGCGTCGCGGCGGCCCAGCCGCGCACCTCGGGCTCCTCGTCGTCGAGGCGGCGGACCAGGGCGGGGACGGCCAGCTCGGGTCGGTCGCGGTGGCGGCCCAGCTCGGAGAGGGCGTCGATCAGCGTGATCCAGCCGTCGTCGTCCCGCAGGTCGGGGTCCTCGGCCACCTGGATCAGGAACGGGATCGCCGCGTGCGCCCCCTCGGGCCCGGTCTCGGCCAGCGCCCTGGCGGCGCGGAAGCGGGCGGCACCCCGGGACTGGCCGGCCAGCTCGGTGAGCGCCGGGGCGGCCCCAGGACCGATGCGGCCCAGGGCGGTCATGGCATCGAAGGCGAACTGGGTCTCGTTGCGAGGGTCGGGGGCCTCGGCCATGAGCCGCACCAGCGTGGGGATCGCCGGCCCGGCCGCCGGCCCCAGAGCGCCCAGGCAGCGCGCGACCAGGCCACGCAGCCGGGTGACGTCGGGCTCCTGCTCCAGGATCCGCACCAGCACGGGCACGGCCGAAGCCTCGGGCGGCTGGCGGTCCTCGATCGCCTGCACCACCCCCAACCGCAGCGCCTCGCTGGCCGTCGGGTCGCCCAGCCGCTCCAGGAGCCCGGGCACGACCTCGGGCCCCAGCTTCGCCAGCGCCTGCCGGGCCCCGAAGGTGATCAGCCGATCGGCCGCCTCGTCGCCCGGTCGGTCGAGTGCCGCCAGCAGCGCCGGCACCGAGGGGGGCCCGATCCGCACCAGGGCCGCCACCGCCGCCGCCTGGACGAGCAGGTCGCGGTCGTCCTGGCCGTCGAGCAGGTCCACCAGCACCGGGATCGCCTGCGACGCGCCCGGCCCCGGCGTGCCGAGTCGCTCGGCGGCTGTCACCCGCTCGGCCACCGGCAACTTCCGCAGCGCCGCCGCCGGCCGGTCGTCGACGCTCGCCAGCGGCTCGCGCCGCTGGCATCCCATCAGGCCGGCCAGCACCATCAGGCCGAGCCAGAGCGGTTGCGATCGGCGGTCCGTCGGCATGGCACGAAGCCCCCCGGGCGGGGCGGAGCCGTCCCGCGCCGGCGGAGGACCCGTCGGATCGCGAAGGGGACGGGAGGTCCGCCGCATCGGGGATCGAGGGTAGCGGGACCCGGTCCGGAATCCCAGCACCGATCGGCGGGTCCGGACGCGAGCGGGCGTCAGCGGCGCGGTTCGGTGCTGGTGCGGGCGGTGGGGTCGAGGCCGATGATCCGGCCCTTGGGCTTGGCGCGGTCGAGCAGCACGGCGCCGCTCTCGGCGGCGCCGCGGTGGCCCAGGTCGTCCTCGACCTCGACGCGGATCTTGAACCGCGGCGGGGTGCCGGGGGGGACGGCCCAGATGTACTGGCCGGTGTTCTCCATCCGGCCGGTGATCGGGCTCCAGGCGGCGTCGGCCTCGGTGCCTTCGGGGCGGTACGAGAGCGTGACCGGGCGGGCGCCCAGGTGGGGGTCGCTGGCCCGCCAGGTGATCAGCACCTTGCCGGTGCTGTTGCCGGTGCCGACCCGCGGCGGGTCGACCTGCACGACGGGCGGGGTGCTGTCGACCTCGACCCAGAGCTGCGGCCGATCCCCCTGCGCCGGGGGCGGGTCGCCCAGGCCGGAGACGCCCTGCACGGCCAGCCAGAGGCCAAACGTCCCCTCGCCGCCGACGTCGACGGGGTAGGGGCTGGCCTTGTCGGGGTCCTCAGGCAGCGGGAACCAGCTGCGGCCGCCGTCGTGGGTGACCCAGAGCTGCACCTTGGTCACGCCGCCGGGGCCGGCGTCCTCGACCTCGTACTGGAGCGGGAACTTCGGGTTGCCGGCCAGCAGGGTGCGGCTGGTGCCCGACTGGCGGACCTGGACCTCGCCGTCGCCGTCGCCGCGGGCCGGCTCGTCCTGGCGGGCCACGGCCGCCGGGGCGGCGGGGTTCAGCGGCGAGCCGGCGTCGTCATTGCGCGGGACCGTGCTGGCGACCGGGGCGTTCCCGAGGGCGGCCTCGAACGGGTCGACCGAGTCGTCGGTGGCCGTGGTCCGCGAGCGGGCCGAGATCGGGGCCACCGGCGGGGGGGCGGCGAACTCGCGCTCGTCGACGCGGGCCGTGCCGGGCGCGGCGGCCATCCCGCCGCGGAGGGCCTGCTCGACCACGCGGACGTTGCCGGCGCGGTCGCGGATGGTGGCCCGGATCCGGATCGGGTCGGCGGTGCCGGCGTCCCAGGTCTTCTGGCCGGCGAGCTTGAAGTCGGCCTCCCGCATCGGCACCGTCCGCCAGTCCTGCGGGTCGGCCCCCTCGGGGCGGAACTCCAGCGTCAGGGATTTCAGCACCAGGTGCTCATCCTGCGCCTGCCAGCGGGCGGCGACCACGCTGCCGCGCCGGCCCATCGGCTCCAGCACCAGCGTGGGCGCGGCGGTGTCGACGACCACCTTGAGGCTCGGCTCGGCCTGGCGGTCGTCGGCCGGGTAGATCTTGCCGCGGGTGTCGACGGTCTGGAGCGCGAACCAGTACTCGCCGTCGCGGCTGGCGCGGAAGGGGAACTCGGGGCGGTCGGGGGACGCCTGGCCGAATTCCTTCCAGTGGTAGCCGTAGTCGTCGGAGACCCAGAGCCGGACCTCGCGGACCAGGCCCCGGACCTCGGGCTGGATCGTGACCGGGATCCGGAACAGCGGGCTCTTGTAATAGATCGTCTTGGCCGACCCGCCCGCCCCCGGGCGGACGGCCGGGGCCGGAGCCCGCACGGCGTCCTCCTGCTGGCCACGGGCGGCCGCTCCGGGCGCACTGATCACGCCGGCCAGGACGAAGCCCAGCCCGACGCGTTTCAGGTTCGCCCGAAGTCTGCGAGGCATCCGTGCCTCCTCCGCTCGTGCCAGCTGGGCCCGGGGCATCACCGCCACCCCGGAGCCTGCCGACCGGGGCCGTCCCTGGCCCACGGTCCGCCAGTGTCGTCGGCTCGCTCCAGCCCACCCGCCCCACGGGCGGACGGGGTGCGGAGCTCCGCCGTTGCCTCGGTTATCGTCGCCCGTCCCCCGGCCGCTTGAACCGAAGCCGCGGACCGTGACGATTGTGCCGATTCCCAGCCCGCGCCAGGCACCCGACCTTCCCGGCCGATCCTCACGACGGCTCCCACCCCGGCCACCCAGGTTCTCTGGACGCCGCAAAGCACCCGGTAGCCGCTCCGATCGGGGAGGCTGGGGAAGCCGCACAGACTCAGCCGGCGCGGAACTTCTTGACGATGGCGGCGTACTGGGCGGCCAGGCTGGTGAGGCGGGCGAAGTCGCCGGCGGCGACGGCCTTGGGCTCGACCAGCGAGGAGCCGACGCCCAGGCAGCAGGCGCCGGCCTTGAGGAAGGCCTCGGCGGTGGTCAGGTCGACGCCGCCGGTGGGCATCAGCCGCACCTGGGGCAGCGGGCCGCGCAGGGCCTTCAGGTAGGGGGGGCCGCCGATCTCGGCCGGGAAGACCTTCACGACGTCGGCCCCGGCCTCCCAGGCGGTGAGCACCTCGGTCGGGGTGAAGGCGCCGGGCATGATCGCCTTGTCGTAGCGGTGGGCGAGCCGGATCACGTCGAGGTTCAGCGTAGGCGAGACCAGGTACTCGGCGCCGGCGAGGATGGCGATGCGGGCCGTCTCGGTGTCGAGCACGGTGCCGGCGCCCAGGACGATGCTGTCGCCCAGCTCGCGGCGCACCTGGCGGATGACCTCGGGGGCATCGGGCACCGTGAAGGTGATCTCGGCCGCGGTGACGCCCCCCTCGGCCAGGGCCCGCACCACGCCCACCAGCTGCGTGGGGGAGTCGGCCCGCACCACGGCCACCAGGCCCCCGTCGAGGATCCGTCGCAGCGTCGTCTCGCGGCCCATGGGCGGCTCACCTTCCGGTTGGCTCGGTCTCGGAGGCAACAGTCGAAAACGGCCCGGATTGTGGCTCCGCCGCCCGATCGCCGTCAAGCGCCGCGAGCCCCTTGGTCCGCCTTGTCGCCCCGGCTTCCGGCTGATCCGACCTCCGGGAGACCCGGGTGTCCAGGTTCCACGTGCGGAGCCCGGCTTCGCCGCTGTCGTCTCCTTCCGTGTGCCGTGGCCTGAGCGCAGCGTGGCCACGCCGACGATTCGGCAGCTGACCTTCCCCACGAATGGTGGGCGCGGGTGATGTTACCGGAAGCGGGTTTCGA
>CAZUZD010000256.1:0-9131 GCA_964624465.1 uncultured Isosphaeraceae bacterium
CCCCGGCGGCGAAGCCGGCACCGGCAACGGCTCCGGCCCCGGCCCGCGTGCCCGGCGATCGCACGGTCACCCGCCAGCGGATGAGCGGCATCCGGCAGAAGATCGCCACCCGACTGGTCGAGGCCCAGCACACAGCCGCGATCCTGACCACCTTCAACGAGGTGGACATGTCGCGGGTGATGGACCTGCGGGCCAGGTACAAGGACGCGTACAGCAAGAAGTTCGGGATGAACCTCGGGTTCATGTCGTTCTTCGTCAAGGCCTCCATCGAGGCGCTCAAGGCCTTCCCGGCCGTCAACGGTCGCATCGAGGGCACCGACCTGGTGCTGCCGAACTACTACGACATCGGCGTGGCCGTCAGCACCGAGCGCGGCCTGATGGTCCCGATCCTCCGCGACGCCGATCAGCTGAACTTCGCCGGCATCGAGAAGGGGATCGCCGACTACGCCAAGAAGGCCCGCGACGGTACGATCGCCGTCTCCGACCTCCAGGGCGGCACCTTCACGATCACCAACGGTGGCGTGTTTGGCTCGCTGCTCTCGACGCCGATCCTGAACGCGCCCCAGAGCGCGATCCTCGGCATGCACTCGATCCAGAAGCGCCCGGTCGCCATCGACGACCAGGTCGTGATCCGGCCCATGATGTACCTGGCTCTCTCCTACGACCACCGCATGGTCGACGGCCGCGAGGCGGTCAGCTTCCTGGTGCGGATCAAGGAGTGCATCGAGAACCCCGAGCGGATGCTCCTCGACATCTGATGTCTGATTCCTGGCCGGTCCAAGCCGTGCCCCGACTGACCGGGCCGGGGGCGGATCCCTCACACGGGATCATCCTCCGGCCCGCTCTCGTGGGCGACCGCCCTCGCGGTGAACCCGGCCACTCCCCTCTTCCCGCTACGCAAGGAGCCGACGGTGGCAGATCGTTATGACCTGGTCGTGATCGGGGCCGGTCCCGGTGGCTACGTGGCCGCGATCCGGGCGGCGCAGCTCGGCCTCAAGGTCGCCTGCGTCGAGAAGCGGTCCACGCTCGGCGGCACCTGCCTCAACGTCGGCTGCATCCCCAGCAAGGCCCTCCTCGATTCGAGCGAGTTCTACCACCTGGCGAAGTCGAAGTTCGCGAACCACGGCGTCAAGGTGCCGACGGTCGACCTCGACCTGCCGACCATGCTCGCCCGCAAGGACAAAGTCGTCCGCGAGCTGACCGACGGCCTCAAGTTCCTGTTCAAGAAGAACAAGATCGAGCCGTTCAACGGCTTCGGCCGGGTCGCATCGCCCACCTCGGTGGTCGTGCGCGACGAGAAGGGCGCCGAGACGACCCTCGACACGGCACACATCCTGATCGCCACCGGCAGCGAGCCGATCGAGCTGCCGTTCCTGAAGTTCGACGGCAAGACCGTCGTGAGCTCGACCGAGGCCCTGAACTTCGACCGCGTGCCCGAGCATCTGGTTGTCGTCGGTGGAGGCTACATCGGCCTGGAGCTCGGTTCGGTGTGGCGACGCCTGGGCGCAAAGGTCTCGGTCATCGAGTTCCTGCCCCGCATCGTCCCGATGGCCGACCTGGAGCTCGGCAACCTGCTGCACAAGAGCCTCGCCAAGCAGGGCCTGGAGTTCCACCTGGAGACGAAGGTCACGGGCGCCAAGGTGCAGGGTGGCAAGACCGTCGTCACCGCGCAGGCCAAGGACGGCGCGAACCTCACCTTCCCGTGCGACCGGGTGCTGGTGAGCGTCGGCCGCCGTGGCTTCCTCGACGGCCTGGGCCTCGACACGGTCGGCGTGACCTTCGACCCGAAGTCGGGCAAGGTGCCGATCAACGCCCACTTCCGGACCAACGTCCCCACCATCTCCGCCCTCGGCGACGTGGTGGCCGGCCCCATGCTGGCGCACAAGGCCGAGGAGGAGGGCGTGGCCTTCGCCGAGCTGCTGGCCGGCAAGGCGGGCCACATCAATTACGAGACCATCCCGAGCGTCATCTACACCCACCCCGAGATGGCTAGCGTGGGCATCACCGAGGAGCAGGCCAAGGAGAAGGGGATCGCCTACCGGGCCGGCAAGTACCCGTTCGGCCCCAACGGCCGCGCCAAGGCGATGGATGAGAGCGAGGGCATGGCGAAGATCATCGCCGATGCCAGGACCGACCGCGTGCTCGGCGTGCACATCATCGGCCCGCGCGCCAGCGACATGATCGCCGAGGCCGTTGCCGTGATGGAGTTCTCCGGCAGCGCCGAGGACATCGCCCGCATCTCCCACGCGCACCCGACTCTGTCCGAGGTGCTCCGCGAGGCCGCCATGGCCGTCGACAAGCGGGCGATCCACGCCTGAGCTCGGCGGCGTTGGTCTGGTCTGATTCCGGTGGATGACGAACGAGCCCCGTCGCGATTGTGCGACGGGGCTCGCTGCGTTCGCTCTGGGTGTGGATTCACCCCGGATGACCGGCTCAGCGACTCACTTCGGAACCATGCGGACGAATTTGTGGCAGGCCACGCAGTTCTTGGCCAGCTCGGTGTAGGCGGTCGTCGCGGCGTCGAGGTTCTTGTCCTTGCCGGCCCGCGCGATGTCGTCGGTGATCTTCTGAAACTGGGTCGTGAGCGGGATGTACTGCTCGACGTTCGGGATCGTGGGCACCTCCCACTCGGAGGCGAGGCTCAGCCGCTTCAGGGCTCGGGCACTGCGCTCCATCTTGGGGTAATCCTCGACCGTCAGCGCCTCGAGCAGGTTCTGGGCGAAGACCAGCTTCTGCCGCATGAAGGCCGTCCGACTGCCATGGACGGGCTCGTCCTGGCTCCGGACGGGCCGGGGACTGATTGCCACGGCCGTCAGCGCCAGGAGGCCCAGGCTCAGGGCCACGACCGCTCGTTGCCAACTCGGACGACGCATGCTCCACCTCGATTCCGGTCGGGGACGGTCTCCCGCGTTCCGTCGCGCCTGGCTGAGCCCGGCTCCTCCGGGTTGGGCTGCGATGCGGAACGCTCGACGAGTCCGTCTCCATCGCATCGTAAACCGATCGATGCCGTCGGGCAATCGACGCGTGCCACACCCCGGATTCCCTGTCATCGGGCCTGCCCCAAAATGCGATCCGCCCGGCGAAACCTCGGAGGGGTCGCGCCGGGCGGCGGGGGACGGACGGCGGATCGGAGGCGGCTCAGAGGTGGACGGAGACGCCCAGGCCCTGGCCGGCGGCCTCCATGATCGCCTCCGAGTAGGTCGGGTGCGGGTGCATGGTGCTGAGGATCTCCTCCTCGGTGGCCTCGAGCTTCTTGGCCAGCACCAACTCGGCGATCATCTCGGTGGCCTGAGAGCCGATGATGTGCGCGCCCAGCAACTCGCCGTGCTTCTCGTCGAACACGAGCTTCACGAAGCCCTCGGACTCGTCGCTGGCCAGGGCGCGGCCCAGGGCCATGAAGGGGAACCGACCGATGCGGACCTTGTGGCCCTTCTCGCGGGCGGCCTTCTCGGTCAGGCCCACGCTGCCCACGCCCGGGTCGGTGTAGGTGCAACCGGGGATGTTCGAGTAGTCGACGGTGTGCTTGGCGTGGCCGGTGATCCACTCGATGCAGGTGATCGCCTCGTGGTGCGCCACGTGGGCCAGCCAGGGCGGGCCGATCACGTCGCCGACGGCGTAGATGCTCGGCACGTTGGTCGCGAAGCCCTTCGTCGGGTCGGCCTTGATGTGGCCGCGATCGATGGTGACGCCGAGCTTGGGGTCGAGGACCTCCTCGATGTTGCCGGTCACGCCGATCGCCACGAGCATCACGTCGGCCTCAAGCGTGCGCGGGCCCTTGGACGTCTCGATCGTGACCTTCACGCCCTTGGCGGTGGTCTCAACCTTCGTCGTCTTGGACTTGGTCAGGATCTCCATCCCGCGCTTGGCGAGGCTCTTCTCGAGTGCGGCCGAGATCTCTTCGTCCTCGCCCGGGACGATCCGGTCGAGCATCTCGACGAGCGTGACCTTGGTGCCGATGGCATTGTAGAAGTAGCCGAATTCCAGGCCGATCGGGCCGCCGCCGACGATGATCATGCTCGCCGGCTGCTTCTCCAGGCTCATCGCCTCCTTGTAGGTGATGACCGTCTTGCCGTTGAAGTCCGCACCCGGCATCGGACGAGGGCGGGCCCCGGTGGCGACCATGATGTGATCGGCGGAGATCTTCTTGTCACCGACCTGCACCGTGTTGGGCGCGATCACCCTCGCGGTGGCGACCTGGTGCTGGACCTTGTACTTCTTGAACAGCCCCTCGATCCCCTTGTTGAGCCGGCCGGCGACGTCGCGGCTGCGGCGGATCATCTGGACGAAATCCCACTTCGCCTCGCCGCTGTAGCCGAACGCCTGGCCGTGGTTCTTGATCATGTCGACCAGGTGGGCGTTGGCCAGCAGCGCCTTGGTCGGGATGCAGCCCCAGTTCAGGCAGATGCCGCCGAGCTTGTCCCGCTCGACGCACAGGACGCTCTTGCCGAGCTGACCGGCCCGGATGGCGGCCGCGTAGCCGGCCGGGCCGCCACCGATGACGATGATGTCGAAGTCGCGCGCCATGTTTGCCGTGTTCTGGGAAAAAGGAGTGGCTCGACCCGCAAGAGTTGCGGAGGCGAGCCAGAAAGGAGTCCGGAAACCACGTGAGTCTGGCCGCCGTCCGACGGAGCCACCGCCGCGCCGATCGGGGCACGGCGGCAGAAGGTCGGATCAGAGCAGCATCGAGGCCGGCTCTTCGAGCAGGCCCTTGAGGGTGCGGAGGAAGTCGGCCGCGGTGGCACCATCGACCACGCGGTGATCGGCCGTCAGGGTCACGCTCATCACCGTGCCGATGACGAGCTTGTCCCCCTCGACGACCGGGCGCTTCTCGCCGGCGCCGACGGCGAGGATCGCGACCTCGGGCAGGTTGATGATGGCGTCGAACTGCTTGACGCTGTACATGCCCAGGTTGCTGATCGTGAAGGTGCCGCCCATCATCTGGTTCGGCTTGAGCGTGCCGGCGCGGGTGGCCTGGGCCAGCCCCTCGGTGCCCTGACGGATCTCCTTGAGGCCGAGCCCGTCGGCCTTGTGGAGCACGGGGACCATCAGGCCGCCGTCCATCGCCACGGCGATGCCGATGTTGACGTCGGGGTGGATCACCACGGCCTCGGGCTCCCAGCTGCTGTTGAGCAGGGGGTGCCGACGGACGGCCACGGCGACGGCCTTGGTGATGAAGTCGCCGACGGAGAGCTTGATCTTCTCGGCGGCGAGCCGGGCGTTCAGCGACTCGCGGATCTCCATCAGGCGGTCGAGGCGGATGTCGACCGTGACGTGGATCTCGGGGGCGGCCTGCTTCGACTCGATCATCCGCTTGGCGATCGTCTTCCGCATCGGCGTGTGCGGGATCCGGCCGGCCTGCGGGATCGGGGCGGCCGGACGGGCAACGGCCGGAGCGGCGGCGGTCGCGTGGCCACCGGCGGGTTTCTTCGCCAGGAAGGCCTCGACGTCGTCACGCACGATGCGACCGGCGGGGCCGCTCCCGGCGACCTGGCCGAGCTCGACGCCGGCCTCGGCGGCGACCTTGCGGGCCAGCGGGGTCGACTTGACGCGACCACCGGCGGCGACCGGCTCGGCGGCGGCGGGGGCCGCGGCGCCCTGACCGTTGGGGCTCGACGCGGCCGGGGCCGCGGCGGCAGCCGGCTTGGCGGCGGCCGGGGCGGCGCCCGAGGCATACTGGGCGGCGACGGCCTTGGCGTCTTCACCCTTGCCGGCCAGGACCACGACCAGACCGCCGAGGTTGATGTCGTCCCCCTCCTGGGCCGCCTGGAAGGCGACGACGCCGTCGTCGAACGACTCCATGTCCATGACGGCCTTGTCGGTCTGGATCTCGGCGAGGATGTCCCCCTCCTTGACCGTGTCGCCGACCTTGACGCGCCACTTCACGAGCTGGCCGCTCTCCATCGTCGGGCTGAGCTTGGCCAGGTTCACTTCGATCGGCACGGCAATGGCTCCGCGGGCGGGGGCTCGGTCGGTCCAGGGGCGTGGCTCGGGCGGAGCCAGCGGGTCTGGACGCGGCGGCCGGAAGGTTCGGGATGGGTGAGAAGCGGACCGGACGCCACGAGATCGGGCCGGTCCAGGGTACCGGGCGCCGGGACCGACCCCCATCGGGCCGGCCCGGCTCAGACCCGTGCTGACGCTGCCGGCGGCCGGTCAGGCGCGACGGTACAGCACGTCGTTGACGGCCGCCTCGATCCGCTCGACGCTCGGGAGCATCGAGAGCTCCATCTTGCGGTTGTAGGGCACCGGGGCGTCCTTGGCCGTCACGCGGAGGATCGGTGCGTCGAGCTCGTCGAAGACGGACCGGTAGATCCGGTCGGCGATGCTGGCGCCGATGCCGCAGTTGGGCCAGTTCTCCTCGACGATCACGACCCGGTGGGTCTTGACCGCGGAGGTGAGCAAGGTGTCGAGGTCGAGCGGCCGGATGGTCCGGATGTCGATGACCTCGGCGTTGATGCCCTGCTCGGAGAGCTTCTCGGCGGCCTTGAGGGTGGTCACCAGCGAGCGCGAGTAGGTGATCAGGCTCACGTCGGTGCCGGGGCGGCGGACGACTGCCTTGCCAATCGGCTCGAGGTACTCGGGATCCTCCGGGACCTCGCCACGCTCGCCGAGCAGGTTCTCGTGCTCGATGAAGATCACCGGGTCCTCGGAGCGGATGGCGCTCTTGAGGAGGCCCTTGGCGTCGGCCGGGGTGGCGGGCATCACGACCGTGAGGCCGGGGATGTGCGCGTAGAGCGCCTCGGGGCGGTGTGAGTGGGTGGCGCCCAGGCAGCCGGCCATGCCCGAGTTGCCCCGGAAGACGATCGGCACGCTGAACTGGCCACCGCTCATGTACCGCATGTTGGCGGCGTTGTTGACGAGCTGGTCGAAGGCGACCAGGCTGAAGCTGAAGGTCATGAACTCGACGATCGGCCGGAGGCCGACCATCGCGGCACCGATCCCGATACCAGCGAAGCCTTCCTCGGCGATCGGCGTGTCGATGATCCGGCGAGGCCCAAACCGCTCGAGCATGCCCTGGCTGACCTTGTAGGCGCCCTGGTACTCGGCAACTTCCTCACCCATCAGGAAGACGCGGTCGTCGCGCTCCATTTCCTCGCACATGGCGAGGTTCAGCGCGTCGCGGTACTGCATCACGGGCATGGCTTTGGCTCGCTCTCCGGATCATTCCTGGGGAATATGCGGCGCGACGGTAATGTCGTCGTAGACCTCGGCGAGGTCGGGTTCGTCGCTGTTCTGGGCGAACTCGATCGCCTCATCAATCTCGACCTTGATCTTCTCGTGCATCTCTTCGAGGGCGGCCGCGTCGATCCAGCCGCGCTCCTTCAGGAGCGACTCGAACAGCACGATCGGATCCCGCTCCTTGGCCTTCTCGGCCTCTTCCTTGGAGCGGTACTTCATGGGGTCGCTCATCGAGTGGCCGCGGAACCGGTAGGTCTTGGCCTCGATGAAGGTCGGGCCCTCGCCGGCGCGGGCGCGGTTGGCGGCCTCGCGGGTCACGCGGGCCATCTCCTCGATGTCGTTGCCGTCGACCAGGATGCCGGGCATGCCGTAGGCGACGCCGCCGCGGATGGTCAGGTCGGTGGTCCAGGAGTGCCGGTGCAGGTGCGTGCCCATCGACATCATGTTGTTTTCCACAACATAGATGGCGGGCAGCTTCCAGAGCGAGGCCATGTTCAGCGCCTCGTGCAGCGAGCCCTGATCGATGGCGCCGTCACCGAAGTAGCAGATGCAGACGCGGTCTTCGTTGCGGTACTTGCTGGCGAACGCGATGCCGGTGGCGACGGGGATATGGCTGCCGACGATGGCATGGCCGCCCATGAAGCCAATCTCGGCCTCGAAGAAGTGCATCGAGCCGCCCTTGCCCTTGGAGCAGCCGGTGCGCTTGCCGAGCATCTCGGCCATGCCCAACTCGGGCTTCATGCCGCGGGCGATCGCGTGGCCGTGGTCGCGGTACGCGGTGATGACGTAGTCGTCCTCGCGCAGCACGCCGATGGAGCCGACGGCGACCGACTCCTGGCCGCTGTACAGGTGGCAGAAGCCGCCGATGTGGCCCTGCTGGTACAGCATGGCCGACCGCTCCTCGAACCGGCGGATCAGCAGCATCTGGCGGAGCCAGCCGATGGCCTGGTTGCGGGATACGATCGGCTTGGCCTGGGTCTCAGCGTGCGCCATGAAATCCGACTCCTCAACTTTCCCGTACTGGCGGGGGCGGATCACGCTCGGGGGCCCAGGAAGCACGGGGCCCGGGGGACGAACCTGCGGGAGGGCAATCCCCCGACCGGTCGGCTCCGCAGCAGGTCCCGGGGGCCCCGGATGGGGGCGTCCGCGGCGATACTTCTCGAAGAGACGAATGATCTTAACGAAGAGGCGGCTCAGGCGGGAAGAGGGGTCGGTATTCACCGATCGCACCCGAGCGGGGCGTTGCGGGAATGGTACGCCCCCGACCGGGTCCGGTCGGGGGCCGCTACCGATTCCGACGGGATCAGGGCCGCCAGACCGAGCCGGGCGGCTTCGCCCGACTGCCGGCGACCCCGAGCGGGCGGTCAACCCGCCAGGAGCTGGCGCAGCACGTACGGCAGGATGCCACCATGCTCATAGTACCGGATCTCCTGGGGCGTGTCGATCCGGACAGTCGCCGTGAACCGCACCACCTTACCATCGGCAGCGGTGGCCGCCACCGTGACCGACCGGCCACCCTTGAACTCGGATTTTAGGCCGTCGACCAGCCCCTCGATGGTGAACACCTCCTCACCGCTGAGTCCCAGGCTCGCCGCGTTGGCCCCGACCTCGAATTGCAGCGGCAGGATGCCCATCCCCACCAGGTTGGAGCGGTGGATCCGCTCGAAGCTCTCGGCGATGACCGCCCGCACCCCCAGCAGCGCCGGACCCTTGGCGGCCCAGTCGCGCGACGAGCCCGAGCCGTACTCCTTGCCCGCCAGGATGATCAGCGGCACGCCCTCGGCACGGTACTGCTCGGCCGCCTCGAAGATCGAGGTGACGGAGCCGTCCGGCAGGTGCCTGGTGACACCGCCCTCGGTTCCCGGGGCGAGGTGGTTGCGGAGCCGGACGTTGGCGAACGTGCCGCGCATCATCACCTCGTGATTGCCGCGGCGGGAGCCGTAGGAGTTGAAGTC
>CAZUZD010000257.1:0-9128 GCA_964624465.1 uncultured Isosphaeraceae bacterium
GGGGGGGGGGGGGGGGGGGGCGCCCCGGGGGGGCGCCCCCCCCCGCCCCCCCCGGCCGGGGGGGGGCCCCCCCCCCGGGCCGGGGGCCGCGTCGGGACTCGCGGGTCGGCCGGTGAGGGCCGCCGGCCTCAGGGCTCAGGCTTCGGCACCGGCACCCGCAGGGCGATGGCGCGGCGCACGGCCGGGGGCAGGGGGGCGTCGGGGCCCTTGATCGCCCGCCAGAGGATCTCGTTGAGCTCGAAGTCGTCGATCCGGTCGTACTCCGAGAAGTCCATGGCGTTGGACCGTCCGGCGCCGTAGGCCATCGGGCTGTTGACGGCGTCCAGGTCGATCTGCGCCGGCAGGTGCGTGTACGGCGTCAGGTCGGCCTGGTCGGTGAAGCTGGCGAACATCGGGTTGGCGGCGGCGTCGAACTGGCTCAGCGGGGGCAGGCCCAGGATCAGCTCCATGGTGCGGATCATGCTCACGGTCTGATACTGGGTGCTGTCGAGGTGCTTCCGCTTCGTATACGGGCTGATCACCAGCCCGACGGTGCGGTGCGCGTCGACGTGGTCGGGGCCGTTCTGGGCGTCGTCCTCGATCACGAAGATGGCGGTGCTCGCCCACGCCTTGCTGTGGCTGACGGCCTCGACCAGCCGCCCCAGCGCCAGGTCGTTGCTGGCGACGCAGGCCTGCGGAGTCGGCCGGCCGGTGGTGGTGCCGACGGTGTGGTCCTCGCCCAGGCTCACGATCATGAGGTTGGGCACGGTCCCCTCGGCGTCGAAGCGGCGGAACTCCTCGAGGAAGACCTCGACCTTGTCGGTGTCGCGCGCCGTCTTCTTGCCCGCGGGCGGCAGGCCGTAGTTCGGGCTGACGTGGCCGACCAGGCCGGGGACGCGGCCCTCCATCCGGAACGTGCCGTCGGGCTGGCTGACGCGGCTGCCGTACTCGCCGTAGCTGCGGTAGGTCAGGCCGGCGCGGGCGGCGGCGTCCCAGAGGTAGCCGCTGGGGGCGGTGGTCAGGTTCCCCTCGTCGTCGTCGTCGATACCGGCGCGGCCGGCGTAGGTGAGCATCCAGTTGCGGGCGATGAAGTCGGTATTGTACGCCATCGTCGACCAGGGGTGCCCGTCAGCCGAGACCTGGCCAGTGCAGTACAGGTTGTCCAGCAGCACGAACTCCTCGGCGAGCTTGTGGTGGTTCGGCGTCACCGGCCGGCCGAAGAGCACGAGCTGGGGGTCGCCGTTGCCGCGCGGCAGGTCGCCGAAGACCTGATCGTAGGTGCGATTTTCCTTGATGATGTAGATGACGTGCTTGATGGGGGACGGGTCGCCCACCTTCGTCGGGATCGCCGTCTTCGTCGCGCTCGGGGCCTGCGTCAGCTGCGTGTCCGAGTACGGGCAGTTGCGGTAGACGCGGTCGGTGTACTTCGCCAGCTGCGCGTCGTCGGGGACGGGCACGATCGACAGGGCGCCGGTCATGGTGGTGCCGATGTAGGGGAACTTCATCAGCTCCCGCTTGGCGGCCGGATCGATCTCGACCTTCTGGTCCTGGATCAGGGACTCAATCTTGCGGCGGTACTCGTCGCTGGGCGGGTTCGGCTTCGAGTCGTTGCCCTTGCCGACGCCGACCAGCAGCCGCCGGCCGTCGGGCGTCACGGCCAGCGCCGTCGGGTACCAGCCGGTGGGGATGAAGCCCTTGACCCGGCTGTGGCCCGGCTCCTCGACGTCGATGACGGCCACGCAGTTATTGTCGGCGTTGGCGACGTAGAGCGTCTCGCCGTCGGGCGACAGCGCCAGCGCGTCGGGCGTGCTGCCCTCCGGGGCCAGCGGGAACAGCGCCGTGTGGATCGTCTCGACCACCACCCCGCGCCTCGTGTCGATGACGCTCACGGCGTTGCTCGACGAGCAGGCCACGAACAGGCGGTCGTCCTCGGGGTGCAGCACCATCTGGTTCGGGTGCTCGCCGACGCCGATGCGGGCGACGACCCGCAGGTCGCTCGGGTCGAGCGCCAGCACCCGGCGCCCGGCCCAGTCGGAGACGTAGAGCCGGCTGCCGTTGCGGGCGACCACGACGTCGTAGGACCGGCCGCCGAGGGTCGACTCCAGCGCCGGGGTGTCGCCCCGGGTGGGCCGGGCGGCGATCGTGCCGGCGTCGGTGTCGAGGCTGTAGAGCGTGCCGCCGTCGGCGCTCAGGGCCAGGCCGGTCTTGAAGGTGGTGCGGGGCACGTCCTTGGCCGCGGCGCCGATCGGCTCGGCGGGCCCGACCCGCTCCAGGCCCGGCCCGTCGCCGGCACGCCGGAACTCGTGCACCAGGCCCGAGCCGCCGCCGGCCCACCAGAACCGCGACTGCTCGGCATCGGCCGCCAGGCCGAACCAGCTCTGCCGCACGCTGGCGGTCGTCAGCCGTTCCTTCGTGTCGAGGTCGACGAGGGTCAGCTCGTGGGTGTTGAATCCGTCCGAGGCGACCCAGGCGCGCCGGCCGTCGGGCGTGGGTAGAATGTTCAGGGGCAGGTCGGTGAGCGTGACCTGCTCGCCGGCCGGCGTGACCGTCCAGCCGTTGGCCAGCAGGTAGCCCCCCTCGACCGGCCCGGCGTACCGCGCCGCGGTCGGCTTCGTCGCCGGCGGGGCATCCTGGGCCGCCAGCGGCAGGGTCAGCAGGGCGGTCGCGATCGCGCCCAGGGCGGTCGCCAGCGTGCGTGGGATCGGCAGCATCGGCCAGGGTCTCCAGGGGCCCGAGTGGCAGGCGCCAGGTTCAATGGCGCGGACGTCGCGGGCCAGGTCGGGTCGGACCGGCCCATCGTGGGCGGACGGACGGTGGGTGTCCAATGAACTTTTGGTGGAGATTGCTCGCCGCCGGTGCCCGGACGGTGCCCGTCGGTCCCGGTTCCGGTCGGGCCGCGGTCGTCGCCGCACTCCTGCTCGGCCCGACCGCCGCTCCGGCGCGGGCCCAGGGCCCTGGCCCCGGCTTCCGCGACGTGGCGGCCGAGGCGGGCCTGGTGTTCCGGTTCCACTCCGGCTCGCGCGGCAAGCACGACCTGCCCGAGATCATGGGCGGCGGCGTCGCCCTGTTCGACGCCGACGGCGACGGCCGCCTCGACGTCTACCTGCCCGACGGCGGCCCGATCGTCCCCGCGCCGGGGCTCGACGATCCGCCCGGCCGGCTCTTCCTGCAGCGCGGAGCCTGGCAGTTCGCGGACGTCACCGCCACCGCCGGCGCCCCGGGGCCGAGCTACGGCCTGGGCACGGCCGTCGGCGACATCGACGCTGACGGCCGCGACGACCTGCTCGTGACCGGCTGGCGCGGGCAGCGGCTGTACCGCAACCTCGGTGGCGGGCGGTTCGCGGACGTCACCGAGCGGGCCGGCCTGGTCGACACCGGCTGGAGCACCTCGGCCGCCTTCGCCGACCTCGACGGTGACGGCGACCTCGACCTGTACGTGGGCCGCTACCTCGACTACGACCCGAAATTTTCCCCCTTCTGCGCCGCGCCCGACGGCAAGCGGGACTACTGCGGCCCCGAGGTCTTCGCCGCGCAGCCCGACCGGCTCTATCGCAACCACGGCGACGGCACCTTCAGCGACGTGAGCCGCGCCGCCGGCATCGACCGGCCTGATGAAACCGGCCGCGCCCTGGGGGTCCTGATCGCCGACCTCACGGGCGATCGTCGCCCCGACATCTTCGTGGCCAACGACGGCTCGCCCGCCTTCCTGTTCGAGAACCGGGGGAATCTGACGTTTGCCGAGGTGGGCCAGGCCGCCGGCGTGTCGCGGCGCGGCAACGGCTCGGCCCTGGCGGGCATGGGCGTGGCGCTGGGCGATCTCGACGCCGACGGCCGCGACGACCTGCTCGTGGCCGACTTCTACGGCCGTGGCACGGTCGCCTTCCGATCCCTCGGCGACGGTCTGTACACCGACGCCTCCGGGTCGTTCGGCCTGACGGCCGCGACCCGGACCGTGCTCGGGTTCGGCCTGGCCCTGGCCGACCTCGACGCCGACGGCCGGCTCGACCTGCTCCAGGCCAACGGCCACGTCCTGGACCGCGACCGCCTGGGCGAGCCGCTCGCCCTGCGGCCCACCCTGCTTCAGGGGGTCGCCGGCACTCCGCCGCTCCGCGATGCCGCCGCCACCGCCGGTCCCGCGTTCGATTCGCCGATCGTCGGCCGCGGCCTGGCCCTGGGGGACCTCGACGGCGACGGCCGGCTCGACGCCGTGATCGCCGCGCTCGACGCGCCGACCCTGGTCCTGCGCAACACCTCCGCCGGGGCCGGGTTCGTGATCGATCCGGTCCCGGCTCCCCCCGCCGTGGCGCCCGCCGTCGGGGCCCGGGTGACGGTCACGGCCGGCGATCGGACGCAGCGGCGCCCGGTCACGGCCGGCGGCAGCTACCTGGCGACGGGCGCCCGCGGCGTGCACTTCGGCCTGGCCGGGTCCGACGCCCCGGAGCGCGTCACGATCGACTGGCCCTCCGGTCGGGTCGAGTCCTGGGACCGCCCCCCGATCGACGCCGCCCACCGCCTGCGCCTCGTCGAGGGCACCGGCCGGGTCGTCGCGCCCTGACGCTCCCCGCCCAGGATTCCCCGGCCGCCCGCGGCTGCGGTGCCGCTCGCTGTCTTCTCCCCCGCGCGCGGATCGGTCCGCACAGCGGACCCTACCAGACGGTTCGGGCGGATCTGGCCTGGTAGGGGCCGCTGTGCGGACCGACCCGGTGCCCCGGCAACGCGCCCGGGTCGCGGAGCGACAGGCGGTCACAGGCCAGCAGCGACCACCCGCAGATGGGTAGCCCGGACAACTTGTTGTCCGGGTCGCGGAGCGACAGGCGGCGTCGGTCCTGCCGTTCGACTCGACCAGCGCCGCCCCGGCCCGGTCCGTCAGACCATGCATGAACCGGGGGCCCCGTCCCGATCGCCGTCGTGACGGAATGGGAGGATCGTCCGCCCGAGGACGATCGGGGGCCGCCCTGACGCCGCCTGTCGCTGCGCGACCCGGACGAGCCAGTCGTCCGGGCTACCCCCTGAGAGGCTGGGTCCGAGGTTCAGCGGGAGCCCCGGCGTTCGGCTCACGGGTCGCCGAGTCGGAGCGAACGGTAGCCGACGATCAGCATGCCGAGCAGGAACGTGGGCAGCGCCGCGGCCAGGAGCACGGCGAAGCCCACCGCGATGGCGAGGAATCGGGCGGCGCGGTGGCGATCGGTCCCGACGGCATCGAAGGCCGGCGGGGTGTCCGGCCGGGGGAGGAGCCAGGGGGTGACGATCAGGGCGAGGAGCCAGCCGGCGGCGAGGAGCAGCGGCCAGTTCGCCGGGTCGAGCAGCAGCACCTTCCAGGGGTTCGGCGCCGGGCTGGTGTACCCGTTGATGATCTGCGCGGGCAGGCCCGACTCATGCACCCAGCGCTCGTACCACGACGGCCAGGGGGCCCAGCGCGTCGCCAGCCAGCGTGGGACCCGGGGCGGGTCACCGGCCTCGGGCCCCGGCCACACCAGCGGCCCGAGGTTCTCGGCCAGCGCGAACCGCACGCCGTCGAACAGCAGGACCACGATGGCGACCAGGATCAGCGCCCGCGCCAGCCGCCACCGGGGCGAAGGCGCGGCGGGCGCGGCGAACTCCGGGCGGGGCGCCGTCGCCCGCGCGGCCAAGCCGAGGGCGAGCACCACCAGGCCGGCGGCCAGGGTGGTCCAGTCGGCAGAGTCCAGCAGCGGTCCGAGTCCCTCGTACAGCGGCCGGCTCAGGCGCGGGAGGGTGACGGTCATGAGCCAGAGCCCGGCGGCGGCCGTGGCCAGCACGCTCAGGGCCCGCGCGACCCGGCCGACACGACTCCAGGCGGCGTCGGCCCCGCTGCGCAGCTCGGCGCTCAACCAGGCGGCGGTGATCGTGCAGGCGGCGGCGGCCGCGAGCACGGCGGGGATCGTCTCGTCGAGCCGCCGGGCCAGGCCCGGGTACCGGCGCTCGGGCATCGGGACGCTCTGGAGCGCGTTGCGGACCGCCTCGATCGCGATCAAGACCAGCGCGCTGATCGGGCCGTAGGCGAGGCTCAGCAGCCCGAGCCCCGCCAGGCCGGCCGCCATGACCGTGGTCCACGCTCGCACCAGGCCGCCGCCGGCCCCATCCCCCGCCCGCCGCCGCGGCGCCGGAGCCAGCCCGAGCGCCAGCCCGAGGGCCCCCAGCAGGCCGCACGCGGGCGTGAACCCCGAATGGAACGGCCGCCGCCACGAATCGCTGGTCCAGACCGTGGCGGCCTGGTTGACCAGCGGCACATCCCGCAGGTGGGATCCCTCGCGGGCCACGAACAGGCCGATCAGCGTCACGGCGATCACCCGCCAGGCGATCGGCCACGCCGCGGCGAGCCCCGCCTCCCGCCGCCGCCACGCCTGCCGCGCCAGCACCGCGGCGGTGAGCATCCCGAGCCCGACCAGCGCCAGCCCGAGCGTCGGCCCCGGCAGCGGCGTGCCGGACGCGTCGTCGATCCTCGGCCGCCGCAGCGCCGCCGCCGTCAACGCCGCCACGCCCACCAGCCCCGCCAGCTCGGCCAGGTTCAGCCGCCACCGACCGCCCGCCATGCCCGCTGCCGCCATCGCCCGACCCTCCGTCCGGGGGTGCCTGGGACAAATGTAGCACCGGGGCGTGACGGGGGCCAGCCGGGAGCGTCGCGAGCCTGGGCGGATCAGCCGGGCGCCGGTTCGAGGGGGACCTTCGGTCGCTCGAAGGTGGTCTTCAGGTCGACGCGGCGGCCCTCGGCCTGCGAGGTGCGGGCGGCCTCGATGATCTCCAGGACGTGCAGCGCGTGCTCGGGCGTGAAGCGTGGCTCGCGGCCGGTGGCCAGGCACTCGGCGACGACCGAGGCCCCCTGCTGCCAGACGTAGTCGTCGACGTCGGTGGCGAAGGTGGAGGGCTCGGGGTCGTCGGGGGTGGCGACCACGACGGAGCGCGGCTCCCAGTCGTAGCCGATCAGGGCCATCGAGCCGCCGGTGCCGGTGACCCACAACGTCGGGCGGGTCTGGCGCTGGCCGCCGTGGCCGTGGGGGTCGTAGTAGTTGAAGCCGCACTGCACGTGCGAGAGCACGCCGTCGCCGTGGTCGAGCAGGACCATGGCGTTGTCCTCGGCCTCGACCTGGATGTCTCCCTTGTCCTGCACCGTGCGGCGTGGGGTGACGATGCTGGTCATGGCCATCACCGCCTTCGCCGGGCCCAGCAGGCCGGTCAGGAAGGTGAGGTTGTAGACGCCGAGGTCGGGCAGGCTGCCGCCGCCCGACTCGTAGAAGAACGCGGACCAGTCGGGCCCGAGGTGCCCGTACGCCGCGTGCGCCGCCGCCGGCCGGCCCAGGACGCCCTGCGCCAGGGCCCGCGCCATGAAGGCGAACTGGGGGCTGTTGACGACCGTCGGGGCGCCCCAGATCCGCACGCCGTTGGCCCTGGCCAGGTCGAGCAGCGCGCGGCCGGCCTCGGACGAATTTGCCAGCGGCTTCTCGCTCCAGACGTGCCGCTTCGCCTCCAGGGCCTGGCGGTTCAGGTGCTCGTGCTCCTGCATGTCGGTCAGGTTCACGAGCAGGTCGAACGCCGGGCCGGCGAGCAGGGCATCGAGGCTGGGGAAGTGGGCCGCGATGCCGAAGTCGGCCGCCGCCTTCGCCGCGCGCTCGGGCTTGCGGTCGGCCACGGCGACCAGCTCGACGAACGGGCTCCGCGACAGATGCGGCAGGTACATCCGCGAGACGCTGCCGCAGCCGACGACGGCGACCTTCGTGCGCCCGGGCGGCGGCGCGACCGGATCGTCGGCGCGGGCGGCAGTGGAGCCGGTCGCCAGGGCGCCGAGGGCGGCGGCCGAGCCGCACTGCCCCAGGAAGCGGCGGCGGTCGAGCGGTTGCGGACGCGGGCGCATGGGCAGGCTCCCGGGGGACGGGCGCGGACCGTGGCCGGCGCCGGGGACGGCCGGCGCCGCGAGATCCAGGCCATCAGACCGCGGTCGCACGCGGGATGCAAGCCGGCGGAACCGGGCGCCGCCCGGTCGGCCCCGACCCCGGGGCGCCACCGCGCCGGTCGCGCTGCTACCGGGGTGGCCGGGCGGCTCGGCGGCCCACGTTCGGGAGCGGCCCGGGCCGTGGCGTTGCGGGATCGCATCGGCATGTGGCCAGGTTTCACCACGAGCAAGCCGGTGGCGGCCGACGGCCTGGGCATGTCCTAGGGTTCCGGCAGTGGGGCCGGTGGCCAGACGGCGGCCCCGGGTCGGCGCCGGTGGAGCCCGGCGGACCCCGGCTGTGGTCTGTGGACGGTGACGGTGGCCATGACGATCGCTCCCCTGCGTGCCCTCGCCCCGGGTCTCGACGCCACCGCCGAGGACCTGCTCGTCGGGGCCATTGATGCCCTCTCGGCGGCGATCGCGGCGCGGGACCCCGAGACGGCCACGCACTCCGGGCGGGTGGCCCGGGTGGCCGCGCGACTGGCGTCGCAGCTCGGCCTGTCGCCCCTGACCGCCGCCGAGCTGTACCTGATGGGCCTGCTGCACGACGTCGGCAAGATCGGGGTCGACGACCGCATCCTCCGCAAGTCGGGCCCGCTCACGCCCGAGGAGCACGCCGCGATCCGCCGGCACGTGCCCATCGGCGTGTGGATCCTCGCCGCGTTCCCCGCGCTGGCGGTCCTGCTGCCGGGCGTCCGGGGTCACCACGAGCACTTCGACGGCGGCGGCTACCCCGACGGCCTGGCCGGCCGCCAGATCCCGAGGGCCGCCCGCGTGCTGGCCGTCGCCGACGCCTTCGACGCCATGGCCACCGGCCGGCTCTACCGCCGATCCCGCTCCGGCCCCGAGCTCGAGCAGACCTTCCGCGCCGGCGCCGGCCGCCAGTGGGACCCCGAGGTCGTCGCCGCCCTGCTCGCCTGCCACCACGACCTCGCCACCACCTCCGATCCCGCTCCCCCCGGCGCCACCACCCTGGCCGTCCGCACCGCCCTCGGCCGGCAGGGCTGAGGCCCCTCGCCGGTTCGGTCGTGGCCTGAGGAGGGAGGGCGCTTTGCCCGAGTTCGATCCTCGGGAGCCCGGATCCCGTTGCGCAGGGCGGACGAACGGAGCGAAAACCGCTGGCCGGGTGTTGTGTGCCGTGTGCCGTGTGCCGTGGCCCGAGCGCAGCGTGGCCACGCCGACGATTCGCAGGCCTCCGAGATCG
>CAZUZD010000258.1:0-9076 GCA_964624465.1 uncultured Isosphaeraceae bacterium
CCTTGACCAGGTTCTCGAGCGCCTTCTGGATCTCGCGCTCGGTCTCGGTGTCGAGCGCCGAGGTCGCCTCGTCGAGGATCAGGATCGCCGGGTCGGTCAGCAGCGCCCGCGCGATCGAGATCCGCTGCCGCTCGCCGCCCGAGAGGCTCTGGCCGCGCTCGCCGACGGGGGTGTCGTAGCCGTCGGGCAGCCGCATGATGAAGTCGTGCGCCCGCGCCGCCCGGGCCGCGGCCACCACGCGGTCGCGGCTGGCGTCGGGCCGGCCGTAGCTGATGTTCTCGGCGATGCTGCCGAAGAACAGGAACGGCTCCTGGAGCACCAGGCCGATGTTCTGGCGGTACCCCTCGACCGGGTACCGGCGGATGTCGTGGCCGTCGACCAGGATCGCGCCCGAGCTGACGTCGTAGAACCGGCAGATCAGGTTGATCAGCGTGCTCTTGCCGGCGCCGGTCTGACCGACCAAGCCGATCATCTCGCCGGGCCGGATCGTGAGGTCGAGGTCGAAGAGCACCTGGCGGGCGCCGTAGCGGAAGTTCACGTCCCGCAGCTCGATGGCCCCGGCGAGCCGGCCCGGCTCGATCGGCTGGACCGACTCGGGCACGCTGGGCGCGCGGTCCAGGATCTCGAAGACCCGCTGGGCGCTCGAGGCCGCCCGCTGGGTCGCCTCGACCATCCGGCTCATCGACTCCAGCCGGGTGTAGAACCGGCCCAGGTAGGTCAGAAACATCGTGAGGGCGCCGACGGTGAGCTGGCCGTCGAAGACCTGCCAGGCCCCCACCACCCAGACCAGGATCAGCCCGAGCTGGGTCATCAGCGCCAGCATCGGCCCGAAGAACGCCCAGACCGTGTTGATCCGGTCGTTGGTCGAGATGACCAGGGCGTCGGAGGTCGCGAACCGGTCGGTCTCCCGCCGCTCCTGCGCAAACGCCTTGACGACCCGCACGCCGGGGATCGTGTCGGCCAGCACGCTGGTCATGTGCGACCAGGCGCGGTTGCCGGCGTCGAAAGCGACGAGCATCCGGCTGCGGACCATCCGCACCAGCCAGAGCGCCAGCGGCAGGGGGATCAGCGTCACCAGCGCCAGCCGGGGCGAGGTCAGCACCAGGATGATCGCCGTGCCGAGGATCATGAGGCAGTCGGTGGCGAAGTCGACGGCGTTGACCGAGAGGAACTGGTTGATCCGGTCGGTGTCCGAGCCGATCCGGGTGATCAGGTCGCCGGTGCGCTTGCTGCCGAAGAACTCGACGGAGAGCGTCATCAGGTGGCGGTAGGTCTGCACCCGCAGGTCCGAGGCAATCCGCTCGCTGACCCAGGCCATCACGTAGCTGCGGGCCCAGGAGAGCACCCAGCCGAGGATCGACGCCGCGACCATCAGCCCCAGGTACCAGACGACCAGCCGGAACGCGCCGTCGGGCGGCGCCGGGGCCCCGCCGGCCTCGACGGCCGACTGGCGGGGGATCAGCACCTGGTCGGTCAGCGGCTGCGTCAGGTACGGCGGGATCAGGCCGGCGGCCGTGCTCAGCAGGGTGAGCACGAAGCCCAGCGCGATCATGCCGATCCGGGGGCGGCCGAATTGCAGGAGCCGCCAGATCGCCGAGCCGGTCTTCGTCGCCGGCGGCGGCGCCGAGCAGGTGGGGCACTCGGCCTGGTCGGCCGGCAGCACCGTGCCGCAGCCCGGGCAGATGGTGCGACCGTCGTCGTCGGCCAGGGCGGCGGCGCCGTCGCGGCGCAGGGCCTCGAACCGGTCGGCCAGCCGCTGGGCCTCGCGGGTGCGCACGGCGGTGTACCGCCACTGGCCCAGGCGGCCGTCGGGGCCGAGCACGTCGAGCCGGCCCAGGCCGTTGCGCTCGTGGGCCTCGACGGCGGCCACCGCCGCCAGGGGCCAGGCCCGCCAGCCGACCGGGGCGGCGTCGGCGTCGGCCGTGGTCTCGGCCACGATCCGGCGGTCGGTCAGCACGACCAGGGCCGTGGCGTACCGGAGCGAGCCCGAGAGGTCCGGTTCGAGCCAGGCCACCAGCCGCTCGCCGGGTTCGAGCAGGCGGGCCACCTCGGGCCGCCGGGCCGCCGGCAGTCCGAGCCAGGGATCAGACGAGTCCATCGCGGGCTCCACCAAGCGCCTGGCTCCGGTTGCAAGGGCCAAAATCGGCGGGGACGTTCGCGGAACCGCCCCGGACCCGATTCCAGGACTCCGGGGGCCCGGGACCAGCCCGCACGGCGGCCGACCGGGGGAATCTGGGTCGTCTGGGCGTCCCCTTGCCAAGGGTGTCGGGGGGAACCGATACTAGCACGACCCGGGCCCGGGCGGCGCCCCGTCGCGATCCCCCCTCGCCGCGCCCGGGACGAGGCGTGCTGCGACCGTCGCGGTCGAACTTTTCCCGAGTCGCCAACGCTCGGGGGGCCGGGTCTCGTAGTAGAGGCGTGCTCCCGTCCCGTCGTCAACGCCCGGGTCCCGAACCCGGAGCACCACCGTCCCGAACCGATCGCAGCGAGGCCGACCCCGGCCGCGTCCGCCCGAGATGAGCCGGCCGCGTTCGCGGCCGGGCACGGGCGGCACCGGAGCGGGAGTCGAGCGAGCCGGTGACCCGTGATCCGCCCGGCCCGGCCCGCCCGCCGCGACCGGAGTCGCGTCGCGACGGGCGCCGGATCTCCCGGAGATCTTCCGTCCATGGAATTCCGGAAAGTGCTGGCGCTCCGCGGCCCGAACCGCTGGGCCACGGTCCCCCTGATCGAGGCCTGGCTCGACCTGATGGCGTTCGCCGAGGTGCCGTGCACCGCGGTCCACGGCCTGATCGAGCGCCTGGGCCGCGACCTGCCCGAGCTGGATCTGGCCGGCCTGGCCGACCCGTCGGCGCGGCTGTCGCTGGCCGTCGAGACGGTCGTCGTCGAGCTGCAGCGGCTCACCGGCGCCCAGGTCGCCCCGCTGGGGATGACCCGGCCGACCCGCGACCCGGCCGTGCACCGGGTGATGTTCGCCTACGAGGAGGAGGACACCGCCCGCGCCTGCCTCGACGTGGCGCTGGCCCTGGTCCTGGCCGCCCGCCACGGCGTGCCGCACCCGACGGCCGACGCCATCGCCCGGCTCCGCAAGGACTACCAGTGGGAGGCCCTCGGGCCCAGCACCCGCTCCATCGTCCAGGCCGCCGCCGGGCGCGGGATCCCGTTCCGGCGGCTCAACACCGGCAGCCTGGTCCAGTTCGGCCACGGCGCCCACCAGCGGCGGATCCTCGCCTCGGAGACCGACGCCACCGGCGCCATCGCCGAGGACATCGCCCAGGACAAGGAGCTGACCCGCGAGCTGCTCCGCGCCATCGGCGTGCCCGTGCCCGAGGGCCGGCCGGTGCGCGACGCCGAGGACGCCTGGGCCGCGGCGCTGGAGATCGGCACCCCGGTCGTCGTCAAGCCGCAGGACGGCAACCAGGGCCGCGGGGTGGCCACCAACCTCTCGACCCGCGAGCAGGTGCTCATCGCCTACGAGGCCGCCCGCGATTGCAGCCGCACCGACGCGGTCATCGTCGAGAAGTTCGCCCCCGGCGACGACTACCGCGTGCTCGTCGTCGGCGACCGCCTGGTGGCCGCCGCCCGCCGCGAGCCGGCGCAGGTGCGGGGCGACGGCCGCCACTCGGTCGCCCAGCTCGTCGCCGAGGTCAACACCGACCCCCGCCGCGGCGAGGACCACGCCACCGCGCTCAGCAAGATCCCGCTCGACGCCATCTCCCTGGCCGTCCTGGAGTCGCAGGGCCTGACCCCCGACTCGGTGCCGCTGACCGGCCAGACGGTGCTGATCCGCCGCAACGCCAACCTCTCGACCGGCGGCAGCGCGACCGACGTGACCGAGCTGGTGCACCCCGACGTCGCCGCCCGCTGCGTCGAGGCGGCCCGCATGGTCGGCCTCGACGTCGCCGGCATCGACGTGATCGCCGCCGACATCCGCCAGCCCCTCGAGGCCCAGGGCGGCATCGTCGTCGAGGTCAACGCCGCCCCCGGGCTCCGCATGCACCTGGAGCCCTCGGCCGGCGCCCCCAGGCCGGTGGGCCGGGCGATCATGGACCTGATGTTCCCCGCCGGCCAGACCGGCCGGGTGCCGGTCGTGGCGATCACCGGGGTCAACGGCAAGACGACCACCACCCGGTTCATCGCCCACCTGGTGCGCGAGGGCGGCCAGCGGGTGGGCATGACCTGCACCGACGGCATCTTCATCGACGGCCGCCGGATCGACACCGGCGACTGCTCGGGGCCCGCCAGCGCCCGCGCCGTGCTGATGAACCCGACCGTCGAGGCCGCCGTGCTCGAGACCGCCCGCGGCGGCATCCTCCGCGCCGGCCTGGGCTTCGACCGCTGCGACGTCGCCGTGCTCACGAACATCGGCGAGGGGGACCACCTCGGCCTCTCCGACATCCACACCCTCGAGGAGCTGGCCGAGGTCAAGGGCACGCTGCTCACCGCCGTCGCCCCCACCGGCGCGGCCGTGCTCAACGCCGCCGACCCCCTGGTCGTCGCCCAGGCCGGCCGCTGCCCCGGCTCGATCGTCTACTTCGCCATCGACCCCGACCACCCGGTGATCCGGACCCATCGCGCCAACGGCGGCCGCGCCGTCATCGTCCGGCACGGCGAGATCGTGCTCGCCCACGGCAAGGTCGAGACCGGCCTGGCCCGGCTCGGCGACGTGCCCCTGACCCACGGCGGCCGCATCGGCTTCCAGGTCGAGAACACCCTGGCCAGCGTCGGCGCCGCCTGGGCCCTGGGCCTGCCCCTCGACACGATCCGCGCCGGCCTGGAGTCGTTCAACTCCGAGATGGACACGGTCCCCGGCCGGTTCAACCTCATGGAGATCCACGGCGCCACGGTCGTGATCGACTACGGCCACAACCCGTCGGCCCTGCTGGCCCTGATCGAGGCCGTCGAGCCCCTGCCGCACGAGCGCCGGCTGATCGTGTACTCCGCCGCCGGCGACCGCCGCGACGAGGACATGATCCGCCAGGGCGAGATCCTCGCCCGCAGCTTCGACCGGGTGTTCCTCTACGAGGACCAGTACACCCGCGGCCGCGCCTCGGGCGAGATCATGGGGCTCATCCGCCAGGGGCTGGCCCAGGGCCCCCGGGTCCGCGAGGCCGTCGGCTACCACGGCTCGAACACCGCCGTCGAGGCGGCGCTGAAGTGCCTGCGGCAGGGCGACCTGCTCGTGGTCCAGGCCGACACGATCGACGGCACCCTCGACTTCGTCAAGTCGTACCTCGCCGCCGGCGTCCCCGGCCGCGAGATCGACCTGACCGAGGCCATGGAGATCCAGCCCGGCGACGTCGTGCTCGTCGACCGCGGCGACCGCTGATCCCGGCCCCGATCGGGCCCGTGGCCAACGAACACGGCCCGCCTCCCCGACGCAGCGGGGAGGCGGGCCGTGTGTCGTTTGGTTCGCGGTCGAGCCGGGTCAGACGGCGGTCTGGCCGCGGTCCGAGGTCGGGCGGGCGGTCGTCGCCGGGTTCGGGCCCGGGGCGTCCGACTCACGCCAGGCCTTCTGGGCGGCCCGCTCGTCGGCCTCGAGGCAGAGCTCCTCGCGGAGCACGGTGATGTGCGGCGGGGCCTCGATGCCCAGGCGCACCTGGTTGCGGTCGACGCGGATGACGGTGATCTTGATCTGGTCACCGATCAGGATCGAATCGAGCGGCTTGCGGCTCAGGACCAACATGGGTTGCACCCTCCCTGGAGTCATCATCACGGTTGTGTGGCCGTCGTGGGCCATTCCTCGGCCCCGCACCCATCCAGTCGAGATCCGGCCCACACCGCCGACACCGTTCTCTTCGTCGGCCGCGGCAAAAGGTTCGGGTCGCTCCGGATGGTGCGGCCAATATTCTGCGCACCCGCACACCCGCCGACAAGGGGGTTTTGGCCAGACCGCCATCCTTCTCAGGCCCATGCCGCCTTGCCGGGCCCGCCGGGGGCCCCGCCGCGCCCCGGAGCGGGGCGGGCGGCTCACATCCGCTCGATGACGCCGATGCCGAGCAGGTCGAGGCCGAAGCGGATGGTCCGGGCCGTCAGGTCGCAGAGCGCCAGGCGGCTGTCGCGGAGCGCCTCGGTCTCGGCCTTGAGCACCGGGCACTCCTCGTTGAAGGAGCTGTAGCGCTTCGCCAGCTCGAACAGGAAATCCGTGACGATGTTCGGCTTCAGCTCGTCGACGGCCAGCTCCAGGGTCTCGGTGAGCCGCAGGAGCTGGAGCCCCAGGGCCCGCTCGGCGCCGGTGCCGAGGAGGATGGCCGGCCTGGCGGCGCGGAGGGTCTCGGGGTCGAACTCCCCGCGGCGGAAGATGCTGCGGATCCGGGCGTAGGCGTACTGCATGTACGTCGCCGTGTTCCCGGTCAGGGCGAGCATCTTGTCCCAGTCGAAGACGTAGTCGCTGGTGCGGTTCTGGCTCAGGTCGGCGTACTTGATCGCCCCCAGGCCCACGACCTCGGCGACCTGGGCCCGCTCGGCCTCGGAGAGCTCGGGGCTGTTCTCGTCGACCACCTTGCGGGCGCGGGCGACCGCCTCGTCGAGCAGCGACTCCAGGCCGATCGTGTCGCCGGCCCGGGTGCGGTACGGGCGGCGGTCCTGGCCCAGGATCTTGCCGAAGGCGACGTGGCGGTAGTCGGGCCCGCCGTGGCCCCACCGCTTCGCGACCTCGAAGAGCTGCTTGAAGTGGTCCGACTGGCGGTCGTCGACGACGTACAGGATCTGCGCCGGGTCCCAGCGCTCGATGCGGTACTTCACCGTGGCCAGGTCGGTGGTGGCATAGTTGAACGCGCCGTCGCGCTTCCGCACCAGGAACGGCGCCTTGCTGACGTCGGTGAAGACGGCCAGGGCCCCCTCGCTCTCGCGGGCGAGTCCCTTCGCCTCCAGGTCGGCAACGACGTCGGCGAGCATCGGGTCATAGAAACTCTCGCCGAGCTCGACGTCGAACCGCACGCCCAGGCGGTCGTAGATGCCGTGCAGGGCGTCGAGGCACTGGGGCATGAACCGCTCCCAGAGGGCGCGATTCTCGGCGTCGCCGGCGTGGAGCTTGGCCGTCTCGGCACGGGCCTCGTCGGCGACCTCGCGGCCCTTCGCGACGAGCGTTCGGGCCGCGTCGCGGGTCTGGCCCGTCTCGGCCTCGACGCGGGCGAACTCGGCCAGGGCCTCGGCGTCGCGACCCTGGCGCTCCAGGCCGAACGCCTTGCCGAAGGCCGCCTCAGCCTCCTCGCCGGCCTTGATGTGGCCCTGGACCAGGCGGTAGAGCCGGGCCAGCTCGGCGACCGGCTCGGTGGCGTAGGCGGCCTCGTCGCGCTGGCGCTTCCAGCCCCAGAGGATCATGCCGAACTGCGTGCCCCAGTCGCCCAGGTGGTTGTCGCGCACGACCTGATGCCCGAGCGCCGCGAAGACCCGGGCCAGGCTGTCGCCGATGACCGTCGAGCGGACGTGACCGACGTGCATCGGCTTGGCGACGTTCGGCGAGGAGTAGTCGATCACGACCGTGCGGGGCGCGGCGGCGGGCGTGAGGCCCAGGCGATCGTCGGCGACCAGGGCGGTCAGGGCGTCGGCCAGCCAGGCGTCGTGCAGCCGCACGTTCAGGAAGCCGGGCCCGGCCACCTCGGGGGTGCCGGCCATCGGCTCGAGCTTGACGGCGTCGGCCACCAGCTGCGCCAGCTCGCGGGGGTTCTGCTTCCGCTGCTTGGCCAGGGCCATGCAGCCGTTGGCCTGGTAGTCGCCGAACTTCGGGTCGGTGCTGGGCCGGACGGCGGCGGTGAAGGCGGCCGGGTCGCCCCCCTCGGGCGTGGCCACGGCGAAGCGGTCGCGCAGGGCGGCGAGCAGGTTCATGGTCGAGAGGTCCCGGATCGGCGGAGTTCGGAAGGGGGGACGGCCCGGGGCCAGTCGGCCAGTCCGGGCGCGGCGGGGCAGGGGGTGGAGCGAGACCGGCACCGGACGACCTGCCGGCGCGAGGCCGGCTCAATCGCCGGCGCTCGCGCCCGGGGGCCGGGGCCGGCGGTGGCTCAGGCCCGGTCGTCGGTGGCGTCGTCGTCGAGGTCGTCCGCGTCGGCGTCGTCATCCGGGGCGGCGAGGGGCGCCTGGGCGGCGCGACGCGACGGGGGGACGGGGCGGTCGGGGTCGGCCCATTCGAGGCGGGGGGCGTCGCCCCAGATGTCGTCGAGGCCGTAGTAGGGCCGGGCCTCCTCGCCGAAGACGTGCACGACGAAGTCGCCGTAGTCGAGGAGGATCCAGCGCCCTTCCTCGGAGCCCTCCATGCCGAGCTTGTACTCGCCGAGCCGCTTCATGGCGGCGTCGATGTCGCTGGCGGTGGCGTTGGCCTGGCGGCGGCTGCCGGCGGTGGCGATCACGAAGTAGTCGACCAGCGAGGTCGCGCCCCTCATGTCGAGCAGCACGACGTCCTTGCCGCGGTTCTCCTCGATGAGCTGGGCGCAGCGGCGAGCCAGCTCGAGGGCGCGGTCCTGCCGGGCCGGTTGCAGGCGGCCGACGGCGGCCGGCGCGACCTCGTCCTGGGCCACGCTGGTGCCGCGGAGCCGTTTGGGCAGGCCCTTCGACTCGGTCGTCGGCGTCGGCTCGGGGGGCAGCGGCTGGTCCTGGGGCGAGTCGGGGGTCGAGGCCATCGGCGGGGTCCGTGGGGTGAGCCGGGGGAGCAGTCTCGGGCGCAGCGGCCGGGACGGGCCGTCGCGGCGGCGCCTCTCCCGGGACAGACCGCGCCGGCCGTCGATCGGTTCGGGCGGTGAGAACGGCCCGGCCCCGAGAGACCCCAGTGTACCCGAAACGCCCGGCCACTGCCTACGCACGCCGGCGCCTCACAAAAAAGCCTCGCCGCGTGATAGCGCGGCCCCCGGCCCTCGATAAGCCCCAGTGTCGCCCGCCGGCCCCCGACCCACCGGCACCGCCCCCCCGATCCCGCCGTCGCGAGACCCGCCCATGCCCGGCCCCCTGTTCGCCGGCCTCGACCGGCTCGACGAGCGGCTCGCCCGCCGCCTCCGCCGCTGGTCCGGCCGCCGTCGGCGGCTGCTGAGCTGGGAGCCGGCCCCCGCCGGCGGCTGGCTCGCCCGCGTCTCGGGCCCCGCGGTCCCCG
>CAZUZD010000259.1:0-9034 GCA_964624465.1 uncultured Isosphaeraceae bacterium
CGCAAGCCCTGGCGAACGCCCAGGATAGTGGCAGGAGCATCCGTCAGACAGGCGCCAGAAGGTCATCAAGCCCGGCAAGGACACCGGCCAGGTCGTCGCCCGCTTCGAAGCCGACCGGCAGGCCGAGGAGTTCGAGGATGCCGACTAGCGACACACGGTTCAGGCAGGTATGTGGAAAGAACACAACAGAACGTGCGCGGATATTGAAAGGTTTAACGCGACTTGTGCGGGTCAGGGGAAGTAGGGTGGATGGGCGGGGCCCGGGCTATGAGGCATCGCAACGATCGTCGCGAGGCGGTCAGACCCGGGTGTCGCGGGGAGATTGCACCATGACGCGCAAATGGACTGGGGGCCTGGCGCTCGCCACGTTGTTGCTTGCCAGCTGGGCGACAACCTCGGAGGCCTGCCACCGGCGACGGGCCGTCGCAACCACCGCATACGTCTGCCAGAACCAGGGCTACGCGACCCGGGGCTACGCGGCCCCGCAGGGCTACGCGGCGATGGGCTACGCCAGCCCCACCGGCTACTCCGGCGGCGCCTACGCCCCGGCAGGTGGTGGGTACCACAACGGCAGGGATCCTGGTGGCGGGTACGACCCTGGCCGGCCCGGCTACAACCCAGGTGGCCTGGGCGGCCCAGCCTCCGGTCTCGGGGTGCGGCCCGGCCTTGGCTTCGGCGGCTTCGGCCCGGGTCGCTGAGCGTCCACGGGTGCCCCGATCCCGCTGAGATCGCGGCAGGATCGGCCCCACAGGACTTGCCGAGGCCGCGCCGGTGCCGCTCGACGGATCGCTGCCGCGGTCGATTCGGGCGCATCCGGGGCATCCTGATTGCGGTGCCCCGGATCCCTGGGCTTCCCGCAATCGCGGGATGATCACGCCCGTGTCGCGCCCCGACCCTGCGGGGCACATTCCACTCGAGGCGCGTCGCCCCTGAGCCGGCCGCCCGACACGTTTCACTCTTGACCTGGGAACCCGCGTGGTGAGGGGCCGAGGGGTCCATGGGGATGCGCCCCGATCCTGCGTCCTCGGGCGCTCGCGAGATCCGACCTGACCCGCACCCGGTGGTGGCCGCAGGCGGCCCCGACTGGCGAAGGTGGTAGGAACGAGTCACCACCGGGCCGGAGCGGATTCGGTCTGGCACGCGACCCGGTGCGCCATCCCTGGCGTGAGGGAGCTGCGGCGTCGTTCCGGTCCGCCTCGCCGGTCCGGGCCCTGGACGCATGGTCCGGCGGCCGGGTCGACGAGAGGATCTGGCTCAGGGGCGCGCTCGCCGTCGACGGAATCGCCTTCGCCAGCAGAGTCGCGGGCGCCCGGCTCGGTATGCGGCTCCGGGCCTGCCTCTCGGGCACGCCACTTCGGCGACGAATCGAAGGACGCGATCAAGCTGATCAGGGGCGTCAGCGTTACCATGAACCCACTGGTGCTCGGCATTCCGGTCGCGTCGGCCAGGGCCTCGTTCGACGCCAGGCGCATGAGGCCAGGGAGAAGTGGTCCGTGCGCCGGCCAACTGCTGGCCCCATGCTTCCTCGAACCAGAGACCCGGCGAGCAGGGGGAGTGCCCGTGAACACCTCGAGAGCCCTCGCCATCCTCAACGTCTCGGCGCTCGTGGCGATGATGCTGTCGATGGGCCTGGGCGTCAGCGGTGGCGCGCTCCTCGCCTCGGTTCGACCGGCCCGGCGGCTGGTCCTGGGCCTGATCGCCAATTTCGTCCTGCTCCCGGCGGTCACCCTCGGATTGCTCCGCCTCTTCCATGCGGACCCGATGATTGCGGCGGGATTCGTCATTCTCGCCGCCTGCCCCGGAGCCCCGGTCGGGCCGACCCTCACGGGCATCGCCCGGGGGGATGTGCCGTGGTCCCTGGGGATGATGCTGATCCTGGCCGGACTCTCCACCGTCCTGACGCCGGCCCTCCTCGGCCTGCTCTTGCCCTGGATCGCCCCCGGTGATCATTCGCGCGTGGACTTCTGGGAGATCGTCCAGATCTTGCTGGTCACCCAGCTGCTCCCGCTCGCCCTGGGTCAGGGATTGCGGCAGGTCGCGCCCGGATGGGCGCGTCGACTGGAGCGGCCCGTCGGTTTCCTCGCAAACGTCCTCCTCCTGGCGTTGGTGGTCGCGATCGTGGTGACACACTTCGGGATGCTGGCGGGCATCCGGCCGCGGGGCTGGCTCGGGACGGGGCTGCTCCTGCTGGCCGGCCTCGGACTCGGCTGGTCTTGCGGCGGCCCCGACGACGCGAGCCGGAGGGCCCTGGCCACGACCACGGCAACGCGCAACGTCGCTCTGGCCCTGGTCATCGTCGGGAGCAACTTCGCGGGGACGCCGGCCGTGACCGCTGTCGTCGCCTACGGCCTGGTCTGCACCCTCGGGACGCTAGGAGCGGCCCTGCTGCTGCGCAGGCTCGGTGCAAGTTCAGCGGAGCGGGTAAGGCCCGCCTCGCCGGATTGATTCGACCCGAGGCGCACGGTCTCACCGGAGCGGAGCGGGCAAGGTCGGCCTGGCACGCCCGATCACCCTGGCGCGGTCCCCTGCGCGTCGGGGGTGAGCTGGAAGAGCTGGGGATCGAGCCGATTCAAGAGCCGTTGCAGCTTCGGGATCTGCTCGAGCGCGGCCGCCTCGCCGATCGCGGCGAGTTCCTCCGCCCGCATGAACTCGGCGGCATCGATGCCGGTCACGTCCGGCTCGATGACCAGGTCCGCCGGCTGGACTCCGAAGGCATTCAGGCTGTGGCTCTGGACCATCAGGCTCCGCAGGATTGTCGGGCCGATGCCCATGCTCTTGCCGGACCGGGTCGGTTCCGCTGGCGAGACGCCGCCGAAGCTGGCCTCCAGCTTCGCCGTCACGCTGATGGCGATGACGAAGTTGCAGCCCATCGAGACCAGCACATCCGCCGGGATGTTGTTCACCAGCCCGCCGTCGATCAGAGCCTGGCCGTCACGGACGATCGGGACGGAGAGCACGGGCAGGTTGATGCTCTCGAGGATCGCATGCACGGCATCGCCGCGCTGGCGGACGACCGAGGTGCCGCTCACCAGGTCGACCGTGACGGAGCAGCACGGGATGGCAAGCTGCTCGAGCCGCCAGTCGTTCAGGTACTTGCGCAGCATCGGGTCGAAGAGGCCGCGGCGGTACTTGTGGATGAGGTACCAGTAGTTGCCCTGCGGCAGGTGGCGAAAGATCCAGGAGGGGCGAAGGTCCGCGGCGAACGCGGCGGCGTTGTAGTCGGGGTCCAGGCCGGCGGCGTACAGCACGCCGGTCATGGCGCCGGCGCTGGTGCCGGCGATCATGTCGACGACGATACCGTTGCGCTCGAGGGCCTTCAGCACGCCGAGATGCGACAGACCCCGGGCCGCCCCACCCCCCAGCGCCACGCCCACTCGCACGCCGCGGAGGTCGTGGACCAGCCGCTCCAGTCCGTAGGACAGCGAGCGGCCCGAGGGCCATCCCGGGGGCGTCTCGCAAATCTTGAAATCGCGGGCGGCGAACTCGGAGAGGTTCGGCACGACGGGGACCACGGGGCTGTCGCCCGGCAGCACCCAGGCGACACTGATCATGTCGCGCCACCCCCGGGCGGGCACGTCGATCGCTCGCAGGCGGTGGATCATGGAGTCAGGCGCAGCCGCCGGGATGAAATAGACGACGCGGTCGACGAGTTCCATCAGCCGCGTCGTCCGCTCCGGCGTCAGGTAGGTGTGGAGGTCGAAGATGATCCGATTCGCGTCCTGCCACTGGGCCGCCTGCTCCCGGATTTCCTCCGCCGTCAGCTCCCGGCCGTCCTCCTGGAGCGATCGAAACCGCACGTTGGGCCCTTCTAGTCGCCGGTCCGAGTCGCTGAACACGGCGAGTCGCTCGCCGATGTCGCTGAGGCGCCGGATCAGCCGCTCGGCCGCCGGACGCGTGGCGGGTGAATCGTGGATCAGCGCGAGCATGCTCGCCGACCGCTTGGGCGTGACGCCGAGGAAGAGCTTCCGCAGGCTCCCCGCGTAAGTCTTGAGCCAGAGCCGGCGCAGGTCCGGCCGGGTGAGGGTCAGCTCCATCGCCTCCTCATAGTCCAGCCTGAGGACCGTCGTGGGCTCCAGCGCGACGACGCGGATCGGCACGGATTCGCCGAGCGCACCGACCATCATCCCGAACTGGTCCCCGCGCTCGATCATGCGGAAGAACGACTCGGTGCCCTCGCCGCTGACCCGGACGGCCTTGAGCCGCCCCCGCATGACGAAGCCCACCGTGGTGAGCACGACCTCGGCCTCGTGGACGACGCTGCCGGCCGGGTACTGCGCGATCCGCCCGAGCCTGGCAACTTCCTGGAGAGCCTCTTCCGAAGCACCCTGGAAGTAATCATGCACCCTGAGGAGCGGGATGACCTCGGTGTTCACGGCGGCGCCTTTCGAGTTCGCGACGGATGTGGTCTCCGAACCCCGCCTCCGGGGCGGCGTTCGCGATGTCGTTGAGGTAGGCGAGTCGGCGTAGCTCCTGAAAGGGCAGGCTCCGATCCAGTCGACCATCGCGATACAGGGCCCGATCCAGGCGGGCGTTGGCGATGACCCGCCAGTCCCAGCGGACCGTCGTGCTCGGGAGCTTGTAGAACGACGTCGTGCAGTTGGTGAACAGGACGTGGTACCAGCGCGGACTCTCGGAGAGCGCATTGATCATGTGGACGTAATCCAGGAAGACCCGCTTCAACTCCTCGGGGTTCGAATTGAGGTGGTAAAGGTACGCCCCCTGACCGCGGCTGTGCTTCGTGCGCCGCAGGATGATGTCCCGTTCGTCCGCCGCGACGAAGATCAGCTCCTGCTGGCGGTAGAGGCTCCGCAATGCGGAGTATTTCTGGTGCCTGGTGATCCGCGCCTCGATCGAGATGCACACCCGGCCGTCGGGCCCGAAGTCGAACACCAGGGCGGGGTGGCCCCGGAGCCCGTCCCCCCAGTCGAATGAGATCAGGTCCACGCCGCGGAGATTTGCGAAGCGATAGGTCCGGTCGTCATACCTGGGCGTGAAGTCTGCGAGGGTGCGGTAGTCGAGGTTGCGGACGCCCTCGATCGTCACCGCATCCCCGGCGATCACGGCGCGCGGCAACACGACCATGCTCGGGTCCCAGTCGCGGTCGGCCCTCGGCTTCAGCCGGTACCACCAGGCGAGGAAGAGCGCCTCCACCGCGAGCAAGGAGCAGACTGGCTGCCAGAGCGGCCGCCAGGATACCAGCAGCGCCACGACGCCGACGGCCCAGCCCAGCATGACCCAACGGCCCCACCCGGCTCCGCCGCACGCGTCGAAGTAGATCGCTCCGGCCATCCAGACGGCGACCACGGCGACCGCGAGAAGCGCTGCTCCCATGATAGCTTCCGAGACCATGCCCATGGCTGCTCGCCCCACTGGTTGCCGCATCGCCCGCGATCGCAAGGTCGTGCGTGTGCGACCGAGACGCTTCCAAGGTCGGGATCGGTCCAGGCTCGGTACACGGCCGGTTTGGAGGTTTCGGCAGATCGCCGACACCACTCCGAGTCTTGTCGCAGGGCCGGCCGGTGTTGCCGAAGCCTGGCCGACTGAACTCGAGCGAACCCCGCCGAGACAACACTCCTTCGGTTTCCAACAAAGCAAGAGAATGCTTTCGATTCGTACGCGTCAGTGTGTTGTCCGGGGCCGAGCGATTTCGATCGGCCGAGCGGATTGGCCGTCATTCCATGTTACCGGGTGGAACTCGTCGGCCTTCGAGATCCGCGGGTTGGGTTTTGCTCACGAACTCGCGGCAAGTCGTCCAGCGTCTCACGACGTGTTTCTTCGACACCCGGACTCGAGATCAGCCACACTCGCCTGATCCGCCTGCATCTTGGTCGAGGCAGAGACGTAGATCCCTCGCCGTCTACCGAATCGGCGAAAGTTGGACCTCGCCGCGGGTCGAAGAAAATTCGGCCCGATGGTCGGATCGGGCAGTAGGGGGATGAGCACGTGGCACTGGCCGACAAGTAGGCCTGCCACGTTGGATGGCCGATGAGCCCAATACCCAGACAATACTGGAGCAGGCCGATGGTAGGAAGCCACGCGGTCCGGGCGAACGGGTGCGGCTTCGCTGCCGCGATCGCCGCCGCTTGCCTGACGATGCAGGGACCCTCCCTTGCGCAGTCCCCTTCCCTTCCCGTCGCGACACCGACGCAGGGGGCTCCCGGTATCGTCGGCCCCGGGGCCCCGCCAGCCGCGGCGCCGATCGCAACGGTCATCCCCCAGCCGGCGTTCGATCCCGGAACGGCACCGCTGCCGACCCGTGTCGTGACCGGTCCTCTCGACACGATCACCGAGTCGCTTTTCGGTCAGCCGGACCCGGACACCTGGCGGCCACTGATGTTTTCAACCCTCCTCAGCGAGGGGTGGGACGAGGTCTGGGTGCCGTCGCCGAGCGGATCGGGCGGGGCACCCCGGCAGGGCTGGATCAACGCCGCCGACGGAAACCTCTACCGGCTCAACTTCTTCACGTTCGCCCAGGGCTTCAACCGGGAGCCGAAGGGCAACGCCTATCTCGGCGCGTACACGATCTTCGCCCCGTTGAGCCGTCGACTGGACCTGATCGTGAACGTTCCCTTCGTGCTCCGCAACAATGCCGTCACCGGCCTTCCGTTCATCGATCCGAGCTTGCCCGGGACGAGGCAGACCCCCAAGAGTCACACGGGGTTCGGCGACCTGTCGTTCACGCCCCGGGTCCTGCTGCACGAGACAAAGGACTTCTCCCTCACGGCCGAGATGGCCGTGATCACGCCGACCGGCACCCAGCCCCTGGCCGGGAACACGACCACCCTGGTCCCGGCCGTCGCCTTCTGGAACAACGTCTCGGGAGGCCTGGTGGTCCGCGGCGGCCTGGGTCTCGCGATTCCGATGAACGGGACCAGCGATAACCTGATCGGCCAGTTCGCCGTCGGCAACACGTTCACCGCGCACGACACGCCCCTGTTCGGCGACTTCACGCTTTATCTCTCGACCGTGGTGAACACCCCGCTCTCCAACGGGGACAACACGAGCGTGACGCTGACCCCCGGCCTGCGCACCCATGTGGGGCAGGACTGGTACTTTCTGGCCGGCCTGCCGACCCCGGTGACCAATGCGCGAGTCGCCGACGAGGGGATGATCTTCTGGTTCATGAAGGCATGGTGAGCCTGGGCGTAATACCAGCCGAGGTGACCATCACCGGACGTGTGAGACGGAGAGTCGCGAACCGGTATCGTCACGAGCCTGAAGCAAGCCGGTGCGGTGGTTGCACCCGTCGTCTGTCGACAGGTCCGTCCAGGCGCGCCACCCTGGCCGGCAGCGATTTCCCTGGCCCACGCTCGGCGGCGGCACCCTGGCCAGGCGCAACTCGGAGCAGATCGTGACGATCCAGGTCCTGCACCAGCAAGGATCGCCCGCCACCCAGATCGCCCAGATCCCGCGGACTCCGCATCGCGCTGGGTGGCTTCCGGGTGGGATCTGCCGGATGCGATGAGCGTGCCGGCTGCGTTGGGCGGATCGGCCCGATTCGCGACGGAACCGGGTGTGATTGAAGTGAAATTGGGATATACAGCGTTGAAGCTTTGTCCTTCGCACCCGGTTTCCTCCCATCGGCCCGGACCAGGCGGCAACTTCCATGACCGCAGAGCACCTCCGCCTGGAAGCGGCTCGGACCCGGACCGCCCCCTGGAAGCGGTGGGGGCCGTACCTGAGTGAACGCCAGTGGGGCACCGTCCGCGAGGACTACAGTGAGGGCGGCGACGCCTGGAACTACTTCACCCACGATCAGGCCCGCTCGCGTGCCTATCGCTGGGGTGAGGATGGCCTGGCAGGGATCTCCGACCGCAAGCAGCGGCTCTGTTTCGCGCTGGCCCTCTGGAACGGCCGGGACCCGATCCTCAAGGAACGGCTCTTTGGCCTGACCAACGCCGAGGGGAACCACGGCGAGGACGTCAAGGAGTACTACTTCTACCTGGACAGCACCCCGACCCACTCGTACCTGAAGTTTCTGTACAAGTACCCCCAGGCCGCGTTCCCCTACGACGACCTCGTCGAGACGAACCGGGGCCGGGGCAAGGGGGAGTTCGAGTACGAGCTGATCGACACCGGGGTCTTCGCCGAGGACCGCTACTTCGACGTATTCGTCGAGTACGCCAAGGAATCGCCGCAGGACATCCTCGTCCAGATCCGCGTGTAAATCGCGGTCCCGACCGGGCCGAGATCCACGTCCTGCCGACACTGTGGTTCCGCAACCAGTGGTCCTGGGGCCCCGGCGGTGACCGCCCGGTGCTCAGGCGTGCCGGCGGGGGCGAGGGCTACGCGACGATCGCTGTGACCGAGCCGGTGCTGGGCGAGTTACAACTCTATTGCGAGGGGGACGCCCCGCTCCTGTTCACCGAGAACGAGACCAACACGCAGCGGGTCTTCGGGGAGCCGAACCGGCAGCCCTACACGAAGGACGGCATCAACGACCACGTCGTTCTGGGCCACGAGGGCGTGGTCAATCCGGCGCAGATGGGCACGAAGGCCGCCCCGCACTACCGGTTCACGATCGAGCCCGGCGGCTGCGCCACGGTGCGCCTGCGGCTGACGGACGTCGAGCCGACGGCCCTGGCGGACGCCTACGGCGGAGCCGGCCCCTTCGGTTCGCACTTCGAGGCGGTCCTGCGGCAGCGCGCCAGCGAGGCCGACGCCTTCTACGCGGCCATCACGCCGCCGGCCCTGGACACCGACGCCGCCGCGGTGATGCGGCAGGCGCTGGCCGGGATGCTGTGGTCGAAGCAGTTTTACCTCTACGACGTCGACAAGTGGCTCGAGGAGCGGGGCTCTGACCCGTACCAGCCGACCCGGAAGGCCGCGCCGCGGAACGAGCACTGGCACCACATGTACAACGGCGACATTATCTCGATGCCCGACAAGTGGGAGTACCCCTGGTACGCCGCCTGGGACCTGGCCTTCCACGTGCTGGCGCTGACGCAGGTCGATCCCGACTTCGGCAAGGAGCAGCTCGGGCTGATGCTCCGCGAGCGCTACATGCACCCCAACGGCCAGATCCCAGCCTACG
>CAZUZD010000260.1:0-9021 GCA_964624465.1 uncultured Isosphaeraceae bacterium
CCGAGGACGGACCCGGTCGGGTTGGCCGCCGCCCGCGCGCACCTGGCCGCCGTGCCCTGGAGCGACGGCTACGCCGACCTCGTCCGCGCCGCCGGCCGGGCGCGACCGATCGGTCGCGACGCGGGCTCGGCCCTGGCCGATCTGGCCGCGCATCGGGCGCTGGTCGCACCCGCGATCGGGTCGCGGACGCTCGCCGTCCCGGGGCTCGACTTCACGCCCTGGGCGCCGGGGAGCCTGTGGGTCGAGGCCGCCTCGATCGTGGCGGGAACCCGCCGCCAGGCCGCGGCACGGACGCTGATGGACGCCCTCGGCGCTCGACCGGAGGGCTCGGCCAATCGGAGCCTGCCACCGGCTCGGACCGTCCCGGAGCGCGCGGCCGACGGGCTGCTGGCCGACCTGCTCGGCGCGGTGCTGGTGGAGGCCCAGCCCGAGCTGCGGGCGGCTCTGGCGGCGCTTGACACGTCCAGTCATTCCGAGGTCGAGCGGGCCAGGGCCTGGCTGGTGGTGCCGCCGCCGTGGCCACCGGCGTCGATCAGCCAGCTCCGACGCTCGCCGCAGTTGGCTCCGCTGGCGACCGAGCTGGCCCGGCAGCTCGTCCCCGAGGGCGCGACCTGGGCCTGGCTGCTGGCGAGCTGGGAGCAGGAGCCCGCGCCGCTGGACGGCACGCGGCTGGCCGAGCTGGCGGCCGGAGCCGGGGGCCAGATCGTCGAGGAGCCCAGGCTGCGGGCCTGGCTCCGTGGCGAGTGGGTCGCCTGGGCGCGCCAGCGGTTTCGCCGGGTCGCGCGACTGGCGCACGGCGAGGGGCTGGGGCGGCGGGGTGATCCCGGGTCCGAGACCAGCAGGGAGGCCCGCGCATGACCCGACTCAGCCTGGAAGGCCTGGTCAAGCGGTTCGATCGGGTGGCGGTGATCGATCTCGACCCCGCGCTGCCGGTGGTGGTCGAGCCCGGCGAGCTGTTCGTGCTGCTCGGGCCGGCCGGTTCGGGCAAGACCACGATCGCGCGGTTGATCGCCGGCCTGGAGCAGCCCGATGAGGGCCTGATCCGGTTCGACGAGCGCGCGGTGCAGACCCTGCCGCCTGAGGCACGCCAGGTGGGAGTGGTCTTCGCCGATGAGTCGCTCTGGCCGCACCTGAGCGTGGCCGAGAACGTCGCCTATGGCCTGAGGGCCCGCGGGCTCGGTCGCCACGACCGTCGCGCCCGCGTCGACGAGGCGCTGGTGACCGCGAGGCTCGACGGCCTCGGGGGCCGGTACCCCGACAGCCTGAACCCGTTGCAGCGCCGCCGGGCGGCCCTGGCCCGGGCGCTGGTGATCGAGCCCCGGGTCCTCGTGCTCGACGAGCCGTTCGCGGCGCTCGAGCCCCGCAGCCGGGTCGAGCTCCGCGAGCAGCTCGCCCGGCTCCGCTCCGAGACCCGCACGACCACGCTCGTGCTGACCGGCGAGCCGCGCGAGGGCCTGGCGCTGGGGGATCGCGTGGGGCTGCTCGACCTGGGCCGGCTCGTGCAGGTCGGGCCGCCGGCGGCGGTCTACAACCGGCCGCTGAACAGCTTCGCCGCGCGGTTCCTGGGGCCGATCAACCTGATCGAGGGCCAGGTCGAGTCGGGCGAGCCGGGCGGCGACGTGGTGGTGCGCACGCCGCTGGGCCGGCTCATCGGCCGCAGCGAGCCGGGTCCGATCCGCGCGGGCCTGCCGGTGACCCTCGCGATCCGGCCCGACGCGCTGGCCATCCGCCTGCCCGTGCCGAACGGGGCCAACCGGCTCCCAGCGACGCTCGACCGCTCGACGTTCGAGGGGGAGCTGGTGCGCCTGCAATGCCGGGGGCCCGGCGACTGCCCCCTGGAGGTGCTCTGCCTCCAGAGCCAGCTCGGCGACCTGCGGCCGGGGCAGGGGGTCACGCTCTCGGTGTTGCCGGAGCACGTCGTCGTGCTCCCCGGCCGGTTCGCGCCGGCGAGCGGCTCGTGATCGATCGCACCCGGTTCGGGGGAGGCTGTTGATGGTCCTGGGGCGATGGCTACGGCGGGCGGTGGGCCTGCTGCCGCTGGCGGTGGGCCTGGGCGCGCTCGTCGCGCTCGGGCTGGCGGCGGTGGTCGACCACGGGCCCGGTGGCTCGCCACGGCCGACGGCCTTCCACCTGGCGCTGGCGGCCCTGGACCCGTACGTGCTGGAGGCCGCCCGCAATAGCCTGGTGCTGGCGACCGTCGTGGCGATCCTCTCGGGCCGGATCGGGGTCTGGCTGGCCCGGCTGGCCCATGCCAGCGGCCGGGGCCGCCCGCTGGTCTTCGGGCTGGCGGTCGCCTCGATGGGCGTGCCGCCGCTGGCCACGGCGCTCGGCCTGCAAGGGCTCCGGGCCCGGCTCGGATCGCTCGGACTCCTGGCCGCGTCGGGGGCGGCTGACTCGGTGCTGGACTGGGTGGTGCTGGCGTGGTCGCAGCTGGGGTGGGGCGTGCCGCTGGTGGCGCTGGCGGCGTCTCGGGCGCTCGACGGGATCGCGCCGGGCTGGATCGAGGCGGCTCGGCTGGCCGGCGGCGGGCGTCGCACGCGGTGGCGGGGTCTGATCCGGCCGCTGGTCCGGCCGCACTCGGCCCGGGCGGCCGGCGGGGTCTTCGCGCTCAGCCTGATGGAACCCGGGGCGCCGCTGGTGCTCGGGTTGCGGCGCACCCTGCCGTGGCAGCTCGTGCAGGCGGCCGTCGAGCCCGGCTCGAGCTCCCGCGCGGCGGTGCTGGCGCTGCTGGCCGTCGGGCTGGCGTTGCTCGGCCGCGCGGTCTGCCGGCGCTGGGGCGGGGACCTGCGCGGAACGCACCCCGCCGTCGAGCCGACCCCGCCGCGCCGGAGTGCCCGGACCGGGATTGCCCTGCTCGCGGGCCTGGTGACGCTGGCCTGGGCGGCCCTGATGCTCGTGCCGGTGGCCGGCCTGCTGGACCTGGCCGTCGCGGCCCGCCCGCGCACCGACGTGGGGCTCCGGGCCAAGGCGCTCGCGATGGTGGGGCTGCTGCCCTGGACGCCCCTGGTCGTCTCGCTGGCGATCGGTGCCCTGGTGGCGGGGCTCGGGATGCCGCTGGCCCTGTTCGCCGTGGCCCCCGACGACCGCGCCGGGGGGATCCTGCCACGGGGCACGCGGTGGCTCCGCGGGTTGCCGCCGCTGGCCCCCGCCGTGGGGGTGCTGCTGGGGGCCCGGCTGCTGGCCGGATCGGGCGGAGTGGTGGGCGGGATCGGCCACCTGCTCGACCCCCGCGCGGTGCCGGGCCTGCTGCTGGTGCTGGTGCAACTGTTCCTGCACTGGCCGGCGCTGCTCGACGCCGTGGCCGAGGCGCGGGCGGGTGTGGGGCGGGGCCCGATCGAGATGGCCCGCACGCTGGGCGCCAGCCGGTCGCGGGCCTGGTGGACCATCGGCCGGCCCCGCCTGGTGCCGCCGCTGGTGGGCAGCACCGTGCGGGTGGCCTGCCTGGCGGGGCTGGACACGGCCGCGGCCCTGGTGCTGGCCCCCGATTCCCGCTCGCAGCCGATCGGGCCCGCCGTGCTCGACCAGCTCGGCCAGCCCGGTGGCTCCGGACCCGCAGCCCTGCTGGCGCTCGTGGCCGTGGCCGTGGGATTCCTGAGCCTGCTGACCGTCGCCAGGCTCGGGACCGACGCCCTGGTGGCCCGCCCACTCCGCTGACGGCAGGCGTCCGGCGGCGCGGAGTAGCACGGGCGGTGCGCCATCGGCTATGCTGATGGGGTTGCGCCCGGAGCGGAACGTTTCCCCAGAGACCCAGTCGCCGGAGCCGGTCAGACCGCCGATGGACATCGCCAAGCTCGCGCTCGAGGATGGGACGGTATTCACCGGGAAGGCCTTCGGGGCCCGGGGTGAGGTGGACGGCGAGGTCGTCTTCAACACCTCCATGACCGGCTACCAGGAGATCCTGACCGACCCGTCGTACAACGGCCAGATCGTGGCGATGACCTATCCCCTGATCGGGAATTACGGGGTCAACGCCGAGGACGTCGAGAGCGGCCGCCCCTGGGTCCGCGGCTTCGTGGTGCGGGAGCTGAGCCGGCTGGTCAGCAACTACCGGTCGAGCGGCTCGCTCGACGAGTACCTGCAGGCCCACGGCATCCCCGGCGTCGAGGGCATCGACACCCGCGCCCTGGTCCGGATCACCCGGGTCCGGGGCGCCATGAAGGGCATCCTCTCGACGACCGACCTGGACGACGCCCGCCTGGTGCAGCGCGCCAAGGACAGCCCCGGCCTGGTCGGCCGCGACCTGACCGGCGAGGTCATGCCGGCCGGGCCGGCGACCTGGGAGCCGGGGTTCGACTCCGACCTGGTCGGCCATCCGTACGGCACACCCGCGACGACGGCTCCCCGGCCGCATGTGGTGGCCCTCGACTTCGGCATGAAGTGGAACATTCCGAGGCACCTCGTCGAGACCGGCTGCAAGGTCACGGTGGTCCCCGGCCGGACCTCCGCCGAGGCGATCCTGGAGCACCGGCCCGACGGCATCTTCCTCTCGAACGGCCCCGGCGATCCGTCGGCGCTCGAGGGGCCGATCCAGGTGCTCAGGACCTTGATCCGCGAGGCGGCCGAGAGCCGCGGGATCCCGATCTTCGGCATCTGCCTGGGAAATCAGCTCCTGGGCCAGGCCCTGGGCGGCAAGACGTACAAGCTCAAGTTCGGCCACCGGGGGGCCAACCACCCGGTGCGCGACGAGCGGACGGGCAAGGTCGAGATCACCACCCAGAACCACGGGTTCGCGGTCGATCCGGCCAGCCTGCCGGCCGACGTCGTCCCGAGCCACGTCAACCTCAACGACGGCACGCTGGAGGGGCTGCGGCACACCCGCCTGCCTGTCTGCGCCGTGCAGTACCACCCCGAGTCGTCGGCCGGCCCGCACGACAGCCACTACCTGTTCGCCGAGTTCCGGGCACAGCTGTCCCGGGCCTGACGGGCGAATCGTCCCAGTTTTCCCTCTCCTGGGGCCCCCGCAGCGGTGCGGCGGGCCGGCCCGGAGAGTCCTCCAGCCGCCGCGCGGGGCCGGTCGTTGACGACGGCCGGACCGGGCGGTAGTCTCTTGTCTTTGCATCGCAAAGGCAGGATTGGCCTGAATCCGGGAAAGTGAGCGCGTCAGCCGTGGGATCGACCTGCGTGGTGGGCCTCCAGTGGGGGGATGAGGCCAAGGGGAAGATTGTCGACCTGCTCTGCGACCAGTACGACGTGGTCGTCCGCTACCAGGGCGGGGCCAACGCCGGGCACACAGTCGTGGCCGACGGCGTCACGTACAAGCTGTCGCTGGTGCCCACCGGCATCCTGCGGCCGGGCGTGGACGCGGTCATCGGCAACGGCCTGGTGATCCACCCGCCGGCCCTGCTGACGGAGATCGAGCGGCTGGCCGGGCAGGGGGTCGACTTCTCCGGGCGGCTGCACATCAGCGACCGGGCCCACGTGATCCTCCCGTATCACCTGGAGGAGGAGCGGCTCAGCGAGGAATCCTCGTCGGCCGCCGACCACCTGGGCACGACCCGCCGCGGCATCGGCCCGTGCTACCGCGACAAGGTGGGCCGGGTGCATGGCATCCGGGTGGCCGACCTGTTCCACCCCGACTCGTTTCGCGAGCGCCTGGGCCGGATCATCGCGGCCAAGAACCGCCTGCTCTCGGCGATGCTCACCGACTTCACCCCGTTCGACGCCCCCGCCGTGGCCGACGAGTACCTCGGCTACGCCGAGCGGCTCAAGCCCTACGTGGCCGACACGACCGCCTGGCTGCACCGGGCGATCGGGCAGGGTCGCCGGCTGCTGTTCGAGGGCGCCCAGGGCTCGTTGCTCGACATCGACCACGGCTCGTACCCGTACGTGACCAGCTCGAACTCGAGCGCCGCCGGCATCGCCGCGGGCTCGGGCGTGCCGACGCGGCACATCGACCGCTGGATCGGGATCGTCAAGGCGTACACCACCCGCGTGGGCGCCGGCCCGTTCCCGACCGAGCAGGACAACGAGACGGGCGAGCGGATTCGCCGGATCGGCCGCGAGTACGGCACCGTCACCGGCCGCCCCCGCCGGTGCGGCTGGTTCGACGCCGTCGCCACCGGCTATTCGGCGCGGGTCAGCGGCGCCACCGAGATCGCCGTCATGCTCCTCGACGTGCTCAGCGGCCTGGACACGCTCCAGGTCGCCGTGGCCTACGAGGACGAGCACGGCCGTCGCGTCGAGGACTTCCCGGCGCACCTGGACGACCTGGCCCGGTTCAAGCCGGTGTATGTGAGCCTGCCCGGCTGGAGCGAGGACATCAGCGGCGTCCGGCAGTGGGCCGACCTGCCCGAGGCCGCCCGCCGCTACGTCCGGTTCCTGTCGGAGAAGGTCGGCGTGCCGGTGTCGATCGTCTCGGTCGGCCCCGACCGGACCGCGACCCTGCACGTCAATTCCTGAGTGCCCGCCGATCCTGGCGGGACGAGTGTCCGGGTGAGAGCAGGGGCCCGTCGCCAGTGACGGGCCGCGTGGAGGCCGCTTGAGGATCGAGCCCGTGCCGACCCCAACGATCTCGACCGAGGGTCTGGAGACGATCGCCGCGCTGGGGCTGAGGCCCGAGCAGCTGCCGCGGCACGTCGCCATCATCATGGACGGCAACGGCCGCTGGGCCCAGAACCGCGGCCTGCCGCGGATCGTGGGCCATCGCGCCGGCATCAAGAGCGTGCGGGCGGTGACCGAGGAGGGTTGCCGCCTGGGCCTGGAGCAATTGACGCTCTACTGCCTCTCGGTGGAGAACTGGAAGCGGCCGGCGCGCGAGCTGCGGTTCCTGATGCGGCTGCTCCGCCACTTCGTGGTGGCCGAGCGGGCCGAGCTGATGGAGCAGAACGTCCGGCTCACGATGATCGGCCGCCGCGACGGCCTGCCGGTCGAGATCCTCTCCGAGATCGACCGCACCGCCGAGCTGACCGCGAGCAACACCGGCATGGTGCTGGCGCTGGCGATCAACTACGGCGGTCGCACCGAGCTGGTCGACGCCGCCAGGGCCCTGGCCCGCGCCGTCCAGGCCGGCCGGCTCGACCCGGAGACGATCGACGAGGCGGCCATCGAGGCGCACCTGTACACCGCCGGCATGCCCGACCCCGACCTGATGGTGCGCACGGCCGGGGAGCTGCGGGTGAGCAACTACCTGCTCTGGCAGATCTCCTACGCCGAGCTGCACGTGACCGACGTGCTCTGGCCCGACTTCCGAGCCGCCGACCTGCACCGGGCGATCCGCGACTACGCTGGCCGCCAGCGGAAGTTTGGCGCCCTGCCGAGCCCCGCCGGCGCCGAGTGACCGGCCCCGGACCGGGGGATCGCGGCCGTTGCCGTGGCGAGATGGGCGCGATGGCTTGGCGGCGTGTTAAGATGGGGTGAGGGTCGCGACCCGACCCCGCCGGCGTCCGACCGTCGCCGGATTGCCCCCGGGGGCGCTGACTGCCGCCGGCGGTCTGCCCATGCCCCGTACGGCCGCTCGAGGTCCGCATGCTCGCCCACCGCCTCGCGACCGGGCTGACCCTGATCGCGCTGTTCGTCCTCGTGCTCTTCGGCGACGAGTGGTTCTTCGCCCCCTGGTACCCGCTCTGGTCGATCGCGACCACGGTGGTGCTGGGCTGGGTGGCGCTCGAGATGATCGACCTGCTCAACGCCAGCAGCGCCCGGCCCTCGGGCAACACCGTCTTCGGCGGCGTGCTGGCGATTGCGGTGGCCAACTGGCTGCCGCACCTGATCGAGCACCTGCTGGCCGACAGCCGCCTGCCCCGCGACGACGCCTACCTGCCGGCGGCGGCGATCAACGCCCTGGCCTGGCCACTGCTCGCGTTCGTCGGCGTCGTCATGTTCAGCTTCGTGGCGCAGAGTGTGCAGTTCTCTCGCCCGGGCAACACGATGGCGACGATCGCCGGCACCGTGCTGGCGACGGCCTACGTGGGCGTGCTCGGCAGTTTCGTGGTGCAGCTGCGATGGCTCGACGGCCCCTGCCACGGCCTGATCCCGGTCGCCGCCCTGATCACGGCCGCCAAGGGGTGCGACGTGGGGGCGTACACCTTCGGGCGGATCGCCGGCCGCCACAAGCTCTGGCCGGTGCTGAGCCCGAACAAGACGATCGAGGGGGCCGTCGGCGGCCTGATCTTCGGCTCGCTGACGGCGCTGCTGGTCTTCGCGATCGGCCGCTGGTTCCGGGTGCCGGTGCTGAGCTGGCCGGCGGCGATTGGCTTCGGCATCGTCGTGTCGGCGGCGGCGATGCTCGGCGACCTGATGGAGTCGATGATCAAGCGCGACTGCGCCCGCAAGGACGCCTCGGACACGCTGCCGGGCTTCGGCGGGGTGCTCGACGTGATGGACTCGCTCCTGTTCGCCGGCCCGATCGCCTACGGCTACTGGCTGGTCTTCGGCCCCTGAGCGAACCGGCCGGCGCCGGTTCGGGTCGAACAGTCTCCGGTCCCGCTCGTAGGATGGACCGGCGTTCACCCGTTCCCCGGCGGCGCGTCGCGAGTCGGCGTTGCCAAGTCCGGGGATTTCGGTCCATAATACTCGATCGGCCGGCCGGAGGGGCCCCGCCGCGCGTCGTTTGACGGGCGGTCGGGGTCGCGGTGGGTCGGCGAAAGGCATTCGATGCCGGAAGTCACGATCGTCCTGGAAAACCACGACGAGGAGCTCGCGATCTTCGGCAGCCGGGATCAGTTCCTGCGCCAGGTTCGCGACGCGACCCGGGTGAAGGTGCTGGCCCGTCGCGGCGAGATCCGTCTCGACGGCGAGCCCGAGCGCATCGAGCAGGCCCGCCAGGTCTTCGAGGAGATGCGCCGGCTCTACCGCCGCCAGAAGGCGCTCTCGCCCGGCGACGTCGCCAGCGCCATCGACGGCGTGCTGGCGCACGTCGAGGACGTGCCGGGGAGCCTGGAGATCCGCGGCGACGGCAGTCGCTCGGTCAAGGCCCGCACCGACGGCCAGGCCCGCTACCTCAACAGCCTCCGCGACCACGAGCTCGTCTTCGCCATCGGCCCGGCCGGCACCGGCAAGACGTACCTGGCCGTGGCCAGCGCG
>CAZUZD010000261.1:0-9020 GCA_964624465.1 uncultured Isosphaeraceae bacterium
GACGCCATGGCCGCGCATCTGGCCGCGTGCCGGGCCCTCGGGCACGAGCCCGACGCCGTGCTGGTGGACGCGTACGTGGCGGGCGTGCCCGGCGGCACCGGCCAGTCGATCCCGGCCGAGCTGCTCGCCGCCCTGCCCCGCCGGCTGCCCCTGATCCTGGCCGGCGGCCTCACCCCCGCCAATGTGGCCGCGCGGGTCGCCGCCGTGCACCCCTGGATGGTCGACGTCGCCGGCGGGGTCGAATCCGCCCCCGGCCGCAAGGACCCGGACCTGGTCGCCGCCTTCGTCGCCCGGGCCCGTGCCGGCTCCTGACCGCCGCGAGCGGGACCGACGCGGCCGACCTGCGGAACGCCGATCCGTGTGCCGTGGCCTGAGCGCCGCGTGGCCGCGCCGCCGAGGCCTCGGAATCGTCGGCCGCAGGGGTGCCCGGGTTCCGCGTTCGGAGCCCGGATCCGGACGCCGCTGAAGCGTCGTCGTGGCCCCGCTGACGCTCAGGCCCCGGCACACGGAAACTCAGGCGGAGGCACCCGGATCCGGGCTCCGCAAGCGGAACCCGGGCATCCCGGAGATTGGTGGTTGCGGTGGGGTGGCGGGTCAGCGGCTGGGGCCGCCGAGGACGACCTCGCGGAGCTGGCCGTCGGGGGTGAGCAGTTGCAGGGGGATGCCCTGGGCGGGGTCGAGGCGGTCGGCCATGCTGTTCGCCTCCTCGCGGCGCTTGACGGGGCGGTTGGCGATGGCGGCGATCCGCAGGCCGGGGCGGAGGCCGGCGCGGGCGGCGGGGCTGCCGGGCATGATACCATCGATGAAGACGGCCGACTCGCCACCGGCCTCGACCTCCCGGAGCCGCAGCCCCAGGGTGACGAGGATCGGCAGCTCGGCGATCCGGACCTGGGTCGTCTGACGCTGGCCGTCGCGGTAGTAGCTCAGCGGCACCTCGGTGCCCGCCGGCGCGGCGGCCGTGCGGCTGCGGAGGTCGACGAGGTCGTCGATCGGCTGGTCGCCGAACTGGACGATCACGTCGCCGGGCTTCAGGCCGGCCTGCTCGGCGGGTCCCTGCGGTTCCAGGTCGATGACGACGGCGCCCTTGGCCACCGGCAGCTTGAGCACGGCGACCTGCTCGGGGTCGACGTTGTCGAGCACGACGCCCAGGTAGCCGCGGACGACGCGGCCGTTCTTGATGAGCTGCTCGACGACGCTTCGGGCCAGGTTGGCCGAGATGGCGAAGCCGATGCCCGAGTTGCGGCCGTCGCCCGAGCCGTCCTCGTTCTTGGGGGCGTAGATGGCCGTGTTGATGCCGACGACGCGGCCCCGCAGGTCGACCAGCGGGCCGCCCGAGTTGCCGGGGTTGATGGCGGCGTCGGTCTGGATGAAGTCCTCGTAGCCGCCGCCGTCGCCGACGATCCGGAGGTTCTTGCGCCCGATGGCCGAGACGATGCCGGCGGTCACCGACTGTTCGAGCTCGAACGGGCTGCCGATGGCCAGCACCCAGTCTCCGACGTCGACCGACTCGGTCTCGGCCCAGGGGGCCTCGACGGCCAGCGGGCCGGCGACCTGGAGCACGGCCAGGTCGGTCTTGCTGTCGGCGCCCACCAGCCGGGCCCGCAGCTCGGAGCCCCGGCCGATCCGGACCATGATCTCGTCGGCGCCGTCGACGACGTGGCCGTTGGTGACGATGTGGCCGCGGACCCGATCGACGACCACGCCCGAGCCGACGCTGGAGCGGACCAGGCCCGACATCGGGCCGGCCGCGCCGCCGTTGGGCCCCCGGCGCTGGAAGTTCACCTGCTTGTAGCAGCTGATGTTCACCACGGCCGGGCCCACGGCCACCGTCGCCGAGCGGAACAGGGCCGACGCCTCGCCCAGGACGCCCTGCTTGTCGAGCCGGGTCAGGTGCTCATAGGCGGCGCGGGAGCGGCCGGCCTCGTAGCGGTAGCCGGCGCGTTCGGCGACGAACGGGATGCCGTAGACGGCGGTGGCGGCCAGCAGCAGGCCGGCGAGCACGACCAGGAACCCCCGGCGCACGGGCGGCGTGGTGGGCCGTGGCGGCGGGCCAACGGCCGGATCGAAGTGGTCGATCGGTTCGAACGACGCCATGGGCGGGCGGCTCCGGGAACGCGCGCGGATCGAGACGGGAGGGGGTCGCCAGCGCGGGCGCGGCATGACGAACGGCCGCGGCGCAGCGGCCGGGCCTCTCTTCAGCCTAGGCAGGCGGCGTGCCGGAATCAACGGCCGCCGGCCCGGCGGCGGGCTACCGGCGGGCGCCGGCGATCGGATACGCTGGCTCGGGACGGGTTGCCGGGGCGACGGCCGACGGGGGCCGGACCGGGTCGGGCGCGGGCCGGACCGTCGAGCATTCGGGCCAATCCACTGCCATGTGCGGGATCGCGGGGTTCGTCAACGCGGGGGGCCGGCCCGCCGATCGCGGCGTGCTGGGCCGCATGACCGACGCCCTGGCCCATCGCGGCCCGGACGGCGACGGCCAGTACTTCGACGGCCCGGTCGCCCTGGGGCACCGCCGGCTGGCGATCATCGACGTCGCCGGCGGCGGCCAGCCGATGGCCAACGAGGACGGCACCGTCTGGGTCAGCTACAACGGCGAGCTCTACAACGAGCTGGACCTCCGCGCCCACCTGATCGGCCGCGGCCACACCTACGCCACCGGCTGCGACACCGAGAGCCTGGTGCACCTGTACGAGGAGCGCGGGCCGGCCTTCGCCCGCGACCTCAACGGCATGTTCGCCCTGGCCCTCTGGGACGGTCCCCGGCGCCGGCTGGTGCTGGCCCGCGACCGCATGGGCCAGAAGCCGCTGTACTACGCCAGGCTCCCCGACGGCGGCCTGGCCTTCGGGTCCGAGCCCAAGGCGGTGCTGGCCCACCCCGAGGTGGACCGCGGCCTCGATCAAGACGGCCTGGCCCGCTATCTGTTCTACGAGTACCTGCCGGCCCCGCACTCGATCTGGCGCGGCCTGCGCAAGCTTCCCCCCGGCCACCAGCTCGTCTGGCACGACGGGGCCCTGACGATCGAGCGGTTCTGGACGCCCCCGGTGCCCGACCCGGCGCACGCGCCCGGCGAGCGCCAGTTCGAGGCGACGGCCGCGGCGTTCTGGGACGAGTTCCGGGCGGCGGTCGGGCGGCACCGGCGGTCGGACGTGCCGCTGGGGGTGTTCCTGTCGGGCGGGCTCGACTCGTCGAGCGTGACGGCGGCGCTCTGCGAGCTGGAGCCGGCGGCCGGCGTGCACACGTTCTCGATCGGCTTCGAGGACCCGAGCTTCGACGAGAGCGGACCGGCCCGCGCCGTGGCCAGGCACCTGGGCACGACCCACCACGAGCGCACCTGCTCGGCCGCCACCGTGCTCGACCTGCTGCCGGCGGTGGCCGGCTGGCTCGACGAGCCGTTCGGCGACGCCTCGGTGCTGCCGACGCACCTGCTGAGCCGGTTCGCCCGCGAGCGGGTGACGGTCGCCCTCGGCGGCGACGGCGCCGACGAGCTGATCGCCGGCTACCCGACCTTCCGCGCCGAGCGCGCCGCCGGCCTCTTCGCCCGCCTCCCCGGCCCCGCGCGCCGGCTGGCCGGCACGGCCGTTGATCGGCTGCCGGTCGACCATCGCAACTTCAGCCTCGACTTCAAGCTCAAGCAGTTCCTCAGGGGTGCGGGCGTCCCCCTGCCCCTGGCGCACCAGCGCTGGCTGGGGTCGTTCAGCGGCGCCGAGCTGACGGACCTGCTCGTCGAGCCGCCGGCGGTGGACGTCGAGGCCGAGCACCTGGCGCGGGCCGCGCGGCTGGCGCCCGGGGCCGACCCGCTGACGCGGTCGCTGCTGCTGTACCAGGACACGTACCTGCCCGAGGACATCCTGTTCAAGGTCGACCGCGCCAGCATGGCGTGCGGCCTGGAGGTGCGGGCGCCGTTCCTGGACGCATCGCTGGTCGACTGGGTCTCGGCGCTGCCGGCGTCGTACAAGTACGGCCGGGGCCAGACCAAGCGGTTGCTCAAGCGGGCGGTGGCCGGTAGGCTGCCGGGGTCGGTCGCCGGCCGCCCGAAGAAGGGCTTTGGCATGCCGGTGGCAAGCTGGTTGCGGGGTCCGCTGGGCAGGCTCCTCGACGAGCAGCTCGGCCCCGACCGCCTCCGGGCGCAGGGGCTGTTCCGGGCGGACGAGGTGGTCCGCCGGGTGCGCGAGCACCGCGAGGGCGTGCGCGACCACCGCAAGCCGCTCTGGACCCTGCTCATGTTCCAGCTCTGGCACGACCGCTGGCACCCGTCGGCGCCCTGAGCGCCCCGAAATCTGGCCCCGTCTCGCGAGTTCGGATGCGCATCCTCATCGTCTCGGACATCCACGCCAACGCCGCCGCCCTGGCGGCCATCGACGAGCCGCACGACGTCTGCCTCTGCCTGGGCGACCTGGTCGACTACGGCCCCGACCCGGCCGAGTGCGTGCGCTGGGCGATGGCCCACGTGCACCACGGCATTCGCGGCAACCACGACCACGGCGTGGCGCAGGGCGTGCCCGTCGAGGGGGACCTGGGCTACCGCTACCTGACCCGCGCCAGCCGGCCGATCCAGTGGGAGGCGCTCGGGCCCGACGAGCGGCGCTACCTGGTGCAGTTGCCGCTGACCCGCCGGATCGTGCTCGGCGACAAGCGGTTCCTGCTCGTGCACGGCACCCCGCGCGACCCGCTCGACGAGTACCTCATGAATGACCCCGACGCCTGGGCCCGCCGGGTGTCGCAGTGCGACGCCGACATCGTGTGCGTGGGCCACACGCACATGCAGTTCAACCTCCGCGTCGGCGGCACGGTCGTGCTCAACCCCGGCAGCGTGGGCCAGCCCCGCGACGGCGACCCGCGCGCCGCCTACGCCGTCATCGATGGCGGCAAGATCGAGCTCAAGCGGGTGCCGTACGACATCGAGGCCGTGGTGGCGCGGGTCGAGGCCAGCGCGATCGAGCCCAGGGCCCGCGCCATCCTGGCCGCCAGCCTCCGCGAGGGCCGGCTGCCGCCCGAGGCCCTGGGCCGCCCGGCCGCCACCGAGCCCCCGGCCGTCGACGTCATCCGGCCCGCCGGCTGACGCGGCCGGTCAGTCGGAGTCCAGCGGCTTCTGGTAGTAGAGCTTCAGGTAGCTCTCGTACCGGCCCATGTGGATCTGGCCCCAGTGCACGGCGTCCTTGACGGCACAGTCCCCCTCGTGGGTGTGCGAGCAGTCGGGGAACTTGCAGCGCGGGATGTAGGGGCGGAACTCGACGAAGTCCCCCTCCAGCTCGGCCGGGTTCACGCCCCAGAGCTCGAACTGCCGCAGGCCCGGCGTGTCGACGACGTAGCCGGCGCCCTTCAGGCGGATCAGCTCGGCGTTGGTGGTCGTGTGCTTGCCCTTGAAGGTCCAGTCGCTGACCTCGCCGATGCGGAGGTTCAGCCCCGGCTGCACGGCGTTGATCAGCGTGCTCTTGCCCACGCCGCTCTGGCCCGAGAGCGCGGTCACGCCGTCGGCCAGCAGCTCGCGGAGCCGCGGCAGGCCGCGGCCGTCGGCGGCCGAGGTCACCAGGGTCTCGTAGCCCAGGCTGGTGTACAGGCCGATGACCCACTGGAAGACGGCCAGGTCGACGAGGTCGGCCTTGTTCAGGACGATCACTGGCCGCACGCCCCCGCGCTCGGCCGAGATGAGATACCGGTCGATCAGCGGGAGCTTCAGGCCGGGCGACTCGAAGGCGCTGACGATCAGGATCCGGTCGATGTTGGCGGCCAGGATCTGCTCGCGGCGGCGGTAGCCGCGGGTGACGATCCCGGCGCGGGCCTCGACCTTCTCGATCTGCCCCTGCTCCTCGCCGCTGGGCCGGAACCAGACGCGGTCGCCGACGGTGACGACGTTGCGCTCGTCCATCGCCAGCGACTTCAGCAGCCGCCGCACCCCGCAGCGGTACTGGCGGCCCTCGGGCACCTCGACGATCGACTCCAGCCCGTGCACCCGGATCACCCGGCCGGTGAGGCACTCGGAGAGGTCGACGGCCAGCTGCGAGACCGCGTCGCCGCCGGCGCCGGCGCTGGCGTCGGCGTCGGTCATGATCGTGCGGCGGCGCGAGAGGGCGCCCTTGGCGCGGATCCGCTCGCCGGAGGGCGAGTCGCCGGTGCGCTGCTCGTCCTGGCGGAACCCGCGCGTCAGGTCGTTGCCGCGGGTGCGGTTCTGGACGTTCTTGCGGAGCTGGACCCGCACCTTCTTCTTCTTGGCCACCGCACGCCCCCCTGCCGGAACCCCGGGCGCCATCGCAGTCGCGCCCCGGGCCCTCCAGTGTACCCACTGCCGCCCCCGGCGCGCCCGGCCCCGGGGCGGCCACCGCCGATTTCGGGTCGGCTGACTCGGCCGCGCCGCCGTGATACGGTAGGAGGATGCTCCCGCCACCCGCCTCACATCCGCCGGCCGATCGCCCAGGCCCGGCCGATCGGTCGCCCCTGCCCGAGCCCCTCCAGGCGTTTGGAGGCCTCGCCGAGGTGCTGACGCCCGAGCTGCGGGCCGTCGAGTCGGTGCACGCCCGCTACCGCGCCGAGCGGACGGCCGGCCGGGTCCTCGACAACTCGGTGGAAGCGCTCCGGGTCGAGCTCACCTATCACTCCAACGCCATTGAGGGCAGCACGCTCTCGCTCCGCGAGACCCAGCTTGTGCTGGAAGGGTATGCTCCGGCCGGCGGCAAGCTGCTGCGCGAGATCTACGAGGCCCGCAATCACGACCGCGCCCTGCGGAGGCTCGAGCGACTGGCCGAGGACCACCCCCGGCCCCTGACCGAGCACGACCTCCTCGAGATCCATGCCCAGGTGCTCGCCGATATCGACCCCCAGGCGGCCGGGCGATTTCGCTCGGGTCGGGTGCTGATCAAGGGGACTCGCTTCATCCCCCCCGGCAGCCACAAGTTCGACGACCTGATCCCCCGATTGCTCGAACTGGCCAATGCGGAGGGACGGCCGCCGGCGCTCCAGGCGGCCGAACTGCATTACAACCTGGTCGCCATCCACCCGTTCACCGACGGCAACGGCCGCACGGCCCGCCTGCTGATGAATCATCACCTGCTGCGGCATGGTTATCCGCTCGCGGTCATCGAGGTGGGGGAGCGGGCGGAGTACCTGTCCGCGCTCGAGTCGGCCAACGACGGCCGGTGCAAGCCGTTCGCTCGCTTCATCCTCCGGAGCGTCGAACGCTCGATTCTGCGACTCATCGGCGAGGTCGGCTCCGCATAGGCCATCACCCGCAGTTCCGGGCCGACCAATCGGAGGGTTCGCGTCATTGGCGCGGCCGCGCGGCGCCCGGTACGATGCGCGCCGAGATTGAGCTTCGCGAGCCGACTGCCCCGCGTCCGGGCCACGACGAGAGCCACCGCCCGGCGCCCCTCGATCGAGGACCCCCACCTTGCGTCGTCATCCGCTGTGCTCCTCCCTGCTGGCCCTGGCACTCCTGCTGGCCGGCTCCCCGGATCGGACCCGGGCCCAGGACCGGCCGTCGCCGGGGGCCGCGGCCACCGCGACGGCCGCCGGGGTCGATGCCCTGGCCCGCTACGTGCCCAAGGCCGGCGTCCAGTTCTACCTGGAGTTCCAGGGGCTGGAGGCGCACGGCGAGGCGTGGGCGAAGACCGCCGCCCAGGGCATCCTGGCCGACACGAAGACCGGCGCGATGTTCACGGCCATGATCAGCCAGGTCGCCGAGCAGGCGCTGGCCAGCGTGCCGGGCCGCAAGCTCACGGGGGACGACACGGCGGCCCTGGTGCAGCACCTGTTCCAGAAGGGCTTCGTCTTCGCGGTCCACCCGGCGCCCCCGGGCGGGACGCCGGGCACCACGCTCGTGATCCGCGACGCCTTCGCCACCGAGGCCCGACCGAGGCTCGGCCGGTTGCTCGGCACCACCGGCCTGGCCGCCCCCGGCGTGAAGCCCGTGACCAAGGCCGGCAACCGCCGCGTCGTGCTCCGGCCCGGCAGCGAGCGCGACGGCTGGTGGATCGAGCAGGACCGCGACCTGGTCCTGGCCTCCGACGTCGACGCCGTGATCGCCGCCCTCGACGGCAAGCCCGACGCCACCCTCGCCACCGACGCGCGCCGGCTGGCCCTGCTCAAGCCCGAGACCGGCCTGGAGCCCGTCGCCATCGCCTTCGCCCCGGTGCCCGCGGGCACCTTCCCGCCCCAGGCGGCCGACCTGGGCCTCAACGAGATCAAGCAGGTCACCTACCGCTGGTCGCTGGAAGGAGCGGCGCTCCGCACCGACGTGACCCTCGAGGCCCCGGCCCCGCGCAAGGGGGTCCTCGGGCTGTTCGACACCGCCACGCTCGACCTCGCCAAGCTGCCGCCGGCGCCCGAGGCCGTCGAGAGCGTCACGTTCCTGGCCGTCGACATGCCGAAGCTCTACGACCAGCTCCGCGACCTGGCCGCCACCGTGCCCGGCGGCGGCACGCAGCCGTTCGACCAGCTCGAGACCACCGTCCGCAAGAGCCTCAAGAAGGACCTCCGGAAGGACCTGCTCGCCAAGCTCGGCCCCCAGGTCGTCCTGTACACGCTCCCGACGAAGTCCTCGGGCTTCGGCGCGGCGATGGCCGCGATCAACCCGCTGGCCGGCCTCCAGGTGCCCAGGATCGCCGCGCTCGTCGACATCAAGGACCAGCCGGCCGTCTCGAAGACCGTCCGCGACCTGATGGGCGTGGCCAACAAGCAGCTCGCCGTGCTCATGCCCGCCCCGCCCGCCGGCGGTCCCAACGGTGCGCCCGGCGGCAGCCGGCCCGGCGGCGCCGCGGCCAAGAACGCGGTGCCCGAGTTCAAGATGACCTCCAGCACCCCGGTGACGTACCTGCTGAACCTGCCGCCCCAGATCGCGGCGCTGACGAACCTCAAGCTCACCGTGGCCGTGGGCAAGACCCATCTCGTGATCGCCGCCAGCCCCGACCTGGCCCGCGAGGCCCTGGCGCTGGAGGAGAAGGCCGGCGCCCGCTGGCAGCCGACCGGGGCGATGGCCGAGGCGATCGAGGGCCTGCCGCCGAAGCTCGCCTTCCTCCAGGTCAGCG
>CAZUZD010000262.1:0-9009 GCA_964624465.1 uncultured Isosphaeraceae bacterium
GAACGGGGCCCGGCCGCGAGGGCCGGCGCCACCGCGACCGGCCGGCGGCGGGGGCAGCGGGCGGGTCGGCGAGGGGATGCCCTCGACCTCGTCGCGGTCCAGCTCGCGCTGGATCGACTTCTCGATCTGGTCGAGGAGCTTGCCCTGGCCCGGGGTCACGAAGGTGTAGGCGGCGCCGTCCTTGCCCATGCGGCCGGTCCGGCCGATGCGGTGGACGTAGTGCTCGGGGTCCTCGGGCACGTCGAAGTTGATGACGTGGGTGATACCCGGCACGTCGATGCCGCGGCCCACGACGTCGGTGGCGACCAGCAGCGCGACGCGGCCGGTGCGGAACGACTGCAGCACGCGGTTGCGCCGCGACTGCGAGAGGTCGCCGTGCATCGGCTCGGCGCGCTGGCCGCGCTCGCGGAGCACGTTGCCGAGCTGGTCGGCGCCATGCTTGGTGCGGCAGAAGATCAGGGCCCGGCCGGGCTGCTCACGCTCCAGGAGGGCGAGCAGCAGGTCGAGGCGGTGATGGTCGCGGACCATGATGTAGGCCTGGCGGATGGCCTTCACCGTGGCGTCGGCGTCCTCGGGGATCAGCCGGACGTCGACCGGGTCGAACAGGTACCGCTTGGTCATCTCCCGCACGCCGGGCGGCATGGTGGCCGACAGCAGCAGGGTCTGGCGCGGGGTGGGCACGGCGTCGAGGATGGCGTCGATGTCGGGCTGGAACCCGATGTCGAGCATCTGGTCGGCCTCGTCGAGCACGACCATCTTGATGCCGTCGAAGCGGATCGCGTCGCGGTTCATCAGGTCGAGCAGGCGGCCGGGGGTGGCGACGATCAGCTGGCAGGAGCCGCTGAGCTGCCGCATCTGACGCCCGATCGGCTCGCCGCCGACCAGGGCGGCGGCGCGGGTGCGGCGGCCGAAGGCCAGCCGCTCGAACTCGCGGCCGACCTGGTGGGCCAGCTCGCGGGTCGGCACCAGGATCAGGGCCTGGGGCCGGCGGTCGCGCTCGTCGATGCGCTCGATCAGGGGCAGCAGGAACGCGGCGGTCTTGCCGGTGCCCGTCGGCGCGTTGCCGAGGCAGTCACGCCCGGCCAGCGCCGAGGGGATCAGGTGGCCCTGGATCGGGCTGGGAGCGGTGAACCCGGCGCGCTCGAGGGCGGCCTGGGACACCTCATTGAGACCCAGCGCGGCAAAATCGGCGGGGCTCTCGTCGGTCATCAACACTTGCACTGCGAATCACTCCTTCGCCCCACCCACTGGCGGCACCTGTGGCGTCCGTCGCGGCCGACGTGGCCGGGTGCCGCGGGGGCGCCCGGAGGGCACGTCACGTCCGGTCCAGCGGGGCTGGATCGGGCGTCGCATCCAAGTCGGCCTGGTCGCGCTAGGGGTCCGGTCGCACCGGAGCGGGAAGAAGTCGAGCGCAGGTAGACCAACGCGGAGAGAAACCGTCCCGAGGTGTGTGTCTCGGCCTACAGCCGGCGGGGATCAGCAAATCGGGGTCAATTCAAGCCGGACCAATCTATCATATCGGCCTGACGAAAGCGAACCCGGATGAGCCCGCTTTTCGATCCTTCTTACGCACCGGCCCCCGGTTCGGTTCGTTCGGACGGGTCGACCCGCACCACCCGACCCCGTCCCGACCCCGCCCGGCGCCGCAGCCCCATCGGCCCGGGGGCCGGGGCCGACGCACCGGCCTCGGGCCCACCCGCCGGCGTCAGCAGCTCGTCGAAGACCCCCCAGAGCGCCCGGGCCGCGGCGTCCCAGCGGTACCGGGCCGCCCGCCGCAGCGCCCGCGCGGCCAGGCGATCGCGGATCTCGGGATCGGCCAGGAGCCCGGCCATCGTGTCGGTGATCGAGCCCACGTCGGTCGGCTCGAAGAACCAGCCGGCGTCTCCCACCACCTCGGGCAGCGAGCCGGCCCGGCTGCACACCACCGGCGTGCCGCAGGCCATCGCCTCCACCGCCGGCAGCCCGAACCCCTCGAAGAGCGACGGCTGCACCAGGGCATAGGCCCGGCGGTACAGGTGCGCCAGCTCGGCATCGGGCACGAAGCCCGGCAGCCGGATGCGGTCGCCGCAGCCGGTGCGGGCCACCGCCGCCCGCAGCTCGGGCACGTGGGTGTGGAAGACGTCGCCGGGGTCGCCGACCAGGACCAGGTCGACGTCGGGGGCATCCAGGCGGGCGAACGCCTCGATCAGCCGGACCAGGTTCTTGTGCGGGCTCAGGCCGCCCACGTAGAGCAGTTGCCGGCGGGCCGGATCGAGCCCGTAGCGCCGCAGGACCTCGGCCGACTCGGGGCCGTCGGGGGCCGGCGTGAACGGGGCGGCGGGGCCCTCGGGCACGACGGTGATCCGCTCCTCGGGCAGCCGGAAGTAGCCGGCGATGTCGCGGCGGGCTGTCTGCGAGACGGTGACCACCCGATCGGCCCGCCGCACGCAGGCCGTCTCCTTCAGCCACCAGGCCCAGCGGCCCAGCCGGGTGGGGAAGAAGTAGTCGGGGTGGGTCAGGGCCATGGTGTCGTGCAGGGTGACGACCACCTTGCCGACGTTCCAGACCGGGAAGGCGCTGTAGGTGGCCGGGAAATAGAGCAGGTCCAGCCCCGCCTTCGCCGCGACCCGGCCGGGGGCCAGCAGCGTGCCGAGGCCGCGCTGCCGGCGGGCGGTGGCTGCGGCCGGTCGTCGCAGGGGGATCGGCACGACCTCGTAGCCGGCCGGCAGGGTACCGTCGGCCTCCAGGGCCGCCCGCGAGGGCTCGTCGACCAGCACGACCAGCTCGTGCGGCGCCGGCCCGACGGCCAGGGCGCCCAGGACCTGACGCGCGAACCGCCCGAAGCCGCGGCGGTTGGCCAGGCAGGTGCCGTCGAAGCCGATCCGCATGGGTGCTCAGACTCCAGGAGCGGGGCTGCGGGACGATCCGTCTGCCCCGGAGGCGAGAACGAACTCAGTGGCCGGGGCCACCGTTGGGCGTGCTGCGGCCGGCCCGGGGCCGGTGCCGGCTCGACGGCGTGCTGGCGTGGCCGCTGCGGGCCCAGTGCTGCACGATGCTGGTGTCGGTGTGCGGCCGGCCGCGCTGCCGGACCCGGTCGATCGGGTCCCCCTGCACCGTGATCGCGTCGAGCTGGGTGGAGCCGAGCCCGGCGGCCTCGGCGTAGGCCAGGTGCGGGATCCGCCGGGGGTTCTGGCCGAGCACGCTGGCGGCCACCGCGTCGACCGCCAGCGGCGCCGTGCCCGCGACGACGGCGCCGAGCGCGACCCGGCGGCCACTCTCGGGGGCGTCCCCCTCGTAGGCCTCGAAGCCGTCAACGACCGTCAGGGTCGGGTTGATCTGCCGGGCCAGGCGGACGATGTTGCGGGCGTACGACTCGGCCTGCCGGAGCCAGGCCGACTCGGTCGCGTTGAGCCGGGCGTGGCCATCCTGGCGGTCGAGCCGCCGGAGGTGGGCGCCCAGGCGGGTCCAGAGCCGCCGGAGCCGGCCGGGGTGCCAGCCGGCGGGGTCGGCGGTGCCGCGGAGCCAGATCCGATCGGCCGGGTGCACGGCCTCGGTGAGCGTCGCCAGGCCGAGCCGGACGGCGGCCAGGCCGTCGGTCGCCAGGGTCGCCAGCACCACGCGGCCGTGCGCCTCGACCATCGGGCGGGCGACGCGGACCTCGTGCGGCGGGCCGTCGAGGGTCGCCAGCGCCAGGGGGACCCAGGCGTCGGGCCCGGCGGCGTTCAGGTCGTGGAAGTCGACCGGCCGGCCCCAGGCCTCGCGGCGATACTCGGAGCGGTCGACGCCGGTTCCAACCAGGGTCACGCGGTCGGCGCCGCCGGCGAAGGCGATGTCGAGGGCGGCCGAGAGGGTGTCGGCCGAGGTGGCCATCCGACCACGGCGCCCGCGGGGCGGGGCCAGCAGCATGGCGGTGGGCCCCTCGCAGGCCGAGAGGGCCGCCGGGCCGACGAGGCCGAGGGCCTCGGCCACGGCATTGCGGCGGGTGTCGGACCGGACCAGGGCGACTCTCAGCGGGGTGTCCATCGCGAGCGTCTCCGGGGCGCCGACAGCCGTGGCCGCGGCGACGAGTTGGTCCCGTTCGGGTCGCGCCGCAGGACGCCGGGCGCCGGCACCGGGGCCGGTTCGGCGACGGTCCGGCCGGCCGAGACCAGGCGGATCGCCAGGGCCAGCGGCACCGACAGGCCGCAGCAGAAGAAGTAGACCAGATGCAGCGGCACGCACGCCACCGCGAACCCCAGGCCCCGGCACCGGGCCAGGAACCCGTAGAAGCCGCGGTTCAACGCCACGACCATCAGCAGGGCCGCCACGGTCACGCTCAGGGCCGACGGCATCCAGGGCGCCAGCATCAGGCCCAGCAGGCCGGCGCCGGTGGCCAGCACCGAGAGCCGCTGCTCGCGGCTGACGTTCAGGTCGGTCTCGGCCACGTGGCTGCGGAGCATCAGCAGCATCCACGGCACGCCGCGGCGGAACAGGTCGGTGCGGACCATGTTGCCGAACGTCCAGCGCTTCAGGTGCGTGGCCAGGACGTCGCGGGCCAGGACGATCCGGTGGCCGGCCCCGGTGAGCCGGTAGCCCAGCTCGATGTCCTCGATGGCCGGCTTCGGGTACAGGCGGGGGTCGAAGCCGCCGGCGCGGCGGAAGGCCTCGGTGCGCATGGCGCCGCAGCCGGTCCAGAAGGTGTGCGCGGGCCGGATCTCGTCCCGGAACTCGCCACGCTGGTGCACGTAGTGGTGCAGCAGGTTGCGGTACTGGCTGACCAGGCCGGGGGCGGCGGGCCGGTCGTCGTAGGAGCCGAAGAGCGCCGTCAGGGCGGGATCGGCCTCGAAGCGAGCGAGGGCGCGGTCGAGCGTCGTGGGATGCACGACGACGTCGGCGTCGAGGAAGAAGATGATCGGGGCCGTGGCCGCCTCGGCGCCCGTGTTGCGGGCGGCGGCCGGGCCACCAGGCGCGTCGTGCCGGAGCACCCGGGCGCCGTACTGGCGGGCCAGGTCGCCCGAGCCGTCGGCGGAGGCGTCGTCGACGACGACCAGCTCGTAATCGTGACGGTGGGAGGCGCGGAGGCCCCGGAGGCAGCGCTCGAAGTCGAGGCCCCCGTCGCGGACGGGGATCACGACCGTGAGCGTCGGCCTCCGAGGCCCCGGACTCGCCGGACCGGCGGGGATATCATCCATGACCCACCCTCGCCCGTCGCAGGCACCGACCGGTGTGCAGCCCCATCCATGGGGTCGCCCGAATCGACGCCAGGGCCTCCGAATCGCCGGGTCCGGACGCAGGATTGCTGAGGGCTCGCGGTGAGAATCAAAGCGTCCGGCGGGACCGGCGGCGGCAGGCCGCGACGTGCGGCGGGACAGTAGCTCAGAGCCCCACGCCGGTCAATGCGGGTTCGGCGCCGACTCTCCCGGCGCGGCCGGGCGCCCGACGGCCGCCGTCGGGTCCAGGGCCCCGAGCACGGCCGCCAGCGCCGTCTTGGGCGCGAGGCTCCGGTCCCAGAGCAGCGGGTGATTCGTCCGGCCCCGCACCGGCCAGCCGTTGAGCCAGGACGTGCCGTCGTGCGTGCCCCAGAAGGTCACCCGCGTCACCACGCCCGGGTGCTTCGCGACCACGGCGAAGATCGCGCCATAAAGCTCCGCCTGGGCCCGGGCCACCTCCGGCGGCAGGCCGTCGACGTACGGGTTCGCCCCGCCGGCCTCACGGGCGGCGACGTCGGCGCCGGGGGTGGCCCTCGGCAGGACGTCGACGTCCAGCTCGGTGATCATGACCTTCACGCCCTCGGCGCCCAGGGCGGCGATCGCCCGGTCCAGCCGCGCGGCCACGCCGGGGTCGCCCAGCTTGAAGTGCCCCTGGATGCCGACCCCGTCGATCCGCACGCCGGCGGCCTTCAGACCGCGGACCAGCCGCACCGTCTTCCAGAGCTTCTCGGGCTGCTCGACGTTGTAGTCGTTGTAGTACAGCTCGGCATCGGGATCAGCGGCCTGGGCGAACTCGAACGCCTTGACCAGGTAGTCCGTGCCGATGGCGCGCAGGGCCGGCGTGTGCCGCAGGTAGCCCTCCCGCTGGTCGCTGATCGCCTCGTTGACCACGTCCCAGCCGTGCACGCGGCCCTTGAAGTGGCCGGCGACGCCGTCGATGTGGGCCTTGAGGTTCGCCAGCGCCTGCTCGCGCGGCAGGGGCTGGCCGTCGGCGTCCTGGAACAGCCAGCGCGGGGCCTGGCTGTGCCAGCAGAGGGTGTGTCCGATGAGCTGCTGGCCATGCTCGCGGGCGAAGTCGGCGATCCGGTCGGCCGCGGTGAACCGGAACTCGCCCGGCCTGGGCCGGAGCGACGCGGGCTTGAACTCGTTCTCGGCCGTCAGGCAATCGAACTGCCCGGCGATCAGCTCCGCCAGCTTCGGGTTGTCGAGCGAGCGCGTGCCGACCGCCGCGCCGATCAGGAACCGGCCGGCGGCGGCCTGCTTCAGGGTCTGAGCCCCGGCACCCGGCCCCGGAGCGGCGGGCTCCTGGGCCGTGGCGAGGGTCGCTCCAAGGAGCACGACGGTCAGCCAGGCGGCCCGGCCGGGCCTCCGGACCCGGGCGGGACGGACGACGCGATCGGTCATGAGCAGGGTTCCGGCGGAGGGAGAGTTCGGTCGGATCAGGCGGTCGCTGCGCGGATCGCCTCGGCGGCGGCGGTCGTGACGTGGTCGATGTCGGCCTCGGTGTGCGCGGCCGAGACGAACGCGGCCTCGAACTGGCTGCACGGCAGGTACACGCCGCGGGCGAGCATCTCCCAGAAGAAGCGGCCGAAGAGCGCGGTGTCGGACTGCTTGGCGTCCTCGTAGTTCCAGATCGGGCCGTCGTGGAAGAACAGGGTGATCATGCTGCCCACCCGCTGGACGACGTGCGGCACCTTCGCGTCGCGGGCGGCGCGGTTCAGCCCCTCCTCCAGCCGGGCGCTGATCGCCTCCAGCTTCGCGTACGGCGGCTCGTCGCGGAGGCTGGTGAGCGTGGCCAGGCCGGCGGCCATCGCCAGCGGGTTGCCCGAGAGGGTCCCCGCCTGGTAGATCGGCCCGGCGGGGGAGACGAAGTCCATGATCCCCTTCGCCGCGCCGTAGGCCGCCGCCGGCAGGCCGCCGCCGATGATCTTGCCCAGGGCGGTCAGGTCGGGCGTGACGCCGAACCGCTCCTGCGCCCCGCCCAGGGCCAGGCGGAAGCCGGTCATGACCTCGTCGAAGAAGAGGATCGCCCCCTCCTTCGTGCAGAGCTCGCGGAGCCGCTCCAGGTAGCCGGGTCGTGGCGGCACGAGCCCCATGTTGCCGGCGACCGGTTCGAGCAGGACCGCAGCCACCTGCCCCGGATAGGCGCGGAAGACCCCGGCCACGGCGTCGGCGTCGTTGAAGTCGACCAGGATCGTGTCGCCCGCCGCGCCGGCGGTGACGCCCGGAGAATTCGGCTGGCCCAGCGTGGTCGCGGCCGAGCCGGCCTGCACGAGCAGGGCGTCGACGTGGCCGTGATAGTGGCCCCGCATCTTGACGATCTTGTCGCGGCCCGTGACCCCGCGCGCCACCCGCACGGCCGACATCGCCGCCTCGGTGCCCGACGACACGAAGCGCACCTTCTCGATCGAGGGCACCGCCTGCGCCACCACCTCGGCGATCTCGACCTCGCGCTCGGTCGGGGCCCCGAAGCTCGTGCCCGTCTCGAGCGCCGCGCCGATGGCCGCCTTCACCCGGGGGGCGCCGTGGCCCAGGATCATCGGGCCCCACGAGCCGATCAGGTCGACGTACTGATGGCCGTCGATGTCGTACAGGTACTGCCCCTGCGCCCTGGCCATGAACGGCGGCTCGCCACCCACGGCGCCGAAGGCACGGGCGGGGCTGTTGACACCGCCCGGGATGACCCGGTTGGCCCGCACGAAGGCGGCGTGGCTGCGGGGCAGGGCGAAATCGGGCCGCGAGCGGGCCGGGGTGGTCGCGTCCATCGGTCGGGGTTCCGTTGCGGGCGGGAGTGTGGCGGGAGAGTCGTGCGGCGGCGGCGGCCGGGCTCAGCCCTCGCGGAGCCAGCGGGCGACGTCGGGGGCGTGGTAGGTGAGGATCATGTCGATACCGGCGCGCTTGAAGCCGGTCAGCAGCTCCAGCACGGTGCGGCGCTCGTCGATCCAGCCGCGCTGGGCGGCGGCCTTCACCATGGCGTACTCGCCGGAGACGTTGTACGCAGCCAGCGGGACGTTGAACTCGTCCTTGATCCGCCGGGCGATGTCGAGGTACGCCAGGGCCGGCTTGACCATGATCAGGTCGGCACCCTCGGCCAGGTCGAGGGCGACCTCGCGAAGCGCCTCGTCGCCGTTGGCCGGGTCCATCTGGTAACCGCGGCGGTCGCCGAAGCTGGGGGCACTCTCGGCGGCGTCGCGGAACGGGCCGTAGAAGGCGCTGGCGAACTTGGCGGCATACGAGAGGATCGGGAGGTGCTCGAACCCGGCGGCGTCGAGGCCGGCGCGGATGGCGCCGACCATGCCGTCCATCATCCCCGAGGGGGCGACCACATCCGCCCCGCCCCGCGCGTGGCTGACGGCCTGCTGGGCGAGCAGGGGGAGCGTGGCGTCGTTGTCGACGTCGAGCCGGCCGCCGATCTCGGCCAGCGGGCCGCAGTGGCCGTGGTCGGTGTACTCGCAGAAGCAGACGTCGGTGATGACCAGCATCTCGGGCGCCCGCCGCTTGATCAGCCGGGTCGCCTCCTGCACCAGGCCGGCGTCGTCGCAGGCGGAGGTGCCGGTGCTGTCCTTGTGCGCGGGGATGCCGAAGAGCAGCAGCGCCGGGATCTTGAGGTCAACCGCCTCGTCCACCGCCTCGCCCAGGCGATCGAGCGAGAGCTGGTACTGGCCCGGCATCGAGCTGATCTCGCGGCGCAGGTTCTGGCCGTGGTAGACGAACAGCGGATACACGAGGTCGTGCACGCTCAGCGTATTCTCGCGCACCAGGTCGCGGAGCCGGGGGTGGCGGCGGAGGCGGCGAGGCCGCAGGGCCGGGAAGGCGGCTCCCGGGCGGGCAAGCGGGGAAG